>NZ_JAKUDH010000006.1:0-280001 GCF_031570495.1 Pseudomonas sp. JL2
GTCAGGATCCGGCGGCTAAGGTTGGGGTGGATGAGGGTGAAAAATCGCTACCCAAACCTACCTACCTTTATCGTGGAGATCTGAGGGGGCCGGAGGTCATTTTTAAAGAAGGTTTTATGAGCTTGGGAAAAAGTACTGACCTACTGCTTCATATTTGGGATAACAGAAATCCACCGAGTAATTTTGTCAGCACAACAACTAGCGTTGAAGTGGGGCTTGATTTTGGAACAAAATATGGAACGCGGAAAGGGTATTTGTATGTTCTGAAAAAAATTCCTGGGCGTGATGTTAATAAGGAGCTTCCGCCAGAGGACGTTCCCTATAGCTATGAGTATGAGATTGCAATTCCAGATCGAGTAAGAACGGAAGATATTATTGGCGTTACGCCGCTTAAAAGAGATGGTTCCTACGTAGGGTATTCTTTGCCCAACCCCCAGAGGAAATAACACATGAAAAGACAGCTTGTTCCAGTTATTAAAGATGGCCAGAGGGAAGAGGTGGTGCTGGACGTGAACGCACAAAAATCCACTATTCTGCTGACTTTTAAAAGTGGCTGGTCAAAGAAATACTCGGGAGCGGATGTGTATGAGTGTCTAGGGAAAATTATTAAGGAGCATACGGATATAAAATTTTTGTGCAAAGGAGCCAAGCTTAGTGTACGTCCTTCAAGTATGTCCTCGCAAATGTCATCAGGAATAGCGGCTTATGAGCATGTTCTAGGTAAGCGTGCATCGAGAGCAGATCTAGTTAATATATTTGATTATGAGGATCGGGATATAGTGAGTGATCCTCAGCTGCAGAAAGATTATTTTTTTCTATGGCTGGAATCTATAAAAAATGTGGATGAATAAGTTGTGGTCGTATGGGAAGTTAGGCCTGCTTGCAGCGGGGTGGTTCATGTAGATGCTTTCCTGATGTCACGGCAATCATTCTGAACTATGCTCCGCTTTTTTCTTCCCCCTCTGGAGTCCGCTCCCATGCCCAACCTAACCCCATTCCCCATCACCCAAAAATGGCCCGCCCAGTTCCCGGAGTGGATCCAGCTCTACTCCCTGCCGACCCCCAACGGCGTGAAAGTCTCGATCATGCTGGAAGAAATCGGCCTGCCCTACGAACCCCACAAAGTGGACTTCGGCAGCAATGACCAGCTGTCCCCGGAGTTCCTCTCCTTGAACCCCAACAACAAGATCCCGGCGATTCTCGACCCTCATGGGCCGGGAGATCAGCCGTTGGCGTTGTTCGAGTCGGGGGCGATTCTGATTTATCTGGCGGACAAGAGCGGGCAGTTGCTGGCCCAGGAGTCGGCGGCGCGCTACGAGACGATTCAATGGCTGATGTTCCAGATGGGCGGGATCGGGCCGATGTTCGGGCAGTTGGGTTTCTTCAACAAGTTTGCGGGCAAGGACTATGAAGACAAGCGACCTCGTGATCGTTACGTCGAGGAAAGCAAGCGCCTACTCAAGGTGCTTGATGGTCGTCTTGAAGGCCGGGACTGGATCATGGGCGAGCGCTACACCATCGCCGATATCGCCACGTTTCCCTGGGTGCGCAACTTGATCGGTTTTTATGAAGCGGGGGATCTGGTGGGTATCCAGAATTTCCCGAATGTAACGCGGGTGTTGGAGCGTTTCCTGGCGCGGCCGGCAGTGGCACGCGGGTTGAAAATTCCGGAATGAGTGGACTGATGACGAGCTGTTTCAATTTCAAGCAATTGGACGTGTTCAGCGAAGTGCCGCTCAAGGGGAATCCGCTGGCGGTGGTGCTCGGGGCGGACGAGATCAGTGACGAGCGCATGGCCGCTTTTGCCAACTGGACCAACCTCAGCGAAACCACTTTCCTGCTGGCGCCGCAGCATCCGGAGGCGGATTACCGGGTGCGCATTTTCACCACCTCGACTGAACTGCCGTTTGCCGGTCATCCGACTTTGGGCAGCTGTCATGCCTGGCTGGAGGCCGGAGGCGTGCCGAAAGGGCCGCAGATCGTGCAGGAATGTGGCGTTGGCCTGGTAAGAATTCGCCGCAGCGATTTCGGGTTGGCTTTTCAGGCGCCGCCCTTGCTCAAGTCCGGCCCGCTGGAGGCTCAAGTGCTGGAGCGAGTGCGCAAGGGACTGGGGTTGAAGGCCGAGGCGATTGTCGAGGCGCAGTGGGTTGATAATGGTGCCGGCTGGTTGGCATTGATGCTCAAGAATCGCCAGCAAGTGTTGGCACTCAAGCCCGATTACCAGCAGTTGCGGGATCTGGCCGTGGGCGTCATCGCGCCGTGGGAACCGGCCGTGGATGGCGATGAGGCGCAATTTGAAGTGCGCGGTTTCATTGCCGGCGACGGCATGCCGGAGGATCCTGCCACCGGCAGCCTGAACGCCGGGCTGGCCCAGTGGATGCTGGCCAAGGGGCTGGCACCGTCGCGCTATGTGGTCAGCCAGGGTTTGACCATGGGTCGGGCGGGGCGGATTCATGTTGAGCAGGTGGGCGAGGACGTCTGGATTGGTGGTGCGGTGGTGACCTGCGTCAATGGCTCACTGACCTTGTAAGCCGATTATTGCCCGGCCGGTAAAACTCTGTTTTCCGGTCGGCGTTTGTGCCCAGGCGGGTGAGGGCATAAGCTTTGTCCCCTGCGATCGAGCACCCATTTTTCAGGAGTCCCATGTCCAGTCAGTTCCCCGAAGCACGTCCACGCCGTCTGCGTCGCAATGCGAGCCTGCGCAGTCTGTTCCAGGAAACCGAGTTCACCCTGAACGACCTGGTGCTGCCGATTTTCGTCGAAGAAGAAATCGATGACTTTGTACCGATCAAGAGTATGCCGGGCGTGGCGCGCATTCCTGAATCGAAACTGGCCGGTGAGATCGAGCGGTATGCCCGTGCCGGTATCAAGTCAGTGATGACCTTTGGCGTGTCGCATCATCTGGATAGCGATGGCAGCGACACCTGGAACGAACGCGGCCTGGTGTCGCGCATGGCCGGGATCTGCAAGGACGCGGTGCCGGAAATGATCGTGATGTCTGACACCTGTTTTTGTGAGTACACCGATCACGGCCATTGCGGGGTGCTTCACGGGCATGAAGTGGACAATGACCGGACCTTGCTCAACCTGGGTAAACAGGCCGTGGCGGCGGCCCGTGCCGGGGCTGATGTGATCGCGCCGTCCGCCGCCATGGACGGGCAGGTCCAGGCCATTCGCAAAGCCCTGGACGAAGCCGGTTTCAGCCAGACGGCAATCATGGCGTATTCAACCAAGTTCGCCTCTGCGCTCTACGGTCCGTTCCGCGAGGCGGGCGGCAGTGCCTTGAAAGGCGACCGCAAAAGCTACCAGATGAACCCGATGAACCGCCGCGAAGCACTGCGCGAATCCTTGCTCGATGAGCAGGAAGGGGCCGATGCACTGATGGTCAAACCTGCCGGCGCGTACCTGGATATCATCCGCGATATTCGCCAGGCTTCGAACCTGCCCCTGTCGGCCTATCAGGTCAGCGGCGAGTACGCGATGATCAAATTCGCCGCCCAGGCCGGCGCCATCGACGAAGCCCGCGTCGTGCGAGAAAGTCTCGGCGCGATAAAACGAGCAGGGGCGGACCTGATCTTCACCTATTTTGCGATGGATCTGGCGCTAAGCGGGATCTGATCGACGCTGGATTTCCTGTGGGAGCCTGCTCGCGATAGTGGGGGGCCAGTTGGTATCAATGTCGGATGTGCCGCCGTCATCGCGAGCAGGCTCGCTCCCACATGGGACTTGTGGCGTGGACTGAAACTGTGAGCATCCGCGGTCAACCCTGTGGGAGCGAGCTTGCTCGCGATAGTGGTAGGCCAGCTTGCATCAATGTCGGATGTGCCGCCGTCATCGCGGGCAAGCCTTGCTCCCACAGACACCCACCCAAATCTACTGTGGAGTCTTGCTCCCACACTGATGGTGTTAGGCCACCCATCTCTCACGTCAGCTTTTTGCTGCTGTCGAGCCTTCTTTGCTCTCAAGACCCCTTTTGGCTCTGATGAACAGAACATAGCCTGTACCGGCTTTTGATCGTATGGTTGCTGCGCAATAACAGACTTGATGGAGCAACATGCAACTCAATCGATTGATGATCAGCCTCACCGCGTTGTTGACCCTGGCCGGTTGCGGCAGCCGTCAGGCCCAGGAACCGGAACGCCAGCCTGCCGAGGTCAAGGCGCAGATTGTGCGGTTGTTGCCGGCCAAGACTGTGGATCGCGAGGGCTGGGCGACGGATATCTACGTGGCTTTTGCCGCTCAGCAAATCTCACCCACGACGCAGAATATCTGTTCCGTCCTGGCGGTGACCGAACAGGAATCGACGTTCCAGGCTGATCCGGCGGTACCGGGGTTGGGCAAGATCGCCCGGCAGGAAATCGATCGTCGCGCGGCAAAGATGCACATTCCGGGTCTATTGATCAGCGGCGCCCTCCAGGTGCGTTCGCCCAATGGCAAAAGCTACAGTGATCGGCTCAATGCCGCGCGCAGCGAGAAGGAGTTGAGTGCGATTTTCGATGACTTCATTGGCATGGTGCCCTTGGGCAAGACACTGTTCGGCAGCTTCAACCCCGTGCACACCGGCGGGCCGATGCAGGTCAGCATCGCGTTTGCCCAGGCTAATGCCCGGGATTATCCCTATGCGGTGGATGGGTCGATTCGTCGGGAGGTGTTCAGTCGTCGCGGCGGGATGTATTTCGGTATTGCGCATCTGCTGGGGTATCCGGTGAGCTACACCGAACCGCTGTATCGTTTCGCCGATTTCAATGCCGGATGGTACGCCAGCCGCAACGCGGCATTCCAGCATGCAGTGAGTCGTGCCTCAGGCATTCCCCTGGCTCTGGACGGCGATTTGATCTTGCATGGT
The DNA here is from genome assembly GCF_031570495.1 of Pseudomonas sp. JL2. Lineage (NCBI taxonomy): Bacteria > Pseudomonadati > Pseudomonadota > Gammaproteobacteria > Pseudomonadales > Pseudomonadaceae > Pseudomonas > Pseudomonas sp. JL2. Next base: position 4,847 of record NZ_JAKUDH010000006.1, read on the forward strand.
TCCATCATGCCAGGCAGCACCGAGTTGGCGGTGCGCACCTTGGGCCGGTCGCTGGGGATGCGCAACCCGACCATTCGCGACCAGTTGGAGCAGGGCGACAGCCTGGCGTTCGAGGACAGCAAACTGTACAAGCGGGTCTTCGAATTGGCTGAGAAGGCCGAGGGTAAGCAATTACCTCGGGCGGTGTTACCGGGAATCGTGCTCAAGAGCCCGAAAATCACGCGCAAGCTGACCACGGCGTGGTTCGCCAAGCGAGTGGATGAGCGTTACCGGCGTTGTATGACGCGGGCTGCGGGACGCTAGGCAATCGGTGGGCAATGAAAAAGCCCGGCGGATAAGGCCGGGCTTTCATGGTGATGCGTTAGGTTCCAGAGGTGTTTGAAGCATTGTGGCGAGGGGGCTCCTTCGCCACACATTGAGTTGGGTTTCGTCACGCATTTGGATTGAACAACTCATACACGGTTCTGAGTCAGACGATCGGAACCACCTTCGGCAACGCGGTTCTGTTGCAGGCGATCGGAACCACCTTCAGCAACGCGGTTCTGTTGCAGACGATCGGAACCACCTTCAGCAACGCGGTTCTGTTGCAGACGATCGGAACCACCTTCAGCAACGCGGTTCTGTTGCAGACGATCGGAACCACCTTCAGCAACGCGGTTCTGTTGCAGACGATCGGAGCCACCTTCAGCGACGCGGTTCTGTTGCAGACGATCGGAACCACCTTCAGCGACGCGATTCTGTTGCAGGCGATCGGAACCACCTTCAGCAACGCGGTTCTGTTGCAGACGATCGGAACCACCTTCAGCAACGCGGTTCTGTTGCAGACGATCGGAACCACCTTCAGCAACGCGGTTCTGTTGCAGACGATCGGAACCACCTTCAGCAACGCGGTTCTGTTGCAGACGATCGGAACCACCTTCAGCAACGCGGTTCTGTTGCAGACGATCGGAACCACCTTCAGCAACGCGGTTCTGTTGCAGACGATCGGAACCACCTTCAGCAACGCGGTTCTGTTGCAGACGATCGGAACCACCTTCAGCAACGCGGTTCTGTTGCAGACGATCGGAACCACCTTCAGCAACGCGGTTCTGTTGCAGACGATCGGAACCACCTTCAGCAACGCGGTTCTGTTGCAGACGATCGGAACCACCTTCAGCAACGCGGTTCTGTTGCAGACGATCGGAACCACCTTCAGCAACGCGGTTCTGTTGCAGACGATCGGAACCACCTTCAGCAACGCGGTTCTGTTGCAGACGATCGGAACCACCTTCAGCAACGCGGTTCTGTTGCAGACGATCGGAACCACCTTCAGCAACGCGGTTCTGTTGCAGACGATCGGAACCACCTTCAGCGACGCGGTTCTGTTGCAGACGATCGGAGCCACCTTCAGCGACGCGGTTCTGTTGCAGACGATCGGAACCACCTTCAGCGACGCGATTCTGTTGCAGGCGATCGGAACCACCTTCAGCAACGCGGTTCTGTTGCAGACGATCGGAACCACCTTCAGCGACGCGATTCTGTTGCAGACGATCAGAGCCACCTTCGGCAACGCGGTTCTGGATCAGGCGATCAGAGCCACCTTCGGCAACGCGGTTCTGGATCAGGCGATCGGAGCCGCCTTCGGCAACACGTTTTTCGATCAGTCGATCAGAACCACCTTCGGCAACGACCGGGTGGGAGGAGGCGGCGAATGCGTTGGCTGCCAGTACCGAGAAAGCGAGGCTGAGGATGATTTGGCGTTTCATGATGGTGTGCTCCGGGGATGCAGTGGGTTGGTGTGGAGCCATTGTTGTCCGGAGCGACAATCAAGAGAACTTCATTGGCCTGATGGTGAATATCGACGGCGGTGATACCTCGCCGAGCGGTTGGCAAGCAATATTGATGTTGGCTGATCCGCCGACATCGCGAGCAGGCTCGCTTCCATGGAGAGTGCGTGTCGTCTGCCGGGTGGAACACTGGCGGGCCCGCGGGTTCTACCGGCTACCCCCCAAGCGCAGGAGGCAAGTTCATGTATCAGTTATTCGGCTACCGGCAATCCGGCTCTTCGGCTGTGGAGATCGCCCTGTGCCTGTGTGGCGTGCCTTATCGCCGTGTCGATGCCTATTCGACCGAAGACAACGAGGCGGCGAAAGAGCTACAGGCATTGAACCCTCAGAAGCAGGTCCCGACCTTGCAATTGCCGGACGGTTCGGTGCTGACCGAAGCCGCGGCGATTTTGATCCACCTCGGGTTGGTGTTTCCTGAATCGAAGTTGCTGCCGGACGATCCGGCGCAACGTGCTCAAGCCATACGGGGCCTGGTCTATATCGTCGCCAATTGCTACACGCCCATCGGCATCATCGATTTTCCAGAGCGCTGGCTGGTCGACGCGGATGAAGCGACCCGGCAGCAATTGGTGTCGGGCACCCGACAGCGGCTATATCGTAACTGGGCGCTGTTTGCCGACCAGTTTGCGGCCCGCCCTTTTCTCAGCGGTGCCGAGCCGGGAGCGCTGGATATCCTGGCCGCCGTGGTCACGAAGTGGGAAGACACGCGGGAGGCCATTCTGAATGCCCGACCGCCGTTCTACGAGCTACTGGAACGCATCGACCGCCATCCGCGCATTGCGCCGGTGCTGTCGCTGCACTGGCCCTTGTAGGCGCTGTCGAGCGCAGCGAGGCTGTGGTTTTTCCGAGTAGCAAAGAAAGATTAAAACCGAAAGATCGTCCAAACGCGGCCCGAGCCTTCGGCAGCGCCTACGGGTCAAGGGCATCTCATTTTGGTGGCGGCTTGCTCAACGAGGCCGACAAACTGTCGGACATTCTGCTGATGGGCCGTCACCAGCTCATCGATGCTGCTCCCCGCCGGCGTTTGCAGGCTGTTACGGCAGGTCAGGGTATGGGCTTCGTTGCCCAGCTCGCGCAGGCGCCACTGCACGTCCATGCGGGCATATTGGCCGGGGATCGAATCGAAGCGCTGCACATCCACCCGCAGCAGTAGCTTCGCTGCGCCTGGGTTGCTCAGTTGTTCGTCCAGGCTGCTGCGCAGTTCATCGGCCAGACTGGCGCCCCACCATTGCGTTTCCAGGATCGCCAGCCCGCTGTTGCCTTGGCGGATGACCATTTGCGCGCGGTCCACCTGAGGCGGAACGCTCACCTGCTCGAGCTGGATGTCCATGTTCGTGCGTGGCTGGCCGGCAGGTTGAGCCGGGCTCAGGGTGTGGTACTGGATCGGATCGCCGCGGCAGGCAGCAAGCAGCAGCACCAAGGCAACCAGGGGGAGTTTCAGCATCAGCGGCATGGGGCGTGCTCCTGTGGTCATTCGTTCGCCGGCAATGTGAGGTTTTGCGCCGGTGCATCCTTGGGACGGCCGCGAAGCAATGATTCGGGATGGCGGCTCAGGTAGTCGGACAGCTCGCGCAACGAACGCGACATGCGCCCAAGATCGTCCAGGGTCTGCGTCAGTTGTTCGCGTTGCGGCGAATCTTCGGCCAGGGTCGAGTTGGCCGATTGCAGGGTCTTGCTCACGTCCTGCAACGTGTTTTGCACGCTTGGCAGGGTCTTGCTGTTGAACTGGGCCAGACCTTTGCGCAATTCAACCAGGTTGCCGTTCAGGTTGTTGGCAACGCTTTCCAGGGGCAGCTTGTTGATTCGCTCGACCATCGCCTGCAGTTGTTCCTGCAGTTGCTGGAGACTGCCCGGGATGGTCGGTATACGGACCGGGCGGGCGTTGGCGTCGAAAGTGACTTTTTCAGCCTTGGGGTAGAAGTCCAGCGAGATGTACAACTGCCCGGTCAGCAGGTTGCCGCTACGGGCCTGGGCACGCAGGCCGCGTTCGACGAAACTGCCGATCAGGCGAGCGCCGGCAGCTTCGTCATCCGGGTTGTGATTGAGCGCCTTGAGCAGTTTTTCATGGGCCTTGCCCAGGCGCTGAGGGTAGAACACCACACCGACATTGACCGGGAAGCTGCGCAGCTTCTCGTCGAAATCCAGATTGATGGCGACGACCCTGCCCACTTCGATGCCCAGGAATTCGACCGGCGCTCCGACCCGCAATCCGCGCAATGCCTGATCGAAGCGTAAAGCCAGGTATTGCGCCTTGCCATCCGGCGGGGCCAGGGCGCTCTGCTGGTCGGCAAACAGCTCGAACGTCTTGTCCTCGCTAGCGGGGCTGTCGTTGGGGCTGTATTCCGGTGCCCGAAATGCGATGCCGCCCACCAGCAGCGCCGAGAGTGACTCGGTCTTGACCGCAAAGCCGTTGGCACCGACGTTCACGTCCACGCCGCTGACGTTCCAGAACCGGGTGTTTTCGGTGACGTAGACATCGTTGGGGGCATTGACGAATACGTCGATGTTGACCCCTTTGCCATCGGCATCCAGCGCATAGGACACCACTTGGCCCACCGGAATCTTGCGCAGGTACACCGGCGAGCCGATGTCCAGTGAACCGAGGTCCTGGGAATGCAGGGTGAAGCGCTTGCCCGGTTCACCGTAGGTGATCGGTGGCGGGGCTTCCAGGCCGGTAAAGGACTTGGCACGAACCTTCGATTGACCGGCGTCGGCCCCGATGAAATCCCCTGACAGCAGGGTATCGATCCCGGAAATTCCGCCGGCTCCGATACGCGGGCGTACGACCCAGAACACCGAGTCCTCGTGCGTGAAGGTCTCCGCCGTCTTGGCCAGCTTGACCGTGGCGGTGACGTTCTTCTGGTCGTCGCTCAATTGCACGTCGGTGACCTGGCCGATGACCACGTTGCGATATTTGACCGGTGTCTTGTTGGCGGTCAGGCCCTGGCCGGTCTTGAAGGTGATGGTGATGGTCGGACCTTCCTGCAGCCAGTTGTTGACCACCAGGGACAACCCTACCAGCACCGCGATGATCGGCACTATCCATACCAGCGACACCGTCCAGCGGCGGCTGGTGACATGGGCGCGACCTGGTGCCGGTTGCTGCCCGTCAGTGGCTTGCGACTTCATCCATGGCCTCCTCGGATGGTTGGGTGTCCCAGATCAGGCGCGGGTCGAAGCTCATGGCCGACAGCATGGTGAACAGCACCACGAGGCCGAAAAACAGGATGCCCGGTCGCGGCTCGATATCGCTCAGTGCCTGGAATTTCACCAGCGCCGCGACCAGCGCCACCACCAGCACGTCGAGCATCGACCAGTAGCCGATGACTTCCACCAGCCGATACAGTTTCGCCCGCTGGACCTGGGCCCAGGTGCTGCGCCGCTGCACGGTGACCAACAGCAAGGTCAGTACCACGAACTTGATGCCTGGTACCGCGATGCTGGCGATGAAAATGATCAGGGCGATGTCCCAGGCGCCGCCCTGCCAGAACTCGATGACGCCACTGATGATGGTGCTGTCGGCGCCATCCCCGAGCATCTGGGTATTCATCACCGGCAGCAGGTTGGCCGGAATGTAGAACACCAATGCCGCCAGCATGTAGGCCCAGGTACGGGTGAGGGTGTCGGGTTTGCGCCGGTGCAACGGGGCGTCGCAGCGGGGGCAGGTCTCGGGCTCGTCGCTCATGTCACAGGCCAGGCCACAGCTGTGGCACAGGCACAGGTTCAGGTCGCGGGCCAAGGGCGGGGGAGGCAACGGTTCGCGGTTCATAGGTTGTCCCACAAATCGCGCACATCGCGTCCGGCGATGCGGATCATCAGCAGGCTCAGGGCGGCCAGGGCAAACAGGCCGATGCCCGGCAGCACGTCCAGCAGCCCGGCGAGTTTGATCACCGCCACCAGCGCACCCAACAGGCACACCTCCAGCATGCTCCACGGCCGCAGTGCTTCCAGGCTGCGCATGCACAGACTGAACCCCGGCGCCCGTTGATTGGCGTAGGCGTAGGCCAGCACCCAGATCAGCAATACCAACTGAAAGACCGGGGCAATGATGATCGCCACCGCGGCCACCAGGGCGATGAAGGTGATGGGGCCCTGGCTCAGGGCCACGATGGAATCCCACAGCGTCGCGCTGTTGCTCAGCCCCTGGAGACGGATGCTCATCACTGGATAGATGTTGGCGAAAGCCCACAACACCGCTGCCGTCACACTCAAGGCCAGGCGCTGTTCAATGGTCAGGCCGTTGTAGCGCTGAATCACCGCGCCACACCGCACGCACGAGGCTTTCTGATGCGCAGCGAGCACCATCGGCTCGTACACCGCATCACAATGTTCGCAAATGATCAGTCGGTCGGTATCGGCCATCGGGATGCTCGGCAGGACAACTCCTTCAATATAGAAGGAGGTTGGGATTGAGCAACCCGCCCGAACGGGTCATTCGCCGCGAATGTATTGCTCCAGTTGTCGGATCAGGTCCGCCTGCTCGGCAATCGCTTCCTTGACCAGGTCACCAATGGACAGCAGACCGACGAGTTTGCCGTCTTCGACCACCGGCAAATGCCGCAAATGTTTTTCGGTCATGATGCTCAGGCAGGTTTCGACATTCTGGTGGGGGTCTATCGTAATCACGGGTGACACCATGATGTCGCTCACTTTGGTGCCTACTGAGGAGCGGCCATGCAAGACCATTTTGCGCGCGTAGTCGCGCTCACTGATGATCCCCAGTACTTCGCCGTTCTTCACCACCAGCAGGGCACCGACGTTTTTCTCGGCCATGCGCATCAGGGCCTGCAGCACCATGTCGTCCGGTGAAATGGTGTGCACTTGCTGGTTTTTCTCGTCTTTGATCCGGAGCAACTGCGCGACGGTTTTCATGGGGAAGCCTCAGGTGTTGTTTTTGCAGGTGGTTTAAGAATCGTAGACCCAACGGCGCAGAGCAAGCGGTAAAGCGGCAGTCAGTCGTCCAAAAACGTCATTGTCGGTGAGTTCACCACCGAAGTGAGGCCATGCACTGTTGGGGCGAGGGATTTATCGCCACTGTGGGGGCAGGCCTTGCTCCCACAGATAAATCCCCTCACCACAGGTAGAATCGTCGCTTACGCAAAAAATCGAGGTTGCAGCGGTGGATCTACAGCAGGGCTTCGTCCTGACCCGGCATTGGCGCGATACCCCGGCCGGCACCGAAGTCGAATTCTGGCTGGCGACCGACACCGGCCCCCGGCGCGTGCGCTTGCCGGTGCAGCCGTCGGTGGCATTCGTGCCACAGATTCAGCGCGGTCAGGTCGAAGCCTTGCTGCAAGGGGAGAAGGACGTTGAATTGCGCCCCCTGGACCTGCTGGATTTCGAGCATCGACCGGTGCTGGGCCTGTATTGCCGGCAACATGCCCAACTGATGCGCCTGGACACCACCTTGCGCCGTGCCGGCGTGGAGGTGTTCGAAGCTGACATCCGTCCACCGGAACGCTACCTGATGGAGCGTTTCATCACCGCGCCGGTCTGGTTCGGTGGCACAAAGGCCGCTGAGGGCCTGCTGCTGGACGCCCAGATGAAACCGGCGCCCGAGTATCGTCCGCCTTTGCGTCTGGTGTCCCTGGACATCGAAACCACCGCCCAGGGCGATTTGTACTCCATTGCCCTTGAAGGCTGCGGCGAGCGTCAGGTGTATATGCTCGGCCCGCCCAATGGCGACGATACTGCCGTGGATTTCCAGCTCGAATATTGTGAATCGCGCACTTTGCTGCTGAAGAAACTCAACGATTGGTTCGCCCGTTTCGACCCTGACGCGATCATTGGCTGGAACCTGGTGCAGTTCGATTTGCGCGTGCTGCATGAGCACGCCCGGCGCCTGGCCGTGCCGCTACGCCTGGGGCGAGGCGGGGAGGAGATGCAGTGGCGCGAGCATGGCGCGCGCAACAATCACTTTTTCGCCTCGGCGGCAGGCCGGCTGATCATCGACGGCATTGAGTCGCTGCGTTCGGCGACCTGGAGTTTCCCTTCGTTCAGCCTGGAAAATGTCGCCCAGACGTTGTTGGGAGAGGGTAAGTCCATCGACAACCCGTACCAGCGCATGGACGAGATCAATCGCATGTTTGCCGAGGACAAACCGGCCCTGGCCCGTTACAACCTCAAGGACTGTGAGCTGGTGACGCGGATCTTCGCCAAGACCGAGCTGCTCAAGTTCCTGCTGGAGCGGGCCAGTGTCACCGGTCTGCCGGCGGACCGCAGCGGTGGTTCGGTGGCGGCCTTCACACACTTGTACATGCCACTGATGCACCGCCAGGGTTTCGTTGCGCCGAACCTTGGCCAGCGCCCGCCCGAGGCCAGCCCGGGTGGTTTTGTCATGGATTCCCAGCCGGGGCTCTACGAGTCGGTGCTGGTGCTGGACTACAAGAGCCTGTATCCGTCGATCATCCGCACCTTCCTGATCGACCCGGTAGGCCTGATCGAAGGCCTGCGCCACCCGGACGAAAGCCAGTCGGTGCCAGGTTTTCGCGGGGCACGTTTCTCCCGCACGCGGCATTGCCTGCCGGCCATTGTGGCGCGGGTAGCCGAAGGCCGGGAAACCGCCAAGCGGGAACACAATGCACCGCTGTCCCAGGCATTGAAAATCATCATGAACGCCTTCTATGGCGTACTCGGTTCCAGTGGCTGTCGTTTCTTCGATCCGCGGCTGGCGTCCTCCATCACCCTGCGCGGTCACCAGATCATGCAGCGCACCCGGCAGTTGGTCGAAGCCCGGGGGCATGTGGTGATTTACGGTGATACCGATTCCACGTTCGTCTGGTTGCGCCGGGCCCACGGCCAGGAAGAGGCGGCGTCCATCGGCCAGGAGCTGGTGGCATACGTCAATCAGTGGTGGCGCGAACACGTGCGTGATGAGTTCGGGCTGGAGAGCGCACTGGAGTTGCAGTTCGAAACCCATTTCAAACGTTTTCTGATGCCCACCATTCGTGGCGCGGAAGAGGGCAGCAAGAAGCGCTATGCCGGGCTGGTCACCCGCGCCGACGGCAGCGACGAGATCGTCTACAAGGGCCTGGAAACCGTGCGCACCGACTGGTCGCCGCTGGCCCGGCAGTTCCAGCAGGAGCTGTATGGGCGGATCTTCCACCGCAAGCCTTACCAGGATTATGTGCGCGATTATGTGCACCAGACCCTGGCCGGAGCGTTCGATGATCGGCTGGTCTATCGCAAGCGCTTGCGCCGGCCTCTGGAAGACTACGAACGCAACGTACCGCCGCACGTGCGCGCCGCGCGGCTGGCTGACGAGTTCAACCAGCGCCAGGGCCGTGCGCGGCAATACCAGAACGGCGGGTGGATCAGCTACGTGATCACTGTCGCCGGCCCTGAGCCGCTGGAAACCCGCAGCGCGCCGATCGATTACGACCATTACGTGACCAAACAGCTGCAACCGGTGGCGGACGCGATTCTGCCGTTTGTGGATGACGATTTCTCGACCCTGGTGGGGGGGCAGATGGGCTTGTTCTGACGGATGCGCCAGTGTTGCGGGCGGGAGGCTCTTGTGGCGAGGGCGCTTGCTTCCGCTGGTTTGCGCAGCAACCGCCAGAAGCGGCCGCTACGCGCCCCAGCGGGAGCAAGCTCCCTCGCCACAAAAGCGCTTTGCTCGTGAGAACTAGACCATCGCCAAGCGCTGCTTGCCTTCGGGCTGCGGGAATATCAAATCCAGCGCCGCCAGATCCTGGGGTGCGAGCTTCAGGTTGGCCGCTTCGGCGTTCAAGCGCACATGTTCGCTCTGAACGGCTTTGGGAATGGCAATGACATTGTCCTGACGCAACAGCCAGGCTAGGGCGATCTGCGCTGGGGTTGCGCCATGGCGTTCGGCGATCTGGCCCAAGGTGTGGTCCTTGAGCAGTTGCCCGCCCTGGCCGACCGGGCAGTAAGCCATGACTGGCATGCTTTGCTGTTGGCACCAGGGCAGCAGGTCGAATTCAATGCCACGCTCCTGCAGGTTGTACAGCACCTGGTTGGTGGCGCAGGCCGGTGAAGCCAGTTCTTCAAGGTCCGCGACATCAAAGTTCGACACGCCCCAGCGGCCGATCTTGCCTTCTTCGCGCAGGCGTTCGAACGCTTCGACGGTTTCTTCCAGCGGGTATTGCCCGCGCCAATGCAGCAGATAGAGATCGATGTAATCGGTGTCCAGTCGGCGCAAACTGCGTTCGCAGGCAAGCGCGATGCCTTTGCGGCTGGCATTGTGGGGATACACCTTGCTCACCAGGAAAACCTGGTCCCGCAGGCCGGTGATCGCTTCCCCAACGACCTCTTCGGCGCCGCCCTCGGCGTACATCTCCGCCGTGTCGATCAGCGTCATGCCCAATTCAATGCCCAGGCGCAGGGCCGCCACTTCCTTCTTGTGAAGCGACGCTTCTTCACCCATGCGCCAGGTGCCCTGGCCAATCACCGGTACGGCCTCGCCAGCCAGTTCCAGAGTCCTCATGTCTACCTCCTGTTTGCAGAACATCAGACGTGTGGCAGCAGGATAGACCAGGTGTTCAAGGTTGATCGTCCCCTCCGCCGTGGGAACGATCTTTTCGAAGGGCAGGATTTATTGTGCGGAGAACTTCAACACCATGGTCTGGGTGTAGGTCTGGCCGGGGTCAAGCCGGGTCGACGGGAAGTTCGGCTGGTTTGGCGAGTCGGGGTAGTGTTGGGTTTCCAGAGTGAACGCGCCCCAATGCGGATAGACCTTGCCGTGCTTGCCCTTGATCGTGCCGTCGAGGAAGTTGCTGGTATAGAACTGCACGCCAGGCTCGGTGGTGTAGAGCTCCAAGCGCCGTCCGGACTGTGGGTCGTAGACATCAGCGGCCAGTTTGCTCACGTCACCCTTGGCGTCAAGCGCCCAGTTGAAATCGAAACCGCCCTGTTTGGGTTCGGCGAATTTGAGCTGCGGGTGATCGGCCTTGATATGGGTGCCGATGGCGGTGGGCTTGGTGAAGTCCATCGGCGTACCGGCCACGGGGGCCAACTCACCGGTGGGGATAAGCTTGTCGGTCACCGGGGTGTAATGGGCGGCATGCAGGGTCGCGACCTGTTTGAGTATGTCGCCGTTACCGGCACCGGCGAGGTTGAAATAGCTGTGGTTGGTCAGGTTCAGCACCGTGGGTTTGTCGGTGGTGGCCTGGTACTCGATACGTAATTCGTTCTGTTCATTGAGGCTGTAGGTGACATCTGTTTTCAGTGCGCCTGGGAAACCCATCTCGCCATCCGCCGACAGGTAGGTCAGGGTCACGCCCACCGAGTCCTTGCCGTCATGGGGTTCGGCCTTCCAGACGCGCTTGTCGAAACCTTGCGGTCCGCCGTGCAGGGAGTTGCTCTTGTCGTTCTGCGGCACCTGGTAACGCTTGCCGTCCAACTCGAATGCGCCGCCAGCCAGGCGATTGCCGAAGCGGCCAATGGTTGCGCCGAAATACACATTGCCGTTCTTCTGGTAACCCTGCACATCGTCGAAGCCCAGCACAACATCGGCGGCCATACCGTTCTTGTCCGGCACGATCAGTGACTGGAGGATCCCGCCGTACGTGATGACAGTAGCCTCCATGCCGTGACTGTTGCGCAGGACGAATTTTTCCACCGCGGTACCGTCGCTGGTCTTGCCGAACGCTGCGCGTTCATTGCTCAGGCCGGCGGCCTGGGATGCAGAGGTGGCGATCATCAGAGACACTCCGAGAGCCGTGAGCAGATGTCTGGATTCAAGCATGGTGTGACCTTCCTTCCTGTCTTGTTGTTGTTTGGAACGCGGGTCGAGTCCGGTGTTTAGTCGGACAGCGATGAAGGTATATTTGGTTAGTAGTCTTTCTATTTGAAAGGCTAGAAGGGATTTATAGCCATTAATCGCGATTAATCAATTAAAAAGTCATACTAATTGAGCGGGGCGGATCTTCCCCATCTGTGTGGTTTTCCCTCGTCCATCGCACTTTTACGTTTTTTGCCGCTCTATCCATGGCCAGGAAGCGGCGACCCCCACCGCCTCCCCAAGCCCAGACCGAGACTCGATGGCCGGTGTTTTTCATTTCGTGATGGTGTCGCGACGTCGCTGTTCAGCGCTGTTGGTCGGCGTGTTGATGTTGCTTGGCGGCGGTTGCAGTCATCAGCAGGGGCAAGACATGGTCACTCAGTTCAGCAACACCAGGCCTCAGGAACTGCTGCAGACCAGCGTTGACCGCATGGCCACACTGGCGATGCATGACAACCTGCAAAGCCTCTATCTGCTGATGAACAAGCTTTATCTGCGCAACCCCGAAGAGTTGCGCAAGTCCGGATTTCTCGACGCCCGTGCCGCGGAAAAGCAGGTGCGCCTGGCCATCGAGCAGCAACAGCCGTTACCGACCCTTGGCGGCAAGAAGGACCTGGCCGCCCTGAGCTATGCCATGAGCCCTGAGTTCCTGGGGGATCGGGTGGGGGCGTTCATCTACGCCATTGGCAGCATGCTGGTCACGGCCCATGGCAATCGTCTCGAGTTCTACATGACCGACGCGATCGACCCGCGCTTTGTCAGCAACGCGGCGCGCAACATCGAAAAAGCCACTTGGATACTCAGCCAACGACTGGACAAAGACGGCAAACCGCTGCTGTTTTCCAATGAGATTTCGGAGGAGGGCAGCAATCTCAGCTTTGCCGTGGAGTTTGGAAAAATCGTTGCGCGCCTGGACCTGCTGACCCAAATGCTGGACGAGCGCTACCGGCGGATCGGTCTGAACTATGCCCAGAGCCTGCTCTTTCTTAACTTCCTGCCGGTTCAGTAACGTCAGAGGAAAAGGGAATAAAGATAGATCACATTGGTATAGGTGGTTATAAGAAAAATCGCTATGCTCGCGACCAGATTTTATTTCATGCGGTCGCGCTTAATGGATTTCGGTAATGTCGGTTTAGTCATAGCGGGCTTGGTTGTCGGTTTTATCGTCGGGATGACCGGCGTGGGCGGCGGTTCGCTGATGACCCCCATTCTGTTGTGGTTTGGTATCAACCCTGCAACCGCAGTGGGTACCGATCTGCTGTACGCGGCGATTACCAAGTCCGGCGGTGTATTGGTTCACGCCAAGAACCGCAACATCGATTGGGCCATCACCGGCTGGCTGACCTTGGGCAGTGTGCCGGCGGTAGGATTGACGCTGTGGTTTCTGAGCAGTCTGCACAGTTCGCCCGACGCCATGAACGCGATCATCAAGCAAGCCCTGGGTTTTGTGCTGTTCGCCACCGCCCTGGCGATTCTGTTCAAGAAACGCCTCCTGCAATTTGCCCATGATCGTGCGGGCGGCCACTACAATCCCACCGGCTCGCGGCTCAATGTACTCACCGTCGTCACTGGCCTGATATTGGGCGTCATGGTCGCACTGACCTCCATTGGCGCTGGCGCACTGGGCACTGTCGCACTGTTCATTCTCTATCCATTCCTGGTCACCAAGCGCCTGGTGGGCACTGAAATCGCCCACGCCGTACCGCTTACCCTGGTCGCTGGCCTGGGCCACGCCAGCATGGGCAACATGGACTGGCACATCCTGGGTTACCTGCTGGTCGGCTCGTTGCCGGGCATCTACCTGGGCAGTCACTTGTCGGGCCGCATTTCCGATGAGGTGCTGCGCCCATGCCTGGCAGTGATGCTGGCGATGATCGGTTTCAAGTTGGCGTTCTAACTAACCTGCGCACCAATCAATGTGGGAGCGAGCCTGCTCGCGATGAGGCCGGTACAGCAGAACATCTGCTGGATTGACTGTGCGCCATCGCGAGCAGGCTCGCTCCCACATAAGTTGTGCCCGACTCCTGTCACGAAATTGTTCATCTCCCACGCCACGGTTGCGCAATGACCCCTCTGGCCTAAGCTTCAAGGCAGGCAGGCGCGGTATTGGGCGACTGTCGCGGAACAATCGCCGCCATGCGCAATCAGTACAGCGTAGATATCAAAAGGAGAGGCGCATGTTCATTCGGTCGTTGACCTTCGCTACCTTGTTGGCCATTGCAGGTCCCTTGTTCGCCGCGGATGGCGACTCACCCTTGGCCGCGGACAAGGGCAAATCCCGCCCGTTGATTGTCATCGCGCCGAGCACCGTCGATCCTGCATGGGTCAGCCTGAAAAAAGCATTGGAGGAACCGGCCGGCAAACAGGGTTTTTCCGAGCGCAACCTGGTGCTTTACACCGTGCTCAACACGATGGGGCAGCGCGATGGCAAAGACCTGGACCCGCAAAGCACCATGGCGCTGATCCGTTCACTCAGGTTGGGGGCCGGTGCCCAGACCAAGATCATCCTGGTGGGCAAGGACGGAGAAAAGAAGCTTGAGCACTCAGGTGCGATTGAGCTGAAAGACATCTTCGACACCGTCGATAAACTGCCTCCAGCAGAAAAGGAAGCGGCGGCGCCAGCCCCGACTCCCGCGCCTGAAGCTGCGCCGGCCCAGGAAGGCAAGGGTGCCAAGGCAGGCAAGACGGGCAAACCGGTGACTGCGCCGAAGCCGCTGGAGGATTGATCGGGCAGGCTATGAGCTCCCTTTGTGGCGAGGGAGCAAGCTTCCTCGCCACAGTAATTTGCGTAGCCTATTGTTTCTCCAGCGCCGTCAGGATCTTGTGCGCGGCCTTCACCCGTTCCTCGATCGGATAGTTTTTGTTTGCCAGCATCACAATCCCCATATCCTTTCCAGGAACGAACGCCGCATAGGCACCAAAGCCACCGGTCGAGCCAGTCTTGTTGATCCAGCTGTCGGCCGGCGCAGGCAGGGGTGGGTTGAGCGGCTCCACTTTTTGTGGCATCAGGGCCATCTGCGGTGCATTGCCGGCCAATAGCGCGTCAAGCGTGACGGGGTAGGGGTAGAACTCCCAACCCAACCCCTGGGTCATGCCATTGGCCTTGTAGAACCCGGTATGCGTCGTAGCGATGGCCTGTCGCAGATCGGCGTCCAGCTTTTCAGGCCGCAGGTTAGCCTCGATGAAGCGGATCAGGTCCGATGAACTGGTTTTCACGCCATAGGCCTCGGCGTCCAGCGCTCCCGGTCCGACCCGCACTGGCTTGCCGTCCTTCGCGTAGCCTTGGGCGTAACGGCTCAATTGATCCTTGGGCACCCGTACATAACTGTGCTTGAGGCCTAATCCCGGCATCAGTGTCTGTTCCATCACCTCATCGAACGGTCGTTCCAGGCTGCGGGCCGCCAGGTAGCCGAACAGGCCGATGCTCGGGTTTGAATAGAGCCGCTGGGTACCGGCCGGATAGAGTGGTTTCCAGGTCTTGTAGTAACTGAACATCCGGTCCGGATGGTCCGCTTCGCCAGGAAACTGCAACGGCAGGCCACCCGGCGTGTAGGTGGCAAGGTTGAGCAGGCTGATGCCTTGCAGGGCGCTGCCGCTCAGCTCGGGGGCGAAGCGACCGGCCGGGTCCGACAGCGACAGCTTGCCTTGGGCCTGGGCGTAGGCACCGAGGGTGGCGGTGAAGGTCTTGCTGACCGAGCCGATTTCGAACAGCGTCTGGTCGGTCACCGCCCGCTTCGTGTCCTTGGAGGCCACCCCGTAATTGAAGTAATGACGTTCACCATTGTGAGTGATTGCCACGGCCATGCCGGCGATGTCCTGTTGTTTCATCAAGGGCTGGATCACGGCATTGACGGTGTCTTCAACGCGCTCCTGGGCAATGCCCGTTGTTGTGCCGCAGGCGATGAAAAAAGCGCCCGTAAGTATCGATTTGGCAATGTGCATGTCTGACCGTTCTCCATGAGTCCTGAGGGTGCCAGCCGCTCTGCCAGCAGCTTTGGGGGCACCCAATCTAGGGAGTTTTCCGATGTCCGGCAATCGGGATCCTTGCAGTTCGAACCGGGTTCCGAGTCATCTGACCGGGTTGCAAGAGACTTCCTACGAAAATCTTTAGCGTCCTGGCCTTCGACAGCCCATGGCAAACCACACAAACCACTGGTCGCCGGGTAAACTTGCGCTCTTTCTAAAGGAGTCCACATGAGTTACTACCAGCCCGGCATTCTCGCCACCCCTGTTCCGCCTCAGGCCCGTCACTTGTTTTTTGCCCTGGAATCGGTCGAGGCGCTGCCGGCTGCGATCGATAAGCTTTTGTTGCAAGTCGATGATCGAGTAGTGATCGGCCTGGGCGAGTCGCTGGTCCAGGCGCTGGGTGCGCAGGTCGAAGGCCTGCGGGCGTTTCCGGCCCTGGCCGGCGTGGGCGTGGACAACCCTTCGACCCAGCACGCGCTGTGGTGCTGGCTACACGGCGAAGACCGTGGCGAGCTGCTGCACCGCAGCCGTGCCATCGAGGCCGCTCTGGCCCCGGCGTTGCGCCTGGTGCAGATGAACGAAACTTTCCGTCATATGACCGGCCATGACCTGACCGGTTATGAAGACGGCACTGAGAACCCTCACGATGAAGCGGCCATCGCCGCTGCCCTGGCTCAAGGTGTCGATGGAGTGCGCGGTGGCAGTTTTGCGGCGATCCAGCAGTGGCAACACGATCTGGATGGTTTCGCCGCCATGCAACCCCATGAGCGCGACAACATCATGGGCCGGCGCCTGAGCGACAACGAGGAAATCGACGATGCCCCGGAGTCGGCCCACGTCAAACGCACCGCCCAGGAAAGCTTCGCCCCGGAAGCCTTCGTCGTACGCCGTTCCATGCCGTGGATTGAAGGGGATCGCGCAGGCCTGATGTTCCTGGCGTTCGGTTTCTCCCTCGACGCTTTCGAGGCTCAACTGCGGCGCATGAGCGGCCTGGAGGACGGTATCACCGACGGCCTGTATCGCATGAGCCGGCCGATCACGGGGGGCTACTACTGGTGCCCGCCGTTGCTGGATGGACGTCTGGATCTGCGGGCTTTGGCTCGCTGAGCCAAGCGCAAGCACAACGGCTTGTGCAAAAGCGCAGCGTGAACGCTATTCTTGGGCCGGACGTCTATCCGTGCAATGGGGAGAGCAAACGTGGATAAGGTCATCGTTATCACCGGTGGCGGCCGCGGGATCGGGGCGGCCACGGCGCTGTTGGCTGCCGACCTGGGCTATCGGATCTGCATCAATTACCAGTCCGATGAAGGCGCCGCGCAGGATGTGCTCGGACAGGTCCGGGCCAAGGGTGCCCAGGCGATTGCCGTGCGGGCGGATGTCAGCATCGAAGACGAAGTGGTCGCGCTGTTCGACCGTGTGGACGCTGAGTTGGGTCGCGTCACCGCTTTGGTGAACAACGCCGGCACGGTCGCCCACAAGTCCCGACTCGACGAAATGTCCGAGTTCCGCATTCTCAAGATCATGAAGACCAACGTGCTGGGGCCAATCCTCTGCGCCAAGCACGCGGTGCTGCGCATGTCGCCCAGGCATGGCGGGCAAGGTGGCAGTATTGTGAACGTCTCCTCGGTGGCCGCCCGCCTGGGCGCGCCGGGCGAGTATGTCGACTACGCGGCCTCCAAAGGCGCGCTGGACACGTTCACCATTGGCCTGTCCAAGGAAGTCGCTGGAGAAGGTATCCGCGTCAATGCGGTTCGCCCAGGTTATATCTACACCGATTTTCATGCCCTCAGCGGCGACCCGGACCGGGTCAGCAAGCTGGAGTCGGCAATCCCCATGGCCCGTGGCGGCCGTCCCGATGAAGTGGCTGAAGCGATTATCTGGTTGCTGTCGGACAAGGCTTCGTATGCGACCGGGACATTTGTGGATTTGGGGGGCGGGCGCTGAGCTTTGAAATATCAGTTGTCTGTTCTGCCGCCATCGCGAGCAGGCTCGCTCCCACAGTGGGTTTGCGGCGAGACGAATCTCTCAGCTACACAGCAGATCTCATGTGGGAGCGAGCCTGCTCGCGATGGGGCAATAACAGACAACCCCATATCAAAACGACCGAATAATCCGTCCCAACGTTTCCATGGCCTTCTCCGACACTTCGGTCCACGGGCTGCCGTAGTTCAAACGGATGCAATTGCCGAAACGCCGGGTCGGTGAAAAGATCGGCCCAGGAGCGATGCTGATGCCTTGGGCCAAGGCCATCTGGAACAGTTTCAGCGAGTCCATCTGCTCCGGCAGTTCCAGCCACAGGAAATACCCACCCGCCGGCTGGCTGACGCGGGTCTGTGCGGGGAAGTAGCGGGCGATGGCGGCGAGCATGGCGCTTTGCTGTTCTTCCAGGGCGTAGCGCAGTTTGCGCAGATGACGATCATAACCACCGTGTTGCAGGTAATCGGCGATGGCCGCCTGGGCCGGCATCGAGGCGCACAGTGACGTCATGAGTTTGAGCCGTTCGATCTTCTGTGCGTAACGCCCGGCGGCGACCCAGCCGATGCGATAGCCCGGCGCCAGGCTCTTGGCGAACGAACCGCAATGCATCACCAGCCCTTCGGTGTCGAACGCCTTGGCCGGCTTGGGTGCCTGCTGGCCGTAATAGAGTTCTGCATACACGTCGTCCTCGATCAGCGGCACCTGATGACGGCGTAGCAACTCCACCAACGCCTGTTTTCTTCCCTCGGGCATGGTAGCGCCCATGGGGTTCTGGAAACTGGTCATGCACCAGCATGCTTTGATCGGGTGGCGCTCCAGCGTCTGCTCCAATACATCCAGATCGATGCCGTCGCGTGGGTGCACCGGAATTTCCACTGCCTTGAGCTTGAGCCGCTCCAGCACTTGCAGGCTGGCGTAGAACGCTGGCGCCTCGATGGCCACCAGGTCGCCGGGCTCGGTGACGGCTTGCAGGCACAGGTTCAAGGCTTCCAGGGCGCCATTGGTGACCAGCAGTTCTTCCATGGGCAGCATCAGCCCGCCGACCATGTAGCGCAGGGCGATCTGTCGGCGCAATTGCGGATTGCCCGGTGACATGTCCGTGACCACCATTCGGGGGTCCATATCCCGCGTTGCGCTGGACAGCGAGCGGGACAGTCGTTGCAGGGGAAACAGGGTCGGGCTGGGGAACGCCGAGCCGAACGGTACGGTGGCTGGATCCTTGATCGAGTCCAGCACCGAAAACACCAGCTCGCTGACGTCGACTTCGGTGCTGTCGTGCACCTGGGTGCTGATCACCGGCTCGGCGAACGGATTCGGTGCATGGGCGTTGACGAAGTAGCCGGAGCGCGGACGAGCCCGGATCAGGCCACGACGCTCCAGCAGGTAGTAGGCCTGGAACACCGTGGACGGGCTGACGCCGTAGGTCTGGCTGGCATAACGCACCGATGGCACACGCTGCCCTGGGCCCAGCACGCCGGAGCGGATCAGCTCAGCGATGTCGTCGGCGAATTTCTCGTAGCGTTTCATAGCGGGCCCGCTCTTGAACAATTCAGGGGGTAACGCACGGCTTGCGCAGTTACCTGTGGGAGCGAGCCTGCTCGCGATGGGGCCGGTACATTCAATGTTGATATTGTTTGACCGTCCGCCATCGCGAGCAGGCTCGCTCCCACAAAGGTTCGGCATCTTAAGCCTCAACGATTTATCGGCGCCACAAAGCGGCTCGTGGCCTCACTGAAAGTCCCAGGCTCGTCACTGTCGGCCACCTTGAAGACCATTTCCCGGGAGCCGCTACGGGGCCGTTCGCTGAGCATTGCCACCGACACCGGTACGTCGAGGATTTCCCCCGGCGCCAGGCTCAGTTGCGTTTTGCCCTGCAGGACAAAACCTTCGGCGTCCGCCAGGGACAGCTGATAATCCTGGCGCTGCTGGGTCTTGTTGATGATTTTCAGGCTGTAGATGTTCTCGATCTGGCCCAGGCTGTTTTCGCGGAACAGCCCACGGTCCTTGGTCACGTCCAGCGACACCATGGGGCGTTCTGCCAGCGCCACGGCCAAGGCCCCGATCATCACCAGCAGCACGGCGGTATAGCCAATCAACCGCGGTCGCAGCAGGCGAGTCCTGCCACCTTGCAACTGATGTTCAGAGGTGTACTTGATCAGGCCACGGGCATAACCCATCTTGTCCATGATCGAATCGCAGGCATCGATGCAGGCGGCGCACCCGATGCACTCCATTTGCAGGCCGTCGCGAATGTCGATGCCGGTGGGGCAGACCTGCACGCACATCTGGCAATCGATGCAATCGCCCAAACCCACATTGGCCGGGTTCACTTCGCGCTTGCGCGGGCCCCGGATTTCGCCACGTGCGGTGTCATAGGAAATGGTCAGGGTGTCTTTATCGAACATCACGCTCTGAAACCGTGCATAGGGGCACATGTGCATGCACACCGCTTCACGCAGCCAGCCGGCGTTGAGGTAGGTGGCGCCGGTAAAGAACAGCACCCAGAACAGACTGACACCGGCCATTTGCAGGGTCAGAAGTTCTTCGGCCAGCGGGCGGATCGGCGTGAAATAACCGACAAAGGTCAAGCCGGTGAGCAGGCTGATTGCCAGCCACAACGTATGTTTGGCTGAGCGACGCAGCAGCTTGTTCAAGGTCCAGGGCGCCGCCTGCAGCTTGATCCGCTGGTGCCGTTCGCCTTCGGTGATTTTCTCGCACCACATGAAAATCCAGGTCCAGGAACTCTGCGGGCAGGTGTAGCCGCACCACACCCGACCGGCAAATACGGTGATCGCGAACAGGCCGAAGGCGGCGATGATCAGCAGTGCCGACAGCAGGATGAAATCCTGGGGCCAGAAGGTCGCGCCAAAAATGTGGAATTTGCTTTCGGCGAGGTCCCAGAGCACCGCCTGGCGGTCGCCCCAGTTCAGCCATACAGTGCCGAAAAACAGCAGAAACAGAAGCCCTGCACCGCTGATGCGCAAGGTGCGGAATAAGCCGGTGAAGCTGCGGGTGTGGATCAGGTTATCGGTGGTCCGGGCCTTTATCTTCGTCGGCGCGGGTTCGAAGTGCTGTATCAACTGGACGGGGATTCTTTCGCTCATGGTCGGTCGCTCCTCAGCCTGTAACTGGCCGGCGCACTATGACCATCGAACTGTTTTCATAACAGACTCAGGTATCACGATAAAAACCGGATCAGATGCCGTGAGGCCCTGGCCCTGCGACACTTTGATGCATCCAGATCAGGCGAACAGATCTCGTTGGCGAAGACCGCAGTGGGAGCAAGGCTTGCTCCCACGCAGCCTCTTTGCACAGAGGACGATTTTCTTCAATCAAAGGGACAAAGGGATTCAGATCACCGAATCGCTATCAGTCGCCTTGAGGTTCTCACGCCCATCGACCGCCCCGGCCACGGTCAGGGCATCGGCTTGCGCCTCGGTGATGTACACCCGGCCACCGTTGAGATCCACCGCCGACATGGCTTTTTCCGCATCAGTGATAACGGTCAACTCGCTGGCGGGTCGCTGTTCGTTGAACTCTTCGGTGTCGAAAGTGCAGATGTGGTTGCTATCGATATTGAAACTCATGGTTAGGTTTCCTTCTGGATGTCCTGAACGTTAGGCGTCGGCCCGCAGCCGCGGTTCGTTGCGTCTGATCAGCGGTCGAGCGCACCTCTGGCCTGGCTTGCGGTCCATCGTTTATCGACCGGAAAGAGGACCGTTCATGGACGCCTGGTGGCATGAAGTCTGGATAACCCTGCAATCGGAATTCGCCGATATCACCGATGCGCAGCAGATGACGCGGGTAACCGTACGCCTGCTGATGGCTGCGTTGTTGGGCGGCATCCTGGGTTTTGAGCGTGAACACAAGGGCAAGGCCGCCGGGGTCCGGACCCATATGCTGGTGGCCTTGGGGGCGGCGCTGTTTGTGCTGGTGCCGCAGATGTCCGGCTCCGAGGCTGACGCCATGAGCCGTGTGGTGCAGGGTGTTATCGCCGGCATCGGTTTCCTGGGCGCGGGCACTATCCTCAAGGGCAACGATAGTGACGAAAGCCACGTAAAAGGCCTGACCACTGCCGCCGGCCTGTGGATGACCGCCGCCATCGGCGTCGCCGCCGGGCTGGGGCGCGAGTCCACGGCAGTGCTCAGTACGGTATTGGCGTTGGCGATCTTCAGCGTAATGCCACTGATTGTCCGGGCGCTGGAGAAGGAGGAAAAGCCGTGACCGCGATCTCCAGCCAGAACACATAATCCTGTGTGGAGCGAGCAAGCCCGCTCCCACAGGTTTTTTGTTATCCACTAGGCTGTTGGTTCAAACCCGCTCCGGCGCCTCGCTCGGCGGGTCGCCCAGAGGAGGCTGGGGATCAAGCGGCGGGTCTTTTTCCGGGATCGGTTCCGGCTCGGGGCCGGGTGGCGGCAGGGTGGGGTCGTCAATGTTGGGGTCGGGTGTTTCAGCCGGGATGGGAATATTCATCAGGACGGGTCTCCGTGACGCACATGGCTTGAGTCGTGCTTAACCTTGTTGACCACCCTGCGCCTGGTTTGATCCCGCTGCCATCGGGGCAAATCACTCTGAACTTTTAACCGTCGGTTCGGTTCGGAGTTTAAGTGAGTTTTTTCAGGGATCCATCCTTTCAAGGACTACTGGGCCTTTACCGCCACAACGTCCATGGGGCGTAAAAGGAGCGATGCTCGATGACTGCTGAACAACACCCGACTGACCTGTCGTACAACCCGCATTTGCCATTGTCCCAGGCCCTGTTACTGCCGCGTATTGCCATTGAAAGCACCATGCCGGTCATCGAAGGCGGGCAATTCGCCGCCAAGGCCGTGGCCGGGCAGGACGTGACGGTGACCAGCAAAGTCTTCGCCGACGGTCATGACAAATTGGCCGTGCATATCCTTTGGCGCGCGCTGAAGGATGAGTCGTGGAACAGCGCGGTCATGACCGAGCTGGGCAATAACGGCTGGCTAGGCCAGTTCAATGTGCCCGAGCAGGGCTTCTATGTGTTCCGCATCGAGGCCTGGATCGACCAGTTCGCCAGTTTCCGCTACGAGCTGGAGAAAAAGTTCGCGGCCGGCGTGCCCATCAGCCTGGAATTGCAGGAAGGACGCAATCAGGTGCATATGGCGGCCGAGCGCAGCGAAGGTGAGCTGAGGGAGCAATTGACCGCGTTGCACCATGAGCTTTCCGGCCTGTTGCCAGCTGAGCAGGTGGCATTGTTCCTGGCACCCCGCAGTGCCGGTCTCATGTCCCAGGCCGATCATCGCCCCTATTTGAGTATCAGCCCGCAATACCCTCTGGACGTCGAACGCAAGTTGGCCGAGTTCGCCAGTTGGTACGAGCTTTTTCCCCGCTCGATCACCGATGATCCCAAGCGTCATGGCACCTTCAATGACGTGCATTCGCGTCTGGCGGTGATCCAGGACATGGGGTTCGATGTGCTGTACTTCCCGCCGATCCACCCCATCGGTCGCAGCTTTCGCAAGGGCCCGAACAACTCCCTCACCGCCGGTCCCGACGATCCGGGCAGCCCTTATGCCATCGGGAGCGAGGAGGGCGGTCACGAAGCGATTCACCCGCAGTTGGGCTCGCGCGAGGATTTTCGGCGTCTGGTGGCCGCGGCGGCCGACCATGGCCTGGAGATCGCGTTGGACTTTGCTATCCAGTGTTCCCAGGACCACCCGTGGCTCAAGCAGCATCCGGGCTGGTTCAGCTGGCGGCCGGACGGCACGATCAAATATGCGGAAAACCCGCCGAAGAAATACCAGGACATCGTCAACGTCGATTTCTACGCCGCGGATGCGATTCCCAGCCTGTGGCTGGAGCTGCGGGACGTGGTAGTGGGGTGGGTCAATGAAGGCGTGAAGATCTTCCGTGTCGACAATCCCCACACCAAGCCGTTGCCGTTCTGGCAGTGGTTGATTGCCGATGTGCGGGCCCAGCACCCTGAAGTGATGTTCCTCGCCGAAGCCTTCACCACGCCGGCCATGATGGCGCGCCTGGGCAAGGTCGGTTATTCCCAGAGCTACACCTATTTCACCTGGCGCAATACCAAGACCGAACTGGCGACGTATTTCACCGAGCTCAACGAATCTCCGTTACGCGAGTGCTACCGGCCGAACTTTTTCGTCAACACGCCGGACATCAACCCGGCGTTTCTCCATGAGTCGGGGCGCGCCGGGTTTCTGATCCGCGCGGCCCTGGCGACCATGGGCTCGGGCCTGTGGGGCATGTACTCGGGGTTTGAATTGTGCGAATCGGCGCCAGTGCCGGGCAAGGAGGAATACCTCGACTCGGAGAAGTATGAGATCCGCCCCCGGGACTTCACCGCGCCGGGCAACATCATTGCCGAAATCGCCCAGCTCAACCGCATCCGCCGGCAAAACCCGGCGCTGCATACGCACTTGGGCCTGACGATCTACAACGCCTGGAACGACAACATCCTGTACTTCGGCAAACGCACCGCCGATGGCAGCAATTTCATTCTGGTGGCAGTGAGTCTCGACCCGCATACCCCGCAGGAAGCCAATTTCGAGTTGCCGCTGTGGGAGATGGGGCTGCCGGACGATGCCCAGACCCAGGGCGAGGATTTGATGAGCGGGCATCGTTGGACGTGGTATGGCAAGTACCAGTTCATGCGTATCGACCCGGCCTACCAACCGTTCGGGATATGGCGGATCAGCGTGGCGTAAGGCTGTGGGAGCAAGGCTTGCCCGCGATGAAGTTGACGCGCTCTTCAGGGGAATCGAGGCGCCTGCATCGCGAGCAAGCTTTGCTCCCACAAAGTGAGGATAAATCCCCTCGCCACAAAAGGCCCCACGACACAAAAAGACCTCACAAGCCTGTTTCAGCGGCTTTACAGAATTTCTCAGGAGTTGCAAATGGCGAAGAAACCCCGGTCTGCCACCTTTATCAAAGACCCGCTCTGGTACAAGGACGCGGTGATTTATCAGGTCCACGTCAAATCCTATTTCGATTCCAATAACGACGGGATCGGTGACTTTCCCGGATTGATCGAAAAGCTCGACTACATCGCCGATCTGGGCGTCAACACGATCTGGCTGCTGCCGTTCTATCCTTCGCCCAGGCGCGATGATGGCTACGACATCGCCGAGTACCGAGGTGTCAGCCCCGACTACGGCACCATGGCCGATGCGCGGCGTTTCATCGCCGAAGCCCACAAGCGTAATCTGCGGGTGATCACCGAGCTGGTCATCAACCACACCTCCGACCAGCATCCATGGTTCCAGCGCGCGCGCAAAGCCAAGCCGGGTTCGAAGGCGCGGGATTTCTACGTCTGGTCCGACGACGACCACAAGTACGATGGCACGCGGATCATTTTCCTCGACACCGAGAAATCCAACTGGACTTGGGATCCGGTAGCCGGCCAATACTTCTGGCACCGTTTCTATTCCCACCAGCCGGACCTCAACTTCGATAACCCCCAAGTGATCAAAGCCGTACTGTCGGTGATGCGCTACTGGCTGGACATGGGCATCGACGGCCTGCGCCTGGACGCGATCCCGTACCTGATCGAGCGCGACGGCACCAACAACGAGAACCTGCCCGAGACCCACGACGTCCTCAAGCAGATCCGCGCCGAGATCGATGCCAATTACCCCGACCGTATGCTGTTGGCCGAGGCCAACCAGTGGCCGGAAGACACCCAGCTGTACTTCGGCGATGTCGACGCCCAGGGTTTGAACGGTGACGAATGCCACATGGCATTCCACTTCCCGCTGATGCCGCGCATGTACATGGCGCTGGCCCAGGAAGACCGCTTCCCCATCACCGACATTCTCCGCCAGACCCCGGAAATTCCGGCCAATTGCCAGTGGGCGATTTTCCTGCGCAACCACGATGAGTTGACCCTGGAGATGGTCACCGACAAGGAGCGCGACTACCTGTGGAATTACTACGCGGCCGACCGTCGGGCGCGGATCAACCTGGGGATTCGTCGACGTCTGGCGCCGCTGATGGAGCGCGACCGCCGCCGTGTCGAGTTGCTCAACAGCCTGCTGCTGTCGATGCCCGGCACGCCGACCTTGTACTACGGCGATGAAATCGGCATGGGCGACAACATCTACCTGGGCGACCGCGACGGCGTGCGCACGCCGATGCAGTGGTCGATCGACCGCAACGGCGGTTTCTCCCGCGCCGACCCGGCCAGCCTGGTGCTGCCGCCAATCATGGACCCGCAATACGGCTACCAGTCGGTCAACGTCGAGACCCAGGCCGGCGACCCTCATTCATTGCTGAACTGGACCCGGCGGATGCTGGCGGTGCGCAAGCAGTCCAAGGCCTTTGGCCGTGGCACGCTGAAGATGCTGTCACCGAGCAACCGCCGGATCCTGGCTTATACCCGCGAATACACCGGCCCGGATGGCAAGCACGAAATCATCCTGTGCGTGGCCAACGTGTCCCGTAGCGCCCAGGCCGCCGAACTGGACCTGTCGGCCTATGCCGGGATGGTCCCGGTGGAAATGCTGGGGGGCAATGCCTTCCCGCCCATCGGCCAGCTGAATTTCCTGCTGACCTTGCCGCCGTACGGCTTCTACTGGTTTGCCCTGGCAACAGAAAACCAGATGCCAAGCTGGCATGTGGAGCCGGCCCAGAGCCTGCCGGACTTCACCACCCTGGTGCTGAAGAAACGCCTGGAAGAGCTGCTCGAAGCACCGTCGCGCACCACGCTGGAGCAGACTATCCTGCCGAGTTGGCTGCAAAATCGTCGCTGGTTTGCCGGCAAAGACAGCGTGATCGAGAAGGTCAATATTGTCTATGGCGTGCGTTTCGGCGATCCGCAGCACCCGGTGCTGCTCAGCGAAATCGACGTCACCAGCGCTGGCCAGACACTGCGTTACCAACTGCCCTTCGGTCTGCTGGCCGAAGACCAGGTGGGCGCGGCGTTGCCACAGCAATTGGCGCTGTCTCGGGTTCGCCGGGTCCGTCAGGTCGGTTTGATTACCGATGCGTTCAGCCTGGAAAGTTTCGTGCGGGCGGTTCTGCAAAGCATGCAGGCCAATACGGTGCTGCCTTGCAGCGAAGGCGAGCTGCGGTTTGAACCCACCGAAGGCCTGGCCCCATTGAACCTGGGAGACGAGCCGGAGGTGCGTTACCTGTCTGCCGAGCAGTCCAACAGTTCGGTGGTGGTGGGCGGCAGTCTGGTGCTCAAACTGATCCGCAAAGTGGCGTCGGGCGTACACCCGGAGCTGGAAATGAGTGCCTACCTGACAGCCGCAGGTTTCAGCAATATTTCGCCGCTGCTCGGTTCGGTGATTCGCCGTGACACCGAGGGCGAAGATGCGCTGCTGATGATCGCCCAAGGCTACCTGAGCAATCAGGGCGACGCCTGGGAATGGACCCAGAACAACCTCGAACGCGCCCTGCGTGATGAGCTGGCCGATGCCGTGTCCGAGCAGGAACAGCACTACAACGCCTTGGGCGAACTCAAGGACTTCGCCGGCATGCTCGGCCAGCGCCTGGGGGAAATGCACGAGGTACTGGCTCAGGCCACCGATGACCCGGACTTCGCGCCCCAGGCCACCAACGCCAAGGAGGCCCAGGCCATCGGCAAGGATGTGGCCGCGCAGGTTGAGAACGCCTTGCGCCTGCTCAAGCAGAACCAGGGCCAATTGAACCCGGCGGACCAGGCCTTGGTCGCCCGCTTGCTGGAACACAAGAAGACCGTTCTGGCGCACATCCAGGAACTGGCCGGCAAGGCTGTCGGTGGCTTGCGCATCCGCGTCCACGGCGACCTGCACCTGGGGCAGGTACTGGTGATCAAGGGCGACGCCTACCTGATCGACTTCGAGGGCGAGCCGGCACGACCCCTGCATGAGCGCCGCGGCAAGCACAGCCCGTACAAGGACGTCAGCGGCGTGCTGCGCTCCTTCGATTACGCAGCCGCCATGGCGATCCACCTGAACACCGTCGACAGCACCGCCGACGCCGACGCGGCGCGGCAACGGGTGGCTGATCGTTATTTGAAAGAGGCCCGTCAGGCATTTGTTGAGGCATATCGGCTGGCGGCAGCTAGTCTTGCCCATGAGTGGAAGGATGCTGAAGGCGAAGACGCCGCACTGGCGTTGTTCGGCCTGGAGAAGGCGGCCTATGAAGTGGCCTATGAAGCCGAGAATCGCCCCGCCTGGCTGCCCGTGCCATTGCACGGTCTGTACGGGTTATTGAGCGGGCTGAAACCCTTTTCCGACTTAGCCGGACCGATTTAGTGGAGAGAATCATGAGTGTCTCGAACAAAGAACCACAGGGGCAGGCCAAAGAGTCGTTGCTGCCGTCCCCCCATGACATCGACGCGCTGGTGCGCGCAGAACATCAGGACCCGTTTTCAATCCTTGGCCCTCACGGCGATGGTGCCGGCGGACAGTTCATCCGGGCGTATCTGCCCGGTGCCTTGAGCGTGCAAGTGCTCGCTCGCGATGGCGGCGACGTTCTGGGTGATTTGCAGCTCAGCGAAACCCCGGGGCTGTTTGTCGGCCATTTCGACCGCGCCCAACCCTACCTGTTGCGCACCCGCTGGGCCGGCGGTGAGCAGGTGGCCGAAGACCCCTACAGCTTCGGGCCACTGCTGGGGGAAATGGACCTTTATCTGTTTGCCGAAGGCAATCATCGCGACCTCAGTTCCTGTCTGGGGGCGCAGTTGACCACTGTCGATGGCGTCGACGGCGTGCGCTTTGCTGTATGGGCACCGAATGCGCGGCGAGTCTCGGTGGTGGGCGATTTCAACGTCTGGGACGGGCGCCGGCATCCAATGCGCATCCGTTATCCGTCCGGGGTGTGGGAGTTGTTCATCCCGCGGCTTGGCGCGGGCGAGGGTTACAAATATGAAATCCTCGGCGCCCACGGCATTTTGCCGCTCAAGGCTGACCCGGTGGCATTGGCCACTCAAATGCCGCCGGATACCGCTTCCAAGGTCGCCGCGCCGCTGAAAATCGAGTGGCAGGATGGGCAATGGATGCAAGATCGTCGCGAGCGGCAGTTGCCTGGCGCACCGCTGTCGATCTACGAATTGCACGCCGGCTCCTGGCAGTGCGAAATCGACGAGGCGGGAGAAGTTGCCCGGCAATACACCTGGCACGAAATGGCCGAACGGCTGATTCCGTACGTCAAGGACCTGGGGTTCACCCACATCGAGCTGATGCCGATCATGGAGCATCCGTTCGGGGGGTCCTGGGGTTACCAGCCGCTTTCACAGTTTGCCCCGACGGCGCGTTTCGGCTCGCCGGACGATTTCGCGGCGTTCGTCAATGCCTGTCACCAGGCCGACATCGGCGTGATTCTCGATTGGGTGCCGGCGCATTTCCCCACCGATACCCACGGTCTGGCCCAGTTCGACGGCACCGCGCTGTACGAATACGGCAACCCGCTGGAAGGCTTTCACCAGGATTGGGACACCCTGATCTACAACCTGGGACGCACCGAAGTCCATGGTTTCATGCTCGCTTCGGCGCTGCATTGGTTAAAGCATTTCCACATCGACGGCCTGCGTGTGGATGCCGTCGCCTCGATGTTGTATCGCGACTATTCACGCAAGGCCGGCGAATGGGTGCCCAATCGCCACGGTGGACGGGAGAACCTGGAAGCCATCGACTTCCTGCGGCACCTCAATGACGTGGTGGCGCTGGAAACCCCCGGTGCGTTGGTTATCGCCGAGGAGTCCACCGCCTGGCCCGGCGTCAGTCAGAGCACGCAACAGGGCGGCCTGGGTTTCGCCTATAAGTGGAACATGGGCTGGATGCACGATTCGCTGCATTACATCCAGCAGGACCCTGTGTACCGCGCTCACCATCACAACGAACTGAGTTTCGGCCTGATGTATGCGTGGTCCGAGCGCTTTGTCCTGCCGATCTCCCATGACGAAGTGGTGCATGGCAAGCGCTCGCTGATCGACAAGATGCCGGGCGATCGCTGGCAGAAATTCGCCAACTTGCGCGCCTACCTGAGTTTCATGTGGGGCCATCCCGGCAAGAAGCTTCTGTTCATGGGCTGCGAGTTCGGCCAATGGCGCGAGTGGAACCACGACCAGCAGCTGGACTGGTACCTGTTGCAATACCCGGAGCACCGTGGGGTGCAGAAGCTGGTGAGCGACCTGAACCGTCTCTATCGCGAAGAGCCGGCGCTGCACGATCAGGACGACGCGCCTCAGGGGTTCCAGTGGCTGATTGGTGATGATGCGGTGAACAGCGTCTACGCCTGGTTGCGTTGGAGCAAGGAAGGTCGACCGGTGCTGGTGGTTGCCAACTTCACGCCCGTGCCGCGCGCGGCATACCGCATCGGCGTGCCGTTCGCCGGGCGCTGGGTGGAATTGCTCAACAGTGACGCCGACACCTATGCCGGTTCCAACTACGGTAACAGCGGCGGTGCCTTCACCGAAGAAGTGCCCAGCCATGGCCAGGCGCTTTCGCTGGAACTCAACTTGCCGCCATTGGCGGTGTTGATTCTGCGGCCGGAGGGTTAGGAGCAGCTCCTATCATGCACTAACCCTGTGGGAGCGAGCCTGCTCGCGATGCGGTTGCGATGTTGGATGTGCCGCCTTCATCGCGAGCAGGCTCGCTCCCACCTGGATAGGTGCTCGGCCAGAAGGTTCGTTCAGCGCACCAGGCACGGCTGCTTGTTGTTGAACGTCCAGCCCGGAATCAGATACTGCATTGCGACCGCATCATTACGTGCGCCAAGCCCCATCCCTTTGTACAGTTCATGAGCCTTGGCCAATTGGTCGGTGTCCAGCTCGATCCCCAGTCCCGGTTTTTTTGGCACCTGTACGCAGCCACCCTGGATCTGCAACGGAGCCTTGGTCAGCCGCTGCCCATCCTGCCAGATCCAGTGCGTGTCGATCGCCGTGATGTCACCCGGTGCGGCCGCCGCTACATGGGTGAACATCGCCAGGGAAATGTCGAAGTGGTTGTTGGAGTGCGAGCCCCAGGTCAGACCCCATTCGTTGCACATCTGCGCCACTCGAACCGAACCTTGCATGGTCCAGAAGTGTGGGTCGGCCAGGGGAATGTCCACCGACTGCAAGGTGATGGCATGGCCCATTTCGCGCCAATCGGTGGCGATCATGTTAGTGGCGGTTTTAAGACCGGTGGCGCGGCGGAACTCGGCCATCACCTCACGGCCCGAATAACCGTTCTCGGCACCGCAAGGATCTTCGGCGTATGCCAGGACCTTGTGCTGGTCCCGGCAGAGGCGGATGGCCTCCTTGAGTGACCAGGCGCCGTTCGGGTCCAGGGTGATACGTGCCTGAGGGAAGCGTTCGGCCAGGGCGGTGACGGCTTCGATTTCTTCGTCGCCCTTGAGCACGCCGCCCTTGAGCTTGAAGTCCTGGAAGCCGTAACGCGAATGAGCGGCTTCGGCCAGGCGCACCACGGCGTCGGCGTCCAGGGCTTTTTCGTGGCGTACGCGGAACCAGTCGTTGTCGGCGTCCGGCTCGCTGCGGTAGGGCAGGTCAGTTTGCTGGCGATCACCCACATAAAACAGATAACCGAGCATTTTCACTTCATCACGCTGCTGGCCTTCGCCGAGCAGGGCGGCTACCGGTACATCCAGGTGCTGGCCCAGCAGGTCCAGCAACGCCGCTTCCAGGCCGGTGACCGCGTGAATGGTGATGCGCAGGTCGAACGTCTGCAAGCCACGACCACCGGCATCCCGGTCGGCAAAGGCTTGGCGTACGGTGTTGAGAATCTTCTGATAGGTGCCGATGGGGCTGCCGACCACCAGCGAGCGGGCGTCTTCGAGGGTCTGGCGAATGCGCTCGCCGCCGGGCACTTCGCCCACGCCGGTGTGGCCGGCGTTGTCTTTGAGAATGACGATGTTGCGGGTAAAGAACGGGCCATGGGCGCCACTGAGATTCAGCAGCATGCCGTCATGACCGGCCACCGGCACGACCTGCATGCTGGTGATGATGGGGGCTTTGGTGGCTTCTTGGGTCTGCATGTTTTTCCCACTCGTTGTTTTTATGCGGGGCATCGCAGGAAGGCGATGTTGATAGACATCATACAACTTGATTTTTTTATCTTACAAGGGAGGCTGGTCGGTTTTTTTGGATGGTTTGCCTTAAAAAACTCGGAAACACCTTTATTTGCTGGATTTTTTAGCAAGGAAAAGAAACATGGGGAAGATCAGTTTAGCGCTGGCGGAACCGTTCGATGACTGAGATGATTGCACTTGTCATACAAGCTAAGGGGCGTGGAGTTTTTACCTCACGACCCGCCTGCTCCGTTTCGAGGACCCACGGCCCATGCACCCAGACATCGAGGCAACGCCGCGCAAACGCACCCACAACCTGGCCCATGACCTGGTGGCGAAGCTGAGCCAGAGCATTTTGCTGGGGCAGTTGAAACCGGGGGAAAAACTGCCGTCGGAAGGTGCCATTGTGCAGGCCCATGGTGTCAGCCGCACGGTAGTGCGCGAGGCGATATCCAAACTGCAGGCCTCGGGGCTGGTGGAAACTCGCCACGGCATCGGCACCTTTGTGCTGGAGCAGACCGGTGAGCCGGGCCTGAGGCTCAATGTCGACACCGCCGCAGGTGTGCGGGGGATTCTGGAGCTGCGCCTGGGCCTGGAAACTCAGGCAGCGGCCCTGGCGGCCTTACGGCGCAACGAACGCCAACTGCAGCAGATGCGCCAGGCCCTGGATGATTACCAGCGGTTGCTCAGCAATAACGACAGTTGCGTCGACGCCGACCGGCGCTTTCATTTGCTCATCGCTGAAGCCACGGACAACACCTGTTTTGTCGAAATCATGCAGCACCTGGGCGGTGCGATGATTCCCCGAACCCGGGTGAACGTGGTCGAACGGGGTCAAGCGGACCTGGGGAAACTGGCGCAGTTGGCTAATCTGGAGCACGAGGCCATTTTCAATGCCATCAAGCGCCAGGACCCGGACGCCGCCCGCGCCGCCATGTGGCTGCACCTGACCAACAGTCGCGACCGGTTTGGCGCGGGGGCCTGAAGGCTCATCGTCGCCTGGCCCACCGCCATCGCGAGCAGGCTCGCTCCCACAGTGGATCGGGGGTGTTGTTCGATTTTGTGCTTAAAACCCACTCCCGTTGGGGGAGCGGGCTTGCTCGCGAATGGGCCGGCACATTCAGCCTCGATGCAAGCTGACCCACCGCCATCGCGAGCAGGCTCGCTCCCACAGTGGAGCGGTGGTGTTCTTCGATTTTGTGCTTAAAACCCAATCCCTTTGTGGGAGCGGGCTTGCTCGCGAATGGGCCGGCACATTCAGCATCGATGCAAGCTGACCCACCGCCATCGCGAGCAGGCTCGCTCCCACAGTGGACCGGTGGTGTTCTTCGATTTTGTGCTTAAAACCCAATCCCTTTGTGGGAGCGGGCTTGCTCGCGAATGGGCCGGCACATTCAGCATCGATGCAAGCTGACCCACCGCCATCGCGAGCAGGCTCGCTCCCACAGTGGACCGGTGGTGTTCTTCGATTTTGTGCTTAAAACCCAATCCCTTTGTGGGAGCGGGCTTGCTCGCGAATGGGCCGGCACATTCAGCATCGATGCAAGCTGACCCACCGCCATCGCGAGCAGGCTCGCTCCCACAGTGGACCGGTGGTGTTCTTCGATTTTGTGCTTAAAACCCAATCCCTTTGTGGGAGCGGGCTTGCTCGCGAATGGGCCGGCACATTCAGCATCGATGCAAGCTGACCCACCGCCATCGCGAGCAGGCTCGCTCCCACAGTGGACCGGTGGTGTTCTTCGATTTTGTGCTTAAAACCCAATCCCTTTGTGGGAGCGGGCTTGCTCGCGAATGGGCCGGCACATTCAGCATCGATGCAAGCTGACCCACCGCCATCGCGAGCAGGCTCGCTCCCACAGTGGATCGGTGGTGGACGCCAGTCTTGTAATCGCCCGAGATCCCTGTGGGAGCGAGCCTGCTCGCGATGAGGCCGCCAGATCATGCTCAAAACCAGCAGACAAAAAAAACCGGCGCAACCCAGGTTGCGCCGGTGTGTTGCCAGTGGATGTGCGGATGTTCGTGGGTCCGCGCATTCACTGTCGGGCTCTTTGCCGGTTACGCTCGTTCCAGCGCCAAGGCCACGCCTTGACCGCCGCCGATGCACAGCGTGGCGAGGCCTTTCTTGGCGTCGCGCTTGATCATTTCATGGAGCAGCGACACCAGCACTCGGCAACCCGAAGCACCGATCGGGTGGCCCAGGGCGATGGCACCGCCATTGACGTTGACCTTCTCCATGTCCCATTTCAGCTCTCTGGCCACGGCCAGTGACTGGGCGGCGAAGGCTTCGTTGGCTTCGATCAGGTCCAGTTGCTCCAAAGACCAGCCGGCCTTGTCCAGGCAGCGGCGGGTAGCCGACACCGGGCCGATGCCCATGATTGCCGGGTCTACCCCCGCATTGGCATAGGCGCTGATTTTCGCCAGTACCGGCAAGCCCAGTGCCTTGGCTTTTTCCGCGCTCATCAGCAGCACGGCGGCGGCGCCATCGTTCAGCGACGAGGCATTGCCGGCGGTAACGCTGCCGTCCTTCTTGAACGCCGGCTTGAGCTTGCCCAAGGATTCGGCGGTGGTGCCGGCCCGGGGTTGTTCGTCGGTGGCGAAGGCCACAGGATCGCCTTTGCGCTGGGGAATCAGGATCGGCGTGATCTCATCGGCAAACCGGCCACCTTCAATCGCCGCCACGGCCTTCTGCTGGGAAGCGGCGGCAAAGGCGTCCTGTTCCTCGCGGCTGATCTCGTACTTGTCCACCAGGTTTTCGGCGGTGATGCCCATGTGGTAATCGTTGAACGCATCCCACAGACCATCGGTAATCATGCTATCGATCATCTGCGCATGGCCCATGCGCAGGCCAGTGCGGGCAGCCGGCAGCACGTACGGGGCCAGGCTCATGTTTTCCATGCCGCCGGCAATGATCACCTCGGCATCGCCACAGCGGATCGCCTGGGCACCCAGGTGCAAGGCCTTGAGCCCCGAGCCGCAGACCTTGTTCAGGGTCAGCGCCGGCACCGCGTGGGGCAGGCCAGCGAAAATCGACGCCTGGCGGGCCGGGTTCTGCCCGCTGCCTGCGGTCAACACCTGGCCGAGGATTACCTCATCGACCTGCTCACCCGAAAGCCCCGTCTGTTCCAGTAACCGACGAATCACCGCGGCACCGAGTTGCGGTGCGGGAATGGAGGCCAGCGAACCCTGGAAACTGCCAATGGCGGTACGGGTGGCGGCGACAATCACGACTTCTTGCATCGAATTTCTCCTCACTGGGCAGCGAACTGCATTTCAGGCACGTGGTCCGGCACGATCAGTTTGCCGGCAGTCTTGGCGACGATTTCCTCGACGCTGACGCCTGGGGCACGTTCTTTGAGAATGAAGGCGCCGTCCTGGATTTCCAGGTAGGCCAGGTCAGTCAGCACGCGCTTGATGCAACCGGCACCGGTCAGCGGCAGGCTGCACCGGGGCAGCAGTTTCGACTCGCCGTCCTTGGACGCGTGAGTCATGGTGACGATGATGTTCTCGGCACCGGCCACCAGGTCCATCGCGCCGCCCATGCCCTTGACCAGCTTGCCGGGGATCATCCACGAAGCAATATTACCCTCCACGTCTACCTCGAAGGCGCCCAGCACGGTCAGGTCGATGTGCCCGCCACGGATCATGGCAAAGGATTCGGCCGAAGAGAAGATCGAGGCGCCAATGCGCGCAGTGACGGTCTGCTTGCCGGCGTTGATCATGTCGGCATCGACCTCGGCTTCGGTAGGGAACGCGCCCATGCCGAGCAGGCCGTTTTCCGACTGCAGCATGACTTCCATGCCTTCGGGGATGTAGTTGGCGACCAGGGTCGGAATGCCGATGCCCAGGTTCACGTAGTAGCCGTCCTGCATTTCGCGGGCGACGCGTTGAGCCATTTGTTCGCGGGAAAGTGCCATGTTGTTATTCCTTCATTCGGGCCGGGGGCAGGGGATCACTTACGCACGGTGCGCTGTTCGATGCGCTTTTCGAACGTGCCGCAAATGATCCGGTCGACGTAGATGCCTGGGGTATGGATCTGCGTCGGGTCCAGCTCGCCCGGTTCGACGATTTCTTCGACTTCAACCACAGTGATCTTGCCGGCCGTGGCCGCCAACGGGTTGAAATTCTGGGCGGTGTGGCGATAGACCACGTTGCCGAAATGGTCGGCTTTCCAGCCTTTGACGATGGCGAAGTCGCCGGTGATGGATTCTTCCATCAGGTACTGGCGGCCATGGAATTCACGCACTTCCTTGCCTTCGGCCACTGGCGTGCCGACCCCGGTGGCGGTGAAGAAGGCCGGAATGCCCGCGCCGCCGGCGCGCATTTTTTCGGCGAGGGTGCCTTGCGGGGTGAGCACGACTTCGATCTCGCCGCTCAGCAGCTGCTTTTCGAAAAGAGCGTTTTCGCCGACGTAAGAGGCAACCACCTTGCGGATCTGCCGATCTTCCAGCAATACACCCAGACCGAAACCGTCGACGCCACAGTTATTGGAAACCACGGTGAGGTCGCGGATACCCTTGCGCTTGATCTCGGCGATCAGGTTCTCCGGGATGCCGCAGAGGCCGAAGCCGCCGGCGATCACCGTCATGCCGTCTTGCAAGCCTTCCAGCGCTTCTTCGTAGCTACTCACACGTTTGTCGAAACCTGCCATAGACACCTCTTTTATTCTTGATGGGGTCGCAATGAAACGCAGTGTTGCGCCAAGTCATATATTTGTTAAGTTGATTTTTAGGTTGGATTGATTGATAAAACTCAATAATTGCCGATATCCGTTTGCGGCTTGAAACTGACCGCTTGCCGCCGGGAGCACAGCGACCCATGACCCTCAAGCAAATCCGCGCTTTTCTCGCCGTGGCCCAAAGCCTGAGCTTCGCCGTGGCCTGCGAGCGGCTGCACCTGTCCCAGTCGGCGCTGAGCTTGACCATCAAGGCCTTGGAAGAAGGCTTGGGCGGGCGTCTGTTCAGTCGCAATACCCGTAACGTGGCGCTGACGCCCGAAGGCGAATCGCTGCTGCCCCTGGCCCGGCGCCTGGTTGCCGATTGGGACAACGCCGAGGATGAAATGCGCCAACGCTTCACCTTGCAACGCGGCCGCGTCACATTGGCGGCAATGCCGTCCTTTGCCGGCAACCTGCTGCCACCGATCCTCAAGACCTTCCGCGCCCGCTATCCGAATGTCAACGTCACGGTCAACGATGTGATCAACGAACAGGTGCTGGAAATGGTTCGTGATCGGCACGTTGAACTGGGGGTCGCGTTCGAGCCGATGCAGAGCTCGTCGCTGGCCTTTACCCCGTTGTATCTGGACCGCTTCGTCGCGGTGGTGCCGCTGGACTCGCCACTGGCGCAGCGCAGTGAGATCCAGTGGCAGACGCTGCTGGAGCAGCCATTTATCACGCTGCAAAGGCCCTCCACCGTGCGGGTGATGCTGGAGGAGCATTTGCAAAGCCGAGGCATGAAACTGCCGGTGGAATTCGAGAGCCATCAGTTGGCGACAGTTGGACGGATGGTCGCCAGCGGGTTGGGGGTGAGTGCGGTCCCGGCGCTGTGTGTCGGGCAGATGCATGAGCTGGGCGCCCGCTGCATCACCCTCAGCGATCCAGTGATTGAACGGGCCATCGGTGTGCTGACCAAGCCGGGGCATGAACTGTCGGCGGCGGCGCAGGTGTTGTTCGATACGCTCAGGGATCAGGACATCGGTGCGCAGTTGACCACGCGGTAAACCACGATTCCCTTGTGGGAGCGAGCCTGCTCGCGATAGCGGTGGTTCAGCTAGCCTTTATGCTGGATGTGCCGCCGCAATCGCGAGCAGGCTCGCTCCCACAGGGGGGCTGCGGTGCTGTTAGAACTGGCGTTGAGTCAGCAGCGGCAGCAGTTGCTCACAAGGCTCTTCAAGCTTGAGATCCAGCAACTCATCGGCCCGTGTCTTGCCTCGGTTGATCGCCAGCAGCGGCTTGCCCCGTTCCTTGATCGCCCGGCACAGGCGAAACGCCGACCAAGCCATCAGCGAGGAGCCCACCACCAGCAGGCCGTCCGCCTGTTCGACGGCTTGCATGGCGCGAGCGGCGGTGACGGCGGCGACGTTTTCGCCGAAAAACACCACGTCGGGTTTCAAGCGCTCGCCGTCGCAATGAGGGCAGCGGGGCACCTGGAAGCGCGCCTCGAACGCGGCATCCAGCAGGGTATCGCCGTCCGGCGCCTGAACCGCGTCGACACCGGCCAGGTAAGGATTCTGCGCTTGCATCAATAGCTGGATCTGCTGGCGCTCGCTGTGCTGCTCGCAATCCAGGCACACCACCCGATGCAGGCTTCCGTGAAGTTCGATCACGTCGTGGCTGCCAGCCTGGTCATGCAGGGTGTCGACATTCTGGGTGATCAGGCCGCTGATGCGTTGGTGCGCCTGCAACATCGCCAACGCCTCGTGGGCCACGTTCGGCCGGGCCTGACGGACCCGCGGCCAGCCCAGCATCGCCCGCGCCCAGTAGCGCCGCCGTGCTTCGGGTTTGGCGAGAAACTCCTGGTACATCATGGGTTGCCGACCCCGTCGCACACCCTCGCTGTCCCGGTAGTCGGGAATGCCCGACGGGGTGCTGATGCCGGCACCGGTGAGCACCAGAAAACGGCGCCCGGCCATATGCTCCAGCAATTGATCGATCGGTTGACGGTGAAAGTCGTCGGGCATAGAGGTCGCTCCGCTGGCCTGGAGTCGTTGAGGTTAGCACCGTGGTTCGTCGAGAGGGCGGTCGGAATGCCTTTCGTCGCACTGCGTTGTTGTTTCTTCAAACTTTCCCCGGTTGCGCGACATCCACCTCTTGACGGCACTTCAAAACTGTCGCGCTGCAAGGCAGTGACGACCCTGGCTAAGGAGAAGCAAATGGCTACGCCTAAAGAGAACCTGTTGGATTGGCTCAACGACGCCCATGCCATGGAACAGCAGGCGGAAAAAATGCTCAAGGCCCAGGCCGAGCGCCTGGAACACTATCCGCA
This sequence comes from Pseudomonas sp. JL2, assembly GCF_031570495.1. Lineage (NCBI taxonomy): Bacteria > Pseudomonadati > Pseudomonadota > Gammaproteobacteria > Pseudomonadales > Pseudomonadaceae > Pseudomonas > Pseudomonas sp. JL2. Next base: position 43,327 of record NZ_JAKUDH010000006.1, read on the forward strand.
GCTCAAGGCCCGGATTGAGGAGCACCTGCAGGAGACCCTCGGGCAACAAAAACTGGTGGAACAATGCATCCAGCGCCTGGGTGGCAGCACTTCAATGCTCAAGGACATGGCCGGCAAACTCATGGCCTTCGGTCAGGCGGTGGGCGGTATGACGATGAGCGATGAAGTGGTGAAAGGGGCCATGAGTGGCTACGTGTTCGAGAACCTTGAAATCGCCTCCTACACGGTACTCATTGAAGCTGCAAAAGTGGCCGGCGATATGGAAACACAGAGGGCTTGCGAACAGATCCTGCCGCAGGAAGTCGCCATGGCCGAGTGGCTGCGCGAGCACCTGCCGCAGATCACCCAAGCGTTTCTGGAGCGTTCGGCCAACCCGCACACCGAAGCCAAACGCTGAGCGTGAAAAAGCGGCCGGCCAGGTGTGTCGGTCGCTTTTAACGCGCCGAGAGAGGAGGCGTATGAAACAGACCACCGGTGAAGTACGGGCCATCAATCGACAGAGAGCAATGGTCGGTGTGTACGTCGAGGAAGAAGACAACCACACAGTCCTTGAGCTCGATTCCGCCAATGACATCGATATTGGTGACGTCATGGAGTGGGACAGTGGCAAGGCCTTGGGCACCCAGTCTTATCGCAACCTGACCAAAGGCTGGACCGCCGAGGTTTATGTGGCGAACCATGGCGTTGCGGCGGCGAACCTTGAGGTTCAATTGCTGGTGTGATCCTGACGACAGCTTTAAACCCGGAACCCAGGAGAACGAACATGAGCGAGTTAAAGTGCGGTTGCCCCGATTGCCAATGCGATGTGGACCCGCAACAGGTGTTCAATCGCGATGGCGAGGCCTATTGCAGTCAAGCCTGCGCCGACCAACATCCAAACGGTGAACCTTATCCGGCACCGGATTGCCATTGCGAACGCAGCGGCAAGAATGGCGGGCCAGACATGGATGGCAATTAACGGAATGAAGCGCTGGAGGACACCTTTGCGCCCAGCTATCCCATTTCATCCTGAATATAAACCGAGATTGCGGCCCGCTAACGATGGGTATCGCTCAAGTTGAGTAGTTGAATTCATTATTGGGCGTCATTTCTTTGAAAGGCCGTTGTAACTCGACGCCGCAGTGAGAGTGTGGGATTGCATGAGCCGTTCGTCGCTGTTTTCAAGATGTGTTTAAAACCTTGTCGGCGCCAGACTTTCAGATTGTTAGGAGTCAGCAGGTTCGCAACATCAACTAACGAGGTGAATGAAATGGCTAACACAGGAAATAAGAATCCTGGCAATTTCGCTAACGATCGTGAAAAGGCATCGCAAGCGGGGAAGAAGGGCGGCCACGTGTCAGGTGGTAACTTCGCGAATGATCCGCAGCGCGCATCCGAGGCCGGGCGCAAGGGGGGGCAAGCTTCGGGCGGCAATTTTGCCAATGACCCGGAACGAGCCGCCGCCGCCGGCCGAAAAGGTGGCCAAGCCTCGGGTGGCAATTTTGCCAAAGACCCTGAGCGGGCCTCCGAGGCCGGTCGAAAGGGCGGTCAGGCATCCGGCGACAACGTTACCAGCGACCGCTAGACAGTTTCCGAAACAAGTCAAAAAGGCCCTGGAAACAGCCAGGATCATGGGCGCAACTCTGAATACTCAATGACGTTACGGGCCCTGTGTTAATCGCATGGGGCCTGTCGGATTTATATACAACGGGATCGCGGCAAGGAATGTCTTCAAGCGTGAGGGGAGTGTAAGTTGTTCAGTTACCTGGCATTTCTGCAAGTGCGCCTTACCGATTACCGTTCGTCTCGTTTATTAAATAAAAGATAAATTTTAACTGTTTAACTTCTTCAGATTTTCTGTGGGCCTGCCCCCGGCAGTGTCCCTTTGGCTTGTGTCCTGAACGAGGAGTTTCATCATGTTCTTACATAACAAAAGACTGCAGTACACCGTACGTGTCGCCGAGCCTAACCCAGGGCTGGCTAATCTGTTGCTTGAACAGTTCGGCGGTGCCCAGGGCGAGTTGGCGGCGGCGTCGCGCTACTTCACCCAGGCCCTGTCCGAGGATGATCCCGGCCGCAAGGATCTGTTGATGGACATTGCCACCGAAGAGCTCAGTCATCTGGAGGTGATCGGCTCGATCATTGTGATGCTCAATAAAGGCGCCAAGGGCCGAATGGCCGAGGGTGTGGAAAAGGAAGGTCAGCTGTACCGGGACATCAACGGTGCCGGCAACGACTCTCACATCACCAGCCTGCTTTATGGCGCCGGTTCCCCGCTGACCAATTCGGCCGGTGTACCTTGGACAGCCGCTTACGTCGACACCATAGGTGAGCCGACAGCGGACATGCGGTCCAACATCGCCGCCGAGGCACGGGCGAAAATCATCTATGAGCGCCTGATGAATCTCACCGATGATCCTGGGGTAAAAGAAGCGCTGGGCTTTTTGATGACCCGTGAAATCGCGCACCAGATGTCCTTTGAAAAAGCCCTGCATTCGATCCAGCCGAATTTCCCTCAAGGTAAACTGCCAGGCATGCCAGAGTTCACCAACGTGTACTTCAACATGTCCCAAGGCGAGCCTTCGGTGCGTGGCCCATGGAACCAGGGCGATGAGTGGGAATTCGTCGAGAACCCAACGCCGGCGGTGGATGGCGGCGATGGTCTGGCGAGTGTGCAACTGAGCAAGAAAGACGAAGCGCTGCTGATGGACATGAAGGCGCGGACCATGTCCAACCCGGAAAGCGACCCCATGACAGGTGCCGACTTGGGTTCAGGGATGCAAGGTGACAAACTGTAGGAAACCGGCGAGGGGGCCTGGCTCCTTCGCCTGAAAATTGCGTTTGAGCGGACCCCTCGTTGGGGGAACGATCAGACATGACCTGGCGCAAAACCAGTAAGGATATTCGATGGACCAGCCCACCTCCCGGATCCGATCGCCCTGGCGTACCTGGTTGGATCCTGTGCAAAACAACCTGCTGCTGGGGGTGAGCTTCTGGCTGGGGCTGGCGGTGATCGCCGCGTTGTTGCTCTACAGCGGCTACAACGCATTGGTGGGGGCCGATCGGCACAACCTGGGCTATGCCGTTCTGGGTGGCACCGCCGGTTTCGCCGCCACGGCCCTGGGCGCGTTGATGGCGGTGGTGCTGCGTGATATCTCCTCGCGGACCCAGGACATCATGCTCGGTTTTGCCGCGGGCATGATGCTCGCCGCCAGTTCGTTTTCGCTGATCCTGCCGGGTATCGAAGCGGCACAAAGTATCGTGGGCAATCAACTGCTCGCCGCGTTTGTCGTTGTGGTCGGCCTGGGTCTGGGCGTGCTCCTGATGATCGGCCTTGACCGTTTCGTGCCCCACGAACATGAAGTGAGTGGCCGGCGCGGTCCGCAATCGGAACGCATCAACCGTGTCTGGTTGTTCGTGCTCGCCATCACCTTGCACAATTTGCCCGAGGGCATGGCCATCGGCGTCAGTTTTGCTAACGGTGATCTGCGGGTCGGCATGCCCCTGACCACTGCCATTGCGATCCAGGACATCCCCGAAGGGCTTGCCATCGCCATGGCGCTGCGAGTCACCGGGATCAGTGCGCTGCGTGCCGCGCTGATCGCGGTGGGCTCGGGGCTGATGGAGCCACTGGGCGCGGTGATCGGGCTGGGCATGTCTTCGGGCGTGGCCGTGGCGTATCCCATTAGCCTGGGGCTGGCGGCGGGGGCCATGATCTTCGTGGTGTCCCACGAAGTGATTCCGGAAACCCACCGCAACGGCCACGAAACGCCAGCCACGCTGGGGTTGATGATGGGGTTTGCGGTGATGATGTTCCTCGACACGGCACTGGGTTAGCAGGCCGTCGAGCACTGAACCACGAAGGGTATCAGCAGGATCGAAATCGGGCCTGGCGAATGCGCCAGGGCCCGATTTTTTGTGCCCGCAGACAAACCAGCGGCCTGTGATACCGCACGGCGTCCCGCAGTGAAACTCGTTTGAACTACGCCTCAACCTGCTCCGTCATCTGTACTGAGAGGCACGTAGTCGGGCACCCCTCGGGGCTTCCCGGTATCGAGTATTCATCACGGAGGCGATGGGCAGACATGACTATCCCGGACAACAACCCCGAGCGAGAAAACGGCACGTCGGGCCAGGCCCGGCCCGAGGATCACCTGAACCACATCAAGGAGGACGTGAGCGAGGCCATAGGCAGCGCTCGTGAGCAGGCCGATGCGCATTTCGGCCAATACCGCGATACGGCAGCGGATCAGATCGATGCACTGGCGCGTGGTGCCAAGTCAGCCGTGTCGGAAATCGAAGCCAACGACACCCTGGGCCTGTCCCACTATCTGGCAGACATGGCCGATTCGATGAGCGGCCTGTCCAGCAAATTACGCCACATGAGCGCCGAGCAATTGCTGCACGATGGTTCTCGACTGGCTCGGGAAAACCCGGGTCTGTTCCTGGTCGGCAGCGTAGCGGTGGGGTTTGGCCTGTCGCGGTTTCTGAAGGCCGGCAGCTCGCCTGTCCCGGCCGAAGTAGTCGATCCCGCCGCCGGCCACTCAAGCCCGCCAAGCGGAGGATTTGCCGCCCGTGGACCCTTTGATCCGAACCCGGATCCTATCGCACCGGGCGTCAATTCTGCCGGCGGCCACGCCACCGCCAGCACTCCCGCTGCGTCCGGCACCCAGGACCAGCCCAGTGATGCCACTACCGGCTCGTTGCCCGGTTCGGCCAATACCCGAGGAGAATTGCAATGAACCGACCAGACCCAGATATTCAGCGTCCCGTCGGGACGTCGGTGCCCGATCACGATGCGTCGGTGATGGGGCTGTTAAAGCAATTGACCCACGAAGTCCCCTCGCTTTTTACCAAGGAGCTGGCACTGGCCAAGGCCGAATTCCAAGCGAGCCTGAACACTTTGAAAGCGGGTATCGCCGGGGTGGCCGGTGGCGCGATGGTGCTGCTGGCCGGTTTTATCATCTTGCTGATGGCGGTGGTCTATGGCTTGAGCACGATCATGCAGCCCTGGCTCGCGGCGTTGATCGTCGGCGCAGTGGTCATGATCATTGGTTTCATCATGGTGCAGTCGGGCAAGAAGCAATTCGAACCGTCCCACTTCAAGCCTGAGCGAACGCTCGATGCGTTGAACAAAGACCAGGAAGCCCTGCGGAGGAAAGTCTCATGAAGGATGAATTCAAAACCGAATCCCAGAAGAGCCCGGAAACCATCGAGCGCGAGATCGACGAGCAACGGGCCCACATCAGCCATATCGTCGACGCCCTGGGCAGCAAGTTCACGCCGGGGCAGATGCTCGACCAGGCGCTGACCCTGGCCAAAGGCAACGGGTCGCAGTTTTTTGGCAACCTGGGTACCACCGTGCGCAACAACCCAGTGCCCACCGTGCTGACCACCGTGGGGCTGTGCTGGCTGATGCTGGGTCAGAACCGTCCGCCACGGGTCGGTTATCGCGTCGGGCCGGACCAGGATGCCAGCGGCTGGAGCGAAGGGCTTGCCGGTGGCCTGGACAGTGCCAAGGAGCATCTGCACAGCACCACCGACTCGTTGCGCGACGGGTTTCATCATCTCAAGGACAAGGCTTCGTATCTGGCCGACGGTTTGGGCGCCAGCGCCAGCCATGCCCGGAGCAAAGCTCACGAGACGGGTGAGCGCGTGGCCCATGGCTCGCAGGACCTGGGTGATCAATTCAGCCGTCTGCTCAAGGAGCAACCGTTGATGATGGCGGCCGCGGGAATCGCGCTGGGCGCCATGCTCGGCGCCGCACTGCCCAGTACTGCCACTGAGCAGCGGGTGATGGGCAAGACCAGCGCCGATCTGGCCGACAAGGCCAGGCAAGCGGCACGCGAGGGGTATGCAACGGTGCGCGATAGCGTGAGCAAGACCACCGAGCATCGTGACGAAACTTCACCGCGTGCTCAGGCGCGTTCCGGTACGGACCTGTCTGAGGGGCTGGGCACGTCTTAAGTTGAACGCGGTCCACGGCGCAGGGCCGGCAACGCCTGCGCCGGGTGCCTGTCGAGCCTGACAGTAGCCAAAGTCCGGTGACCGGTATTTCATGGCTCCATCGTCAACGTTCCGGGGAGACTGCACATGAAGCACCGGGTCAGGTTTTCGGGCCATCTGATCTTCATCGGATTTGGCTCCATTACCCGGGCCACGCTGCCGCTGCTGTTGCGGCAGGATCACGTCCCGGTCAATCAGATCACGGTCATTGCGCCCGTGATCGAGAAAAATATCTGGTTCAAGGAGCGGGGCATTTGCTTTGTCCGCAAAGCGCTGACTGAACACACCTTCACGCAGACCCTGGACCGCTTCATCAAACCTGGCGACTTCATCGTCAACCTGTCGGTGGAAGTCAGTTCGCTGGCCCTGATGACTTATGCCTTCGGCAAGGGCGCGCTGTACCTGGATACCTGCATTGAGCCTTGGGCCGGCGGCTACGATGACCCTTCATTGGATTTATCGCATCGCACCAATTACGCGTTGCGCTACCAGATGCTGGGCCTGCGCAAAAAACTGGGCCATGGCCCGACCGCCGTCGTGGCCCATGGCGCCAACCCCGGTTTGATCACTCATCTGCTCAAGGCTGGCCTGGTGGAACTGGCCGTGCAATTGAACCATCGCTTGCCACAGAACCGCGAAGGCGTGGACTGGGCCAGGCTGTGCATGGAGACCGGCATCAAGGTGATTCATTTTGCCGAGCGCGACACTCAGCGCTCCAGCCGCCTCAAGCAGGACGATGAGTTCGTCAATACGTGGTCGGTGGAAGGCTTGATCAGCGAGGGCCACCAACCGGCCGAGTTGGGCTGGGGCACCCACGAGCGCACCTGGCCAACGTCTGCCAGGCGCCACCGCTTCGGCAGTCGCAATGCCATCTACCTCGAGCGCCCGAGCGCCACTGTGCCGGTCAAGACCTGGACACCGTTGGGCGGGCCGTGCCTGGGGCTGATGATCACCCATCACGAAACCGCCTCTACAGCGGATCTGCTAACACTCAAGGACCAGCAGAAACTGATCTATCGCCCCACACTGCATTACGCCTATCACCCGTGCAACGATGCTTTGCTGTCGATCCATGAGTTGATTGGTCGAGGCTGGCAGAGCCAACAGCAGCAACGGATTCTCAACGGTGAAATCGACAGCATCGGAGCCGATGCGCTGGGCGTCTTGCTGATGGGGCATGAACTCAATGCCTACTGGTTCGGCTCGGTATTGACCATCGATGAAGCCCGGGCGCTCTTGCCCTTCAACAATGCCACCAGTTTGCAAGTGGCGGCGGGGGTTTTGTCGGGGATTGTCTGGGCGGTGGAAAACCCGGATCGCGGCATCGTCGAGCCAGAGCACATGGACTACGAACGTGTGCTGGAAGTGGCCAGGCCTTACCTCGGTACCTTGGTGGGCAAGCAGACCGACTGGAGACCGACCGGCGCGGTGCACACGTGTTCCCTGGACGGGGCGGCGGATGATTGGCAGTTCGAGCATTTCACGCGGTTTTGAGCGAGCCGCCAACCGCGAACGCAGCCGCCTAAGCACAAAATCGGCATCGTCCTCGCTACACAAAACGGCAGGCTTCAGAAGCGTTGCACGGAAAACCGCTCGAGCCAGTCGGGGGCGGTGCCGGCGATGCACTCGGTGACCAGTTGTCCGGTCGCTCCGGCAAGGGTCAGGCCCAGGTGTTGATGGCCGAAGGCGTAGATCAGTCGGGGCTCGTGTGGTGAGGGACCGATGACTGGCAGCGAGTCGGGTAGCGATGGACGAAAACCCAGCCAGCGGCGGGCAACCGGTTCCTTAAGGCCAAGCACGCGGCGCACATGCTGCTCCAGATAATCGAAGCGGCGAGGATTGGCCGGGTCGTGGATCGAACCCAGTTCCACCGTGCCGGCTACGCGCAGGCGTCCGGCCATGGGCGTCATGTAGAAAGCACTTTCCACCGGGCAGCAAGGGCGATTGAGCAGGGTGTCTGGTAGATCGAATTCGATGTGATAGCCCCGTTCGGTGTCCAGTGGAATGCGATCGCCCATCTGTGCCGCCAGTGCACCGGACCAGGCCCCAGCGCACAGTACCACCCGGTCGGCCTGGTAGTGCTGGCCCTCGGCGCTGTGCAGATGAAGCCCGTTGGCTTTGCGTTTTATTCCGGTAATCGTCGCCTTGCGCAGCGCTCCCTCGGCCACCAGCGGCGCGGCCAGGGTTTCGATAAACCGCTTCGGATCGTCCATGTGGGATGATTCGGGAAACAAGAGCCCGGCCACTGACTGGCCCGCCAGCGCCGGTTCGAGTTGTTCGATTTCAGCGACGCTCAACACCTGCTGGGCAATGCCCAGCGAACGCCGCAGTTCGATGGCAGCTTGCGCGGCGGCGAACCCTTGACGGGTGCCGTAGGTATACAGGCAGCCCCGGTGCTGCAAGCCTTGCCTGGCGAGCGGCGTGTCAGCCAGCAATGGCTCATACCCGCTGTAAGTACGTTGCAGGATCGTCGCCAGCGCCTGGGTGTTTGCGGTGCAGCGCGAGACCCGACATTCATTGAGAAAGCGCAGCAGCCACGGCATCAGGCGCGGCAGTCGGGCCCAGTTGATTACGAAGGGCGAATCACTGGAAAACAGCAGGGATGGAATGGCTCGCAGCAACGCAGGCTGGGCGATTGGCATCACCCCGTACGGCGCCAACGTCCCGGCGTTGCCATACGAGGCGCCGGCGGCAATGCCGTCGCGCTCCAGCACCACCACTCGATAACCCTGGCGGCGTAACCAGAGCGCCGTGGCCACGCCAACCACACCGGCACCGATAACGGCGATTTCGCAATGAATGGGCTGTGTCATCAGGGCTCAGATCCGGTTGTGCATGTGAAGGTGACCCTGGCGCGCCAATTGGCTGATCACGGTCAGGGCCTTGACCAGTTGCTCACGGGACAATGCCGCCGAGATGTTGATGCGCACCGCTTGTGGTGACAGTTCCGGGCTGAGGGTAAATGCCCCGCCCGGCAGCAGCACCACGCCCTGCTCCTGGCAGAGGCGGGCGAAGCGTGAGCTGTTCCAGGGTTCGGGCAGCAGCAGCCAGGCGTGGGTGCCGGTGGCGCTGTGCTGAAACGCCAGGCCTTGCAGATGCGTGGCCAGCAAGGCCTGGCGAATGCGCAGTTCTTCGCGCTGTTCCGAGACCAGTTGCTCGGCCAGGCCTTCCTCGATCAGTCGTGTGGCGATCAGCGCGGTCAGCGGCGAGTTGCTCCAGCAGTCGATGCGTTGCATGGCCGCGATGCCTTGCAGCAGCGCAGGCGGGGCCATGACAAAGCCCATGCGCAAGCCGGGGGCGATGCATTTGGACAAGGCGCTGATATAAATCGTTTGTTCGGGCAGCAAGGCAGCGAAGGGCAGGGGCGACTGCTCCAGCAACGGCCTGTAGACATCATCCTCGATCACCAGCACATCGGTCTGGCGGATGACGGCCGCCAGGGCTTCGCGACGCTCGGCGTCGAGGGTGATTGCCGTGGGGTTGTGAATCGACGGTATCAGAAACAGCAACCGCGGCTGATGCTCGGCGCAGGCTTGGCGCAAGGCTTCGGGACACATGCCTCGCGCATCGGCATCGACCCCCAATAGATTCAGGCCGAGGGTACGGCACAACCCGTTGATGCCCTGGTAGGTGATGTTGTCGGCTAGCACCGTGTCGCCACTGCTGGTGAGGCTGCGCAGGGTGTGGGCAATGCCGTGTTGCGCGCCCTCGGCGATCAGTATGTGTTCAGCCTGGGCCTGGACGCCGGTGTGCTGCAACCATTGCGCAATGGCCTGCCGGGCCCAGAGCGGTCCCTCGCTGGGATGGTAATCCTTCATGTCGACAAAGCGCGGGTCGTCGGCCAGGCGCGGCAACAACTGGGAGAGTACCCGGTTGTAGCCGTCCGTGGCAGGGCGGTTGACGCTCAAGTCGGCGGTGCCGGGATCGTTGCTGGGAGCGGACTGGAACTGCGCCGCCGGATGACGGCCTTGCGCCACTTGCGTGCCGCGGCCGGGCCGGCTTTCCACCAGGCCCTTTTGCTGCAGCACCGCCATGGCTCGGGTCACCGTGGTGATGTTCACCCCCAAGGCGCTGGCGAATTCACGATGGGGTGGCAGCCGATCACCTGGTTTCAACTGACCGTGAAGGATTGCATGGGTCAGCGAGTCGGCCAGCTGCGCGTACAGCGTCTCGGACTTTTCCCGATGCAGGCTGGCGTGGTTTTTCAGTTCCTTCAGCAGTTTTTCAAATTGACTCATGGGCCCTTAATCCTGGTTGTCATGCTTTTTTGTGCGCCTTAAAGCTGACTTGTCATGCTTTTTATCCGATAAAAAGGCCATTGACAAGCCAAAATAGCGTGATTAGTGTGTGAATTGTAATGCTTGTCATGCACCTAAGCATGACAAGTGGATGATCCATTCTTCAAACCGTTGATCTGCACCAGCGCTGCATGGACGTCGAGGCAGGGAGGGGCTCAGGGACAGAGCAAGGTCGTGGTTGAGTGTGTATGGCTTGTACCGGTCAAAAACAATCAGTTGCCAATAGGTGAAGCTATGTCCGATTCCAAATTCGATGTCCCTGGTATTTCTCGGCGTTCGGTGCTCAAAGTCGCTGGCTACGGTTCACTCGCCGCCATTGCTGGTTCGGCCCTGGGGCCGGTGCCGTTCGCCTTCGCGGCCGGGCAACCGATCAAGACCATTCGCCCCGGCTACCTGACCGCCGCCTGCCTGGGGGACATGCCCTTGGGGGCTCTGCGCGACGGTGTGCCGGTGGGCACTGACCTGGAGTTGCTGAAGATCATCGCCGACCGTCTTGAGCTCAAGCTCGACGTGCTCACCATGGGCTTCCCGGCAGTGATCGAAGCCGTGCGTTCGGGGCGCGCCGACTGGTTCGGCGGCAACTTCGCCTGGAACCCGATGCGTTCCAAGATCCTGCTGCTCACCGACGCGGTGTTCTACACCGGCGCGTACGTGATCATGCGTGACAGCGAGCCGTTCCAGAGCAGCATCAGTGTCAATGACATGAAGGGCCGCACGGTGGGCAGCAACACCGGTTATTTCACCATCCCCGATATGAAGCGAATCGATGGCGTGAAAGAGGTGAAGCTCTACGACAACACCGACGCCTGCCTGCGCGACGTGCGCGCCGGACGGCTGGATTTTGCCGTGCTCGACGCCCCCACCATCGACTACATGATCCTGCAGGACCCCAGCCTCAAGCTCAAGCAAGTGCCCATGGCCTACGATGAAAAATTCCCCAGCCTGACCGCCAAGTTCGAGGCGATCTGGGGTATTCATCCGCAGAATCAGGACCTGTTCGATGGCGTGAACCAAGGGCTGCGCTGGTTGCGCGACACCGGTCAGATCGGCCCGGTCCTGGCCCGGTATGGCATCAAGAATCCCGACTATCTGGTGCCGCTGCCCAAGGACCAGCGCGTCGGCGTGGACCGCGACGAACAGGGCAACCTCATCGGCCCGTTCAAGCACACGCCCCGGGATTTCAGCCAGGTTTTTGCCTGATACACCTTGGCGGCTGCGCTCACGTTTTGTGTCATCTACTTGCGGACATTGCTCATGGCTGAATCTCATCCACTGGTGCGGGTCGAGGGTCTTCACAAGTCCTTCGGCCGGCTGGACGTCTTGAAAGGCATCGACCTGCAGGTGCAACAGGGGCAGAAAATCTCTCTGATCGGGCCCAGCGGTTCGGGCAAGACCACGCTGTTGCGCTGTATCAACTACCTGGAAGAACCGACCCGGGGCAGCATCTACATCGACAATGCGCTGATTGGCCAGCGCAAAGTGGGTGAACGCACGGTGCCCATGGGTGACAGGGACCTGGCCCGGATGCGCGCCAACATCGGCATGGTGTTCCAGCGTTTCAATCTGTTCCCGCACCTCAGCGTGCTGGACAACATCATCCTCGGGCCGTTGAAGGTACAGCAACGCAACCGCCAGGAAGCGGTGGAACTGGCCGAGGACCTGTTGAACAAGGTCGGCATGTTTGCCAAGCGCGACGCTTACCCGGACCAGCTCTCCGGCGGCCAGCAACAACGCATCGCCATCGCCCGCGCCCTGGCGATGCGCCCCAAGCTGATGCTGTTCGACGAGGCCACTTCGGCGCTCGACCCGGAGCTGGTGGGTGAAGTGTTGACGGTGATGCGCAAGCTGGCCGAGGAGGGCATGACCATGATCATCGTGACCCACGAAATGCGCTTTGCCGAAAGCGTGTCCGATCAGGTGATTTTCATGGCCGACGGCAATATCGTCGAGCAGGGACCGCCCCGCCAGATATTCCGGGAAAGCCAGGTGGAGCGTACGCGCGCCTTTATCAGCGCTGTTCAGGAGCATTGATCGATGTTCGATTCAAGCGAGCTGAGCAAGTCCCTCGACCTGCTGCCTTATTTTCTCGAAGTGCTGGGCATCGGCGCACTGACCACCCTGGGCCTGACGGCAGCGTCCTTTATCGTCGCGGCGCTGCTGGGGTTCGGCCTGGCGTTGATGCGCCTGTCGCGCAACCGAGTCCTGCAGTGGGTGGCCAGCGTTTATCTGGAGGTGTTCCGCAATATCCCGATCCTGACCCAGCTCTTCATCCTCTATTTCGGCCTGACGTACATCGGCATCACCTTGCCGGCCATCGGTGCGGCGATCATCGGGTTCGGTCTCAATGGGGCAGCGATGCTCTCGGAGGTGTTCCGTTCCAGCATCCTCAACGTTGATCGCGGGCAAAGCGAAGCGGCGTTCTCCATCGGCATGACCCGGGCCCTGGCGATGCGCATGATCGTGTTGCCCCAGGCCTTGAAAGTCTCGATTCCAGGCATGGCGAACTTCGCCATCGGCCTGCTCAAGGACACCTCGCTGGCTTCGGCCGCTGCCGTGCCGGAGCTGACGTTCAAGGCCAAGATGCTGGTGAGCGAGACCTACCAGACCAACCTGATTTATTTCCTGCTGGCCATCATTTACCTGGTGTTGAGCCTGGTGCTGTCCCACTGGGCGGCGCGCACCGAGCGGCGCCTCACTGTGATCAAGGAGCGCTGAGATGGGATATGGCGAGTTGTGGGAAGCCACCCACGTCGAATTGCTGCAAGCGGCCTGGGCCACGTTGCGGCTGGCCTTTGGCGCGCTGGTGATCGGCCTGGCGGTCGGTTTGCTGGTGGCTTTGGCGCGATTGTCCGGCTCAAGGGCGTTGCGCCGATGCGCACTGTTCTACATCGAGATCTTTCGTGGGACGCCGGCGTTGGTGCAGCTGTTTATCGTTTATTTCAGCCTGACGGCGGTAGGCGTGCAGTTCAGCTCGTTCCAGGCGGCGATGATCGGCTTGGGGCTCAATGCAGCGGCGTACCTGTCGGAGATCTATCGCTCGGGCCTGGAGGCTGTGCCCAAGGGCCAGGTCGAGGCGGCGAAGGCCATCGGCATGCCGCGGCCTCAGGTGCTGCGTTGGGTCGTGTTGCCCCAGGCGATTCGCATTGTGCTGGCGCCCATTGGCAATGTGGCGATCTCCTTGCTCAAGGATACCTCCGTGGCCTCGCTGATCGCCGCGCCGGACCTGATGCTACGGGCGCAGGATCTGAGTTCTGTGTATTTCATGCCGCTGGAGACCTACGTGTTGGTGGGGGCGATGTATTTTGCCATGTGTTATCCGCTGTCGATGGTTGTGCGCAGGTTGGAGCGGCGGCGTAAATACTGATCACCCTTCACGCAGATCCTTGTGGGAGCGAGTCTGCTCGCGATGGCGGCGTATCAGTCGATATCCCTGTTGCTGATACACCGCTTTCGCGAGCAGGCTCGCTCCCACATTGGTTTGTGTTTTTCCTCCAGGCCCGTGTTCCTCGCGACCTATACTCAACCCCGTGGATGACTTGACCTCGGGATGGCGCAATCGTGCTGCGTTCACTGATGCTGGCCGTTTTGTTGGTTCTGGCGGGGTGCGCCACGTCGCCGCGCGAGCAGCAGGTCGCCACCGTGGCGGTTTCCCAGGATACCTGGCGGCAGGTTGACCGGCAGATCGTCGCCGCGTCGAAAAGCGCTATCGAACAGGCCGGTCTCTACGCTCGTGGTTCGATGGAGCATTGGCGCCGGCTCGTGTATGAACGGACCGAGATTCAATTCATCCCCTGGTTCAGCAGCTACTGGACCCAGGAATGGCTGGCGGTGAAGGTCAGTTGGTATGCCGCCAGTGCCGAAGGCGAAGAGGACTCCGCGGCCAGACGTCTGGCGGTTTATCTGCAAGAGCAGTACCGCGAGCAGGTGCTGGCACCTGTGGCGGTGGAAATCGACCCCGAGGCGATCAGGGCCAACGCGACGGGCTACTACGTGCGCCTGCTCAATCAACAGGTCCAAGTGATTGCCCGCCAGCACCGAATCCCGCCGGAGCTGATGAGTCGGCGCCTGCACGGCATTCCTGCCATCAGCCTGGGGCCGCCAGCGGCGCGTAACGCCTCGTTGTATGAGATGGCGCATACCGAGCCCCTCAATACATTGCCGGCGTACGCCGCGCTGATCGACCACGTCAACAAAGCCGCCGTGACAGGTTCGGGGCCATCGGATGCGGTGATCGCCACGGTGGCACAACGCACCAGTGAAAAAATCGAAGCGCAATTCGCCACGCGAGGTGCGGCCGGGGCGGCGGCAGCCGTGGCCGGGAAAGCGGCGGGGGCGTTGATCTCAGTTGGCGTGGCGGGGATTCGCGCGATCATTCATGAGGGCGAGCGTCCGGAAATGGAGACTCAAATCCGCAAGAGCCTCAGCGCAGCGTTCGACGAAGCCTGGTTCCAGTCGCTCAAGCATCCCCTCAGCGGGGTGATGGCACCGGTATACTACCTGGCCGAGGAAATCGAAGGCAGCCTGGTGGCGGCGGACCTGGCCAATCGCGCGGTGGAGTTGCCAGCCATCAAACCGTGATGGACGGTTCATTCTGCCCCGAGGGTGACGCGGCAACCCTTGCGATGACGGATCTGTTCGTCCGAGGGCCGCTCCTTGATGAATTCGAAGCGCGGCTCTCCTTCGCTGTAGATCACCAGCCAGCCCCATTCCAGCTCACTTTCATCTTGACCGGGTCTGGGGGGCGAGGCCCACCAGGGTTCCTTCTGCATGATCTGTCGCATCGAGGTCTCCTGCCGATTGATCCCTTCAACTATAGACCGCTCGATTGGATGACAAGCGCCCGTGAAATCTCTTGAATTCTGTGCGAGCAAGGCTTGCCCGCGAAGCAGGCGATTCGGTTCCAGACAGACCGCGTGAGTTTGATCGCGAGCAAGCTTTGCTCCCACGGATCGCCTCGCAACAGATGTTGCTGGTCTATTGAGTGTGCTCTGATCGCACCCATCAGCGTCTAGCGTCTGTATCCCCGCACTCGAACGGGGAATGATTGGACCCATGCGCATATGCAAGCATTGTTGAACGAGATCCTCGATGCGGTTCGCCCCCTGATCGGTCAGGGCAAGGTGGCCGACTACATTCCCGCCCTTGGCACCGTTGCGGCCAACCAGTTGGGCATTGCCGTCTACGGCAACGATGGCGAAATGTATTGCTCAGGTGACGCTGAAACGCCGTTTTCGGTGCAGAGTATTTCCAAGGTTTTCAGCCTGGTGCAGGCCATCGGCCATTCCGGCGAGGCAATCTGGGAGCGTTTGGGCCATGAGCCCTCCGGCCAGCCCTTCAATTCTCTGGTGCAGCTGGAATTTGAACGCGGTCGGCCGCGCAACCCGTTCATCAACGCCGGCGCCTTGGTGATCTGCGACATCAATCAGTCGCGTTTTGCCGCACCAGCTCTTTCGATGCGTGATTTTGTACGGCGCCTGTCGGGCAATCCACAAGTCATGGTGGACGGCAAGGTCGCTGAGTCGGAATACCAGCACCGCGCCCGCAATGCGGCGATGGCCTACCTGATGCAGTCCTTCGGTAATTTTCATAACGACGTGGAAGCGGTGCTGCGCAGCTATTTCAGTCACTGCGCGTTGCGCATGAGCTGCATCGATCTGGCCCGGGCGTTCTGCTTCCTGGCCAACGACGGCTTCTGCAAGCACAGTGGCGAACAGATCCTGAGCGCCCGCCAGACCCAGCAGGTCAACTCCATCATGGCCACCAGCGGGCTGTACGATGAAGCCGGCAATTTTGCCTATCGCGTTGGCCTGCCGGGCAAGAGCGGGGTGGGCGGCGGGATTGTTGCCGTGGTGCCGGGGCGTTTCACGGTGTGCGTCTGGTCGCCGGAACTCAATGTGGCGGGCAATTCCCTGGCAGGCATGGCGGCGCTGGAATTGCTCAGCCAACGAATCGGCTGGTCGGTGTTCTAACGCCCAAAAAAAGGGCCCGTTCCAATCAGGAACGGGCCCTTTGTTTTAAGCGCGATCAGCAGAGGCGGTCGATGACCCGAACTTCAGATGTGTTCTGCATCGACTGCCACGCCTGGGTCAGCGTTTGCAGCACGCTACCCATGAAGTCTTTGTCGGCCGCGGCCTTCTTGCCGACGTAGCCCTGGCCACGACGGTACATCTTCAACCGGGCACACAGGTCCTGCTGATTCTTCTCGAATTCGTCTTCCTGGGTGAACGGCGACAGGCAGTCCATATGGACCTGGCCATTCTTGCTGATCCACAGGATATGGCTGTCCAGGGTGTCTTTGTGTGCTGCGAACATGCGAGCCAGTTCATCAATAGATGGTTGATTATTCAGATTCATGTGTAAGCCCCTTGACCATTTGGTTGATCTGTCTGGTGGTTCGCAAAAACTTCGCTTCTTTCGGTAAGTGCCTGTCCAGTGCTGCATGGCTAGCACCGAAACCAGGCCGTCAGCACCCGGCCGTCTGACTTCGACGGGGTCGTGCATCGGTTGTGTAGTGTTATCGAAGGGCTGCTACGCAAATGCGCTACAACGAAGAGAAACAGCGAAGAACCTTCAGGCATTGTCAACTTTCGAGGGTCGACCACGCGCGTCATGAGGATCGTCGCCGACGTTTCTCGTCCTTGTCACCGGACGGTCATGCCAGGTCAGCACCTTCAATCTGCCTTGTGGGCAGTCCCTTATCCAAAAAACAGCTCGGCGGTCAGACGAGCTTGCTCAAGCATTTACCTGTACTCCCGATCGGGGAGACGTCTGCATCATGCAAGGCCAAATCGGAGGCGTCAACGGTTTTGTAGTGATTATTTTTGGTCACTACATATTGTCGGACAAAATGGTTTTGTTATGAAAATTCTGGATCAGGGCAGATATCCCTGTGGGAGCGAGCCTGCTCGCGATGGCGGTGTATCAGTCGGTATCCATGGTGACTAACATAACGCTATCGCGAGCAGGCTCGCTCCCACAGGGCGACGCGTCGAACATGTATTTATCAGGTCGTCTTGGCTTTGCTCGCCTTGCGAGGTGTACCGCTGGCCTTGCGCTTGGCCGGCTTGCGTTTGCTTTTCCATGGGGTGGCCCCTCGGCCGGCAGGGCTGGCCGGGCCGTTGATGGTCAGGCTCATGCCCTGGCAGCGGGCGATGTGTTTGCTCATCCAGGCGGCCTGGCGGGTCACGAACTCTTCCAGGCTCATCTCTCCGCTTTGCACCATGTCCAGCGCCTGCTCCCAGATGGCGGTAGTGCCTGGATCGGCGATGGCGCGGGGCACCGCATCGATCAGGCTGAAGGCCGCCGGTGTGGCAGACAGGGCCTTGCCGTTTTTCACCAGGTAACCGCGGTCGAGCAGGCCCTGGATGATCGAGGCCCGGGTCGCTTCGGTGCCGATGCCGGTGGTGTCCTTGAGCTTTTGCTTGAGCAGCGGATCCTCCACCAGCCGGGCAACGTTCTTCATTGCCTTGATCAGGTCGCCCTCGGTGAACGGTTTGGGGGGCTGGGTCCACAGGTCCTTGAGTTTGACCTCGTCCACGGCGCAGTCGCGACCTTCGACCAGGGCCGGCAAGGTTTGTGGTACCGGTGCTTCACGGCCTCGTGCCGGAGCCAGTGCTTCGGGTAGGGCGCGTTTCCAGCCGGGTTCGATGATTTGCTTGCCCACGGCCCGCAATGCCTGGGCGGCGCAGTCGAAGTCGGCCTGGGTCCGGTCGTATTCGTGGTTGGGCAGGAACTGCGCCAGATACCGCGCCCGTATCAGCGTATAGACGGCCCGCTGCTTGCCGGCGAGCTTGTCGAGGTTCTTCGCCGCAGCGGTAGGGATGATGCCGTGGTGGGCGCTGACCTTGGCGTCGTTCCAGGCCCGGGATTTGCGTTGGGGCTGCAAGTGCTCGCGCAGCGGCGCAAGACCCGGGTCGGCCTGGGCGAGGGCGGCGAGGATGGCCGCAGCTTCGCTGTGCTGGCTCAAAGGCAGGAAACCGCAATCGCTGCGCGGATAGGTAATGAGCTTGTAGGTCTCATAGAGCGACTGGGCAATGTCCAGGGTTTCCTGGGCGCCGAGGCCGAGTTTCTTCGAGCAGACTTCCTGCAGGGTGCCCAGGTCGAACGGCAACGGCGCCGCTTCGCGCAAGCGCTCGGTGCGCACTTTCATCACCCGGGCGGTGGCAGCGTTGCCCATGGCTTGGGCGGCGTCCTGGGCGAGGGCCTGGTTCAAACAACGTTCCTGATCGTCGCAGGCATCCGGGTCGGCGCGCCACTGGGCGGTGAACACAGTGCCGTCGTGGCGCAGTTGCACGTCGATGGCCCAATAGGCGACCGGTACGAAATCCGCGATGCTGCGGTCGCGATCCACCACCAGGCGCAGGGTGGGGGTCTGCACGCGGCCCACCGGCAGCACGCCTTGATAACCGGACTGGCGCCCCAGCAGCGTGAACAGGCGGCTCATGTTCATGCCGATCAGCCAGTCGGCCCGGGAGCGGCCGAGGGCCGAATGGTAGAGGTTGAAGGTTTCGGCGCCCGGCTTGAGTGCGGCCAGGGCCTTGCGGATCGACGCTTCGTCCAGGGCCGACAGCCACAGACGCTGGATCGGCCCACGGTAGCGGCAATGCTCCACCAGTTCCCGGGCAATCATTTCGCCTTCACGGTCGGCGTCGGTGGCGATGACCAGCGTCTTGGCTTCCCCCAACAGGCGCTTGACCGCCTTGTACTGGCCCGCGGTTTTCGGCTTGACCGTCATTTTCCACTGCGTCGGCACGATAGGCAGGTCTGCCAGTACCCAGCGCTTGTAGCGGGCATCGTAGGCGTCGGGCGGGGCGGTCTCCAGCAGATGGCCGATGCACCAGGTGACTGTGATGTTCGCGCCCAGCCAGCAACCGTCACCGCGGCGCGTGGCACCGAGCACGGCAGCGATGTCTTTGGCCTGGGACGGTTTTTCACACAGGTACAGCTGCATAGCGCCCTTTTCCTAAGCAGATTTCATGGGGCTGTAGCATGGTCATGGATGGGTGTCGGAGCAAGTTTTATCTGTATGGATATACAGATAAAGCGTTGCGATGCGTTGCTCCAGGGCGGTTATCGCAACGTTTGGCGGTGTATTTGCACGCAGAATGAATTTCTCGCAAGGGCATCGCTCATAACTTGCAGAGCGGTTGAAACCGCAAAGAACGTTTATGGGGTCAAGGAGAGTCACTTACATGAATTCGATGCCAAAGGGCAACGGACAGGCGGCCGCGCGTTTGATTCTCGTCGTTGAAGATGATCAGACCATTCTGGAGTTCCTGTGTGAGATCCTGCAAGACGAGGGCTTTGCCGTGGAGCCCCGGGAAAGCGCCGACGCGGCGCTGGAATTCCTCAAGCAGAGCGCTGACGATGTGGACTTGTTACTCACCGATATCACCATGCCCGGCAAACTGAACGGCGCGGACCTGGCCAATTTGACCGGCGACCGGTGGCCACAGATACCCTTGTTGATCATGTCCGGTTTCGAAACCCCGGAAAGCGCCGGGATCAAGCATCACGCCTCGTTCATCGCCAAGCCCTGGGCGCTGGGGCAGATGCTGGATCTGGTGGAGAGCACGGTGAAAAATCACTCTGTGCATTGAGCAACGCCAAGAGGGTGAGGTGGCAGGTCTGGGACTGTGCATGTTTGGGTTGCAAGCGGCGATGCGCTCCATGACAATGCGAGTCATTATCAGTCGCGAATTATTCCATTGCCATGCCCGCCAACGATCTGTCCTTACGCAGTGCCGTCGACGTTCTGTACAGTGATCATCACAGTTGGCTCCAAGGCTGGCTGCGCAAGCGTTTGGGCAATGCTTTCGATGCCGCGGACCTGACCCAGGATACCTTCGTGCGCGTCATCAAGGCTCGCTCCGCGTTGGATATTCGTGAGCCGCGACCGTACCTGTCGATGATCGCCAAGGGGCTGTTGATCGATCTGTTTCGCCGCCGTTCGTTGGAACAGTCCTACCTCGAAGCCTTGGCCGCCATGCCGCAAGAGCAGCACCCGTCGCTGGAAGAACAGGCCATCCTGCTCCAGGCCCTGATGGAGATCGACCGCTTGCTGCTGGGGTTGGGGCCGCGTGTCAGGCAGGCGTTCATCCTGTCGCAGTTCGACGGCCTGACTTACCCGCAAATTGCCGAGCGCCTGGGCGTCAGCGTACGTACGGTGAATAACCACATGGCCAAGGCCATGGAACATTGCTGCCTGATGCAGATTCAATTGCAACTTTCATGAACCTGCCAGCCGAAGAGTTGCAAGCCATCCGTGTGGCGGCGCAGTGGTACGCCCGGCTTCACTCCGGCATCACGACCGACGCGGATCGAGCCGGGTGGAATGCCTGGCTGAGCGCAGACCCGCTGCATAGCCAGGCCTGGCAACGAATGACAGCGGTGGCTGAACAGATGGCGAGTGTGCCGGGCGCCCTGGCGGCACCGACCTTGAGTGAACGCCACAATCGATCCCGTCGCCAGGTATTGCGCAGCGTCTTGTTACTGACGTCCGCCAGCGGCCTGGGTTGGTTGGGCTGGCGCAGCCAGGCTACGCAGAACCTGCTTTGCGATTACCGCACCGCAGTGGGCGAGCGCCGCGAGTTTCAGCTGGCGGACGGCAGCACTGTGCTGCTCAACACCGACACCTCGGTCAATGTTCGTTTCGATGGGCGCCAGCGGCTACTGGAGCTGTTGTGGGGGGAGATCCTCGTCACGACGGCGATCGATCCCTTGCAGCGGCCTTTCAAGGTCATCACCGGTCATGTCGAAGTGCTTGCGCTGGGCACGCGTTTTATCGTCCGAGGCCAGGCGCGGGGCGGTGAGGTGGCGGTGCTTGAAAAAGCGGTCGAGGTGAGTCTCCCGACGATTGGCTCGAGGATGCGCGTCGAAGCCGGCCAGCGCCTGGATTTCAATGACCGGTCGCTGGGTACGCTGCGCGGCAACGATGTGTCGGTCGGTGCCTGGCAGAAGGGAAGCATCATCGCCATTGACCGTCCTCTGGCGGCGCTGCTGGATGAACTGTCGCGTTACCGCAACGGCGTGTTGCGTTGTGATCCGGCCATTGCCGACTTGAAGGTTTCCGGCGTGTTTCCCGTCGATAACACCGATCTCGCCCTGGCGGCGCTGGAGAGTGGCTTTTCGTTACGCGTGACCCGCTACAGCCGATTTTGGGTCCGGGTATCGAGCGGCGATCAGCGCTGACGTGGCGGCGCGATAAAAAAGAACACTGTCCTGCACTTTTTATCTCCATCGTTCGGCTCTTCCTCAGTGAGTTTTTATCGACCGTTTGGGGGAGGGGAAGCATGTCTTGGGTAAGCGCGCCAGGTCGTCTGGTGTTTGCAGTGAAAATCGGCTTGCTGGCAGCCGTGACCGGCAGCGTCGGGGTCGTGAATGCCAGTCCGGCTCCAGGTGCCTCGGCGCAGCAGCGTTCGGTGCAGGCCTACGATATCGGGGCCGGCAGCCTGGTGGATGTCCTGACCCGGTTCTCCAGTGCCGCCGGTGTCGCCATTTCGTTTGATGCCCGGCAACTCCAGGGCCTGCAATCGCCCGGCCTGAGAGGTTCGTTCGGCGTGGGCGATGGATTTGCCCGCATTCTTGGCGGTAGCGGCCTGCAAGCCGACCGCCAGGCCAACGGCACGTACGTGCTGCGCTCCGTGCCCGCCAACGGTTCGGCCATGCAACTGGGAGCAACCACCATCGAGGCGCAGATGCTCGGAGCGACCACCGAGAACAGTGGCTCCTACACGACGGGGGCGGTCACGATCGGCAAAGGCGAGCACTCCCTGCGCGAGACGCCGCAATCGGTGACAGTGATCACTCGCAAGATGCTCGATGACCAGAACCTGAACACCATTGATCAAGTGATGGAAAAAACGCCCGGCATTACCGTCTACGACTCGACCATGGGCGGCAAATATTTCTACTCCCGTGGGTTCCGGATGTCCGGTCAGTATCAATACGACGGTGTTCCGCTGGACATGGGCAACAGCTATGTCCAGGCCGACAGTTTCAGCAGTGACATGGCGTATTACGATCGGGTCGAAGTCCTGCGCGGTGCCGCCGGGATGATGAAGGGCGCCGGCGGCACGTCCGGTGGCGTCAATTTCGTCCGTAAACGCGGCCAGGCCACGGCCCAGACCGAACTCAGCCTCTCGGGCGGCACCTGGGACAACTACCGCGGGCAGGTCGATACCGGTGGCCCGCTGAATGATTCCGGCACCCTGCGGGGCAGGGCGGTGATCGCCGAACAGAGCCGGCATTATTTCTACGACGATGCTCGGCGCAAGGACCAGATTTACTACGGTGCCCTGGACTTCGACCTGACGCCCGACACCACCCTCGGCCTGGGCCTGGCCTATGAGGATGTCGATGCGAGTCCTTGCTGGGGCGGGCAGCCGCGCTACAGGGATGGCAGCGATTTGAAACTCAGTCGCTCTACTTGCCTGGATCCGTCGTGGAACACCTGGCGTAGCCAGCGGACCACGGTGTTCAGCGATCTCAAGCATCAACTCAATGACGACTGGGCCGTGAAGGTGGCCGGTGTCTATACGAAAAACACCCAGGACATCAAATACGCCTTTGCATCCGGCTCGGTGACGCCGGGCGTCTCGACCACCAACGTGCTGGGCAGCATGTACGACTATGACCAGGTCGATTACGGCCTCGACGCCTACCTGGACGGCAAGTTTGACGCCCTCGGGCAGCAGCATGAATTGATCGTCGGCTTCAACGCCAGCCGTTCGGACAAGGATGATTTTTTCTCGGTCGCCTTCCTGCCGCAGCAACAGAACGTATTCGATCCGGATCGACATATTCCGGAGCCGGACGACAGTTACTTCATCGAGAACTCGACGCGCGGTGGCCCGGTGAAAACCGTCACCCGGCAACAAGGCCTGTATTCGACCCTGCGCCTGAAACTGGCGGACCCATTGACCTTTGTCGTGGGCAGCCGGGTGAGTTGGTACAACTCCAAGACCGACTCGGTGTTCCTCACCGGCGGTTCGGAACACGCCAAGAGCACGGAGACAGGCCAGGTCACCCCGTTTGCCGCTGTGTTGCTGGACCTCAACGAACACCTGACGGCCTACGCCAGTTACTCGGACATTTTCACGCCCCAAGGCAACTACCGTTCCGAAAGCGGTTCGGCACTCAAGCCCCTGGTGGGTGAAAGCTATGAGCTGGGGATCAAGGGCGAATGGTTCGAGGGACGCCTGAACAGCGCCTTCAACCTGTTCCGCACGTTGCAGAAAGACCAGGCCCAGACCGACTACAACTCAAGCTGTGCGTCCTCGGACGGTTACTGCTACGAGAACGCCGGCAAGGTTCGCGCCCAGGGTTTCGAAGCCGAGATCAGCGGTGAAGTCATCGAGCGCCTGCAACTGCTTGCCGGTTACACCTACACCCAGACCAAGACCCTGAACGACATTGACACCAGTCTCAACGGCGGCTCGTTCAACAGCTATGTGCCGCGTCATGTGCTGCGACTGTGGGGCGATTATGCCCTGGGTGGGGCGTTCGAACGGTTCAGCGTCGGTGCGGGGGTCAATGCCCAAAGCGACAATTTCCGGGTATCGCCTGCGACGGGGGAGAAGATCATCCAGGCCGGTTATGCCGTGTGGAACGGTCGCGTCGGCTACCGCATCGATGACACCTGGTCGCTGGCCCTCAACGGCAACAACCTGTTCGACAAGCGCTACTACAGCACCATCGGGACCGAGAGTTTCGGTAACTATTACGGTGAGCCGCGCAACTTCACCATGACCCTGAAGGCGCACTTCTGATCCGCTGGCGAGGGAACAAACGCCCTCGCCACGGTTTTGCCCTCAGTTTTTATCCAGGTCCACGTTCCGGGTTTCCCGCAGGCAAATCATGCCCACCACCAGGCTCACCCCGGTGATCATCACCGGGTACCACAGCCCGTAGAAAATGTCCCCGGTGTAGACCACCAGGGCAAACGACACGGTGGGCAGGAAACCGCCGAACCAGCCGTTGCCGATGTGGTAGGGCAGGGACATGGAGGTGTAGCGGATCCGAGTGGGAAACAGTTCGACCATCAGCGCCGCCAGTGGGCCGTAGCACATGGCTGAAATGATGATCAGCGCCACGATCAGTGCCACGATCATCGGCCGGTTGATCTGCTGGGCATCGGCCTGTTGTGGGTAGCCCGCCAGGGTCACCGCGCCGCGCAGGGCGGCTTCGTCGTAGCCTTCAAGCTTCACATCACCGACGCTGACCTGCACATCACTGCCGGCCGGCGCCGCGACACTGCTGTAGGGCAGGCCTTGCTTGACCAGGAAGGTCTTGACCTTGTCGCATGGGCTATCGAAACGGGCCTTGCCCACCGGGTCGAACTGGAAGGTGCACGTGGCCGGATCGGCGATCACGGTGATCGGCGCCTGACGGCTCGCCAGGTCAATGGCCGGGTTGGCGTAGTGGGCCAGTGTCTTGAAGATCGGAAAGTACAACGCCGTCGCCAGCAACAGGCCAATCATCAGTACCGGTTTGCGCCCGACCTTGTCCGACAGCCAGCCAAAAAAGATGAAGAACGGTGCGCCGATGACCACGCTGACGATCAGCAGGCTGTTGGCCAGGGCCGGATCCATCTTCAGGAACTGGGTGAGGAAAAACAGCACATAGAACTGCGCGGCATAGAAGGTCACCGCTTGCCCGGCGTTGATGCTGAACAGCGCGATCAGCACCACCTTGAGATTTTCCCACTTACCAAAGGATTCGCGGATCGGCGCCTTGCAGCACTTGCCTTCTTCTTTCATTTTCAAGAAGGACGGCGATTCATGCAGGCTCAGGCGGATCCAGGTGGAGATGCCCAGCAACACGATCGACAGCAGAAACGGAATGCGCCAGCCCCAGACTTCGAACTGATCGCCCGTGAAATAACGACAGCCCAGTACCACCAGCAGCGAAAGCAGCAGCCCGAGGGTGGCGGTGGACTGAATCCAGCTGGTGTGGAAACCGCGCTTGCCCATCGGCGCGTGTTCGGCGACGTAGGTGGCAGCACCGCCGTACTCACCGCCCAAGGCCAGGCCCTGGAGCATGCGCAGCACCACGAGGATGATGGGCGCGGCAATGCCGATGCTGGCGTAGTTGGGCAACAGGCCGACGCAGAACGTCGCCAGGCCCATGAGTACGATGGTGGCCAGGAAGGTGTATTTGCGTCCGATCATGTCTCCCAGCCGTCCGAACACCAGTGCGCCGAAAGGCCGCACGATGAAACCGGCGGCGAATGCCATCAGGGCGAAGATGAATGCCGTGGTGTCGTTGACCCCGGCAAAGAACTGCTTGCTGATCACCGCCGCCAGGGCGCCATAGAGGAAAAAGTCATACCACTCGAACACCGTCCCCAAGGACGAGGCGAAGATGACTTTCTGGGTTTCCTGGCTGGTGCCGGCGCTACGCGTGGCTTCCAGGGACTGAACATGTTCAGACATTTGGGTATCCCTCACAGTGATTGTTTTTGTTGTTCCACTGTCGACGCCGGTACAGCGTCTCCTGTTTTGCTGCATACCTTGAATTCAAAGGGTTCTCCTTGTGGGAGCGAGCCTGCTCGCGAAAGCGGTATGCCGGTCGACATCATCGTGAGCTGATACACCGCCTTCGCGAGCAGGCTCGCTCCCACAGGGGGATTCTGTTGTTCTTCAGACCGTGGCAGGTTCCTTTTGGGGCGTGGTGCTGCGGATGTCCGCCTCGAGGATCATCTGCGCCGCCTTCTCGGCAATCATCAGCGTGGGCGAGCAGGTGTTGCCCGAGGTGATGCGCGGCATGATCGAGGCGTCGGCGATGCGCAGGCCGTTGATGCCGTGAACCCGCAGTTGCGCATCCACCACCGCGTCGCGGTCCTGGCCCATGCGGCAGGTGCCCACCGGGTGGAAAATCGTCGTGCCTATACGGGCGGCGGCCTGGTGCAGTTCTTCCTCGGTTTGCAGGCTTGGTCCCGGCAGGTATTCCACCGGCTTGAAGGCGCTCAACGCCGGGGCGGCGACGATGCGTCGGGTCAGGCGGATGGCGTCGGCGGCGACCCGCAAGTCTTCGGGATGGCTCAGGTAGTTGGGCTGGATCAGCGGCGCCTCGTGCGGGTTGGCTGAGCGAATGTCCACCCGGCCACGGCTTTGCGGACGCAGGTCACAGACCGACGCAGTGAACGCCGGGAAACTGTGCAGTGGTTCGCCAAAGCGTTCCAGCGACAAGGGCTGCACGTGGTATTCGAGGTTGGCCGAGGTCTGTTCCGGCCCCGAGCGGGCGAACGCGCCGAGTTGGCTGGGGGCCATGGACAGCGGGCCGCTGCGATCATAGAGGTAGCGCAGCCCCATGCCCATCTTGCCCCATAAAGTGCCGGCGATCTGGTTCAGGGTACGGGCGTTTTCCAACTGGTAGATCAGCCGCAGTTGCAGGTGGTCCTGCAAGTTGCCGCCCACGCCGGGCAGCTCATGAACCACGCCAATGCCCAGGCGTTGCAACAGGTTGCGCGGACCGATTCCCGAGCGCTGCAAAATACCCGGCGAGCCGACGGCGCCGGCGCACAGCACGATTTCCTTGCGCGCCTTGAACGTCATGCCTTTGCCTTGCCAACGGGCGCTGACGGCGTGGGCCCGGTTGTCACGCAACAGCACGCGGTCGACTTCGATATCGGTCATTACCGTGAGGTTGGGGCGCTGGCGAACCGGTTTGAGGAAGGCCTTGGCCGCGTTCCAGCGCACCCCGGCTTTCTGGTTGACCTGGAAATAGCCGCAGCCTTCGTTGTCGCCGCCGTTGAAGTCGTCCACGCTGGGGATACCGCTCTGCTCGGCGGCGGTGCGAAACGCATCGAGAATCGGCCATGACAGGCGCTGGCGTTCGACCCGCCATTCCCCGGCGGCGCCATGGAGCTCGGAGTCTCCGGCAAAGTGGTTTTCGCCCTGTCTGAACAACGGCAGCACGTCTTTCCAGGCCCAGCCAGGGTTGCCCTCGGCGGCCCAGCTGTCGTAATCCGCGGCCTGGCCGCGCATGTAGATCATGCCGTTGATGGAGGAGCAGCCACCCAGCACCTTGCCCCGTGGGTAACTCAGTGCGCGCCCTTGCAAACCCGCTTGCGCCTCGGTCTTGAAGCACCAGTCGGTGCGCGGGTTGCCGATGCAGAACAGGTAGCCGACCGGGATGTGAATCCACGGATAGTTGTCGCGCCCGCCCGCTTCAAGCAACAACACCCGGTGCTGCGCGTTGGCGCTAAGCCGGTTGGCCAGCAGGCATCCGGCAGGGCCGGCGCCCACGATCACGTAATCGTATTCATCGACGACAGGTTGCATTCGCGACCTCATTTTTGTTCTTGTGGGATGCATCCTAGTTGTTAGGTTTCGTCAAAAGAATGTTAGTTTTTGCGCAACCACTGTGCGTTTTTAAACAGTCCTGCCTTCAGGCGTGTTCAAGGATGGCCCATGTTCGACTGGAATGACCTGCGCTACTTTCTGGAACTGCAACGCAGCGGCCGTTTGCTCACGGCCGCACGACGCCTGAACACCACCCATGCCACTGTGGCCCGGCACATCGAAGCCATCGAGAAAAGCCTGGGCACTGCGTTGTTTGTCCAGCATGCCCAGGGTTATGAACTGACCCCCGCGGGCGAATCGTTGCTCAAGCACGCCGAAGCCATGGAAAACGTGGCGCTACTGGCTCAGGAGGACATCACCCAGTCCAGCGCGCCCTTGGGCAAGATCCGCGTGGGGGTGACGGAAGGGCTGGGCATCATGTTTTTAGCCAGCCGCATGGAGGGTCTGTTCCAGCGCTATCCGGGGCTGGAGGTGGAGTTGGTGGCGGTGCCGCGTTTTGTCAGCATCCTCAACCGCGAAGTGGAAATCAGCATTCACCTCGAACGCCCGGTGGCCGACCTGCTGGTGACCCGCAAGCTCACCGACTACAGTCTGGCGCTCTACGCCAGCCAGGCCTACCTGGACCGCTCGCCACCGTTGCGCAGTCGCGAAGACCTGGCCCGCCATGCCTGGATCGGGTATGTCGACGACCTGCTGTTCAGCCAGGAACTGATGTTTCTCAACAGCTTTTGCCGCAACCCTCGGGTGGTGTTCCACAGTACCAGCGTCATCGCCCAGCAACAGGCTGCACGCTCGGGATTGGGGATTGCCGTACTGCCTTGCTACATGGCCAGCAGCGACCCGGCCCTGGTCCCTTTACTGCCCGATGAAACCATCCGCCGCAGCTACTGGATCAGCACCCGCCGCGAACTGCACAAATCCGTGCGCCTGCGGGTGCTCTGGGATTATGTGGTGCAGTTGTGCGAGCGCGAGCAGGGGCTGCTGCTGCCCTGATCGCCAATGTCCCTGGCCATCGATCATCCAGCGCTGGCCGCGCAAGTCCCCTTTTATGGCCCCCAATGACCTCAAGCCAACGCGCGGGCGTGCCTTAGTGTGAGTCTGTCTGACCCAACACAATAAAGGCGTGCTCATTGCGCCACCAAGAGGGGCCCCATGTCGGTACCAACGTCTTCAGCCTGGACTCACGCCGCGGCGATTCTTTCGCTTGGCGTATTGCTCGCCGGTTGCGGCGAAGAGGCCAAAACGAGCCCGCCCAGGGCCTTAACGAGTGTGCCCGCCGACGGAGCGCTGGCACAAATCTACGACAGCAGTTGCAAGCTCTGCCACGCCAACCCCGGCGCCGGAGCGCCCCTGACCGGCGACGCCAACGCCTGGGCGCCGCGAGTGGCCCAGGGCAGCGACACCCTGCTTGATCACACGATCAACGGCTACAACGGCATGCCGCCGATGGGTCTGTGTATGCACTGTTCCGAAGAGCAGTTCCTGGCCCTGATCGGCTTCATGTCCGGCCAGCCATTGCAATGACCAACAGGGGAACGACGGCATGACGATGGACTATTCACGGCGCCAGTGGCTGCAACGGGCCGCCGCTGTCGCGGCCTTCACGGCGCTGGGCAGCCAGGGTGCCCTGGCCGAGTTGATGCGCGCCCCGCGACTGATTCCGTGGCGCAATTGGTCCGGTGCGCAAAGTTGCCTGCCGGCAGCGCGTCTGGCTCCCAAGAATCTGGATGAACTGGTGCAAATCGTGGCCCGCGCCGAAGGGCGGATTCGTCCGGTGGGTTCAGGCCATTCCTTCAGCGCCCTGGTGCCCACGGACGGGACTTTGCTGTCGCTGAGTTTTTTCAGCGGTCTGCTGGATCACGATGTCGTCAGCCTGCAGGCCGAGTTCGGTGGCGGCACGCCCATGTCGCGCATGGGCCCGGCACTCAAGGCCATCGGTCAGGCGCTACCGAACATGGCCGACGTGGATTACCAGACCCTGGCCGGGGCCATCGCCACCTCGACCCACGGCACTGGCAAGGCATTCGGTTCGTATTCCGCGCAGGTGGTCGGGCTGCAACTGGTGACGGCCGGCGGCGAGGTGCTTGATTGCGATGCCAACCGCCATCCCGAAGTGTTCAAGGCCGGGCGGGTGTCACTGGGTGCGCTGGGGCTGGTGACCCGTGTGCGTTTGCAGAACCGTCCTGCTTATCGGCTGCGCGAGCGCCAGTGGGTGGCGAAAACCGAAGAGTTGCTCGAGGACCTGGACACCAACACTCGGGACAACCAGCATTGGGAAATGCAGGTGGTCACCCATTCCGACTATGCGTTGTCGATTGCCTTGAACGAAACCACCGATCCGGCCACTGCACCGGTGAGCCCCGAGGAGGAGGGTGGCAACGAATTCGTCACCCTGATCGAAAAGCTCGACAAGTATGGCAGCGACTTTCCGACGATCCGGCGCACGTTGCTCAACAGCCTGCGACTGGTGGCCGACTTCGAGGATCGGGTTGGCGATTCCCACGACATCTACGCCAATGCGCGCACCGTGCGCTTCAACGAGATGGAATATTCGGTGCCAGCTGAACACGGTCCGGCGTGCCTGCGGGAAATCCTCAAGCTGATCCGCGACAAAGACCTGCGCACCTGGTTTCCCATCGAATACCGCTACGTGAAGGCCGATGACATCGCCCTGAGCATGTTCGAAGGCCGCGACAGTTGCTCGATCTCCGTGCACCAGCATTACCAGATGGACCATCACAATTTCTTCGCCGCCATCGAGCCGGTCTTCTGGAAATACCAGGGGCGCCCGCATTGGGGAAAACTGCATTCCTTGAACGCCAGGACGCTCCAGGCGCTCTACCCACGCTGGAATGAGTTTGCCCAGGTGCGCCAGGCCCTGGACCCTGGCGGAAAATTCCTCAACGGGCATCTTTCAACGATTCTGGGAGCGAGCTGATGGGTTTCAATCGTCGAGGGTTCCTGGCTGGGACGGTGGGCGCCGGACTGTTGCTGACCGGCGTCGGTGCCTGGCTGCGACCGCGGGACCAGGGCGGGCCGTACAGCGATTATTTCCGCCAGTTGAACCGGGAACTCAAGGCCCACGGTCCCATGCGACCGGTGATGCTGATTGACCTGGACCGACTCGATCACAACATCGACGTGGTAATGGCCTCGGTCCGGCGCGCCGGCAAACAGCTGCGCTTGGTGGAGAAGTCCCTGCCATCGCCGGGGCTGTTGAACTACATTGGCCAGCGAGCCGAGACTCGACGGTTGATGTCGTTCCACCAACCGTTTCTCAACCACGATGCGTTGCAGTTTCCCACGGCTGATATTTTGCTGGGCAAACCTCTCCCAGTGCGCAGCGCCGCGTTGTTCTATGAGCTTCACAAAGGACCCTTCGATCCGTCACGCCAGTTGCAGTGGCTGCTGGACACACCTGAACGGCTTGAGCAATACCGGGCCCTGGCCCAGGGGCTTGGTACTCGCTTGCGGATCAATATCGAACTGGATGTAGGCCTGCACCGGGGCGGAGTAGCCGACGATGCCACGCTGGAGGCGATGCTCAAGCTGATCCGGGCGAACCCGACGCACTTGGAATTTGCCGGGTTCATGGGCTACGACCCGTTCGTGGGCATGGGCGTGCCCGAGCTGCTGGCAACCCCTCAGGAGCTGCTGGCGCGGGTCATGGCGATCTACACCGCACGGGTGGATTTCGTGCGTCTGCGCTACCCCGACCTCTGGCATCCTGGCCTGACCCTCAACACCGCCGGCAGCCCCAGCTATCGCTTGCACGAACGGGAGAAACTGAGCAGTGAAGTCTCGGTGGGCACGGCCATGCTCAAACCCAGCCACTACGACCTGCCATCGTTGAGCGAGCACGTTCCGGCGGCCTACATCGCCACGCCGGTCTTGAAGCGCACCGGCCCGGTCAACATCCCCGCGCTGGACGACAAGTCGCGGATTTTTTCCTGGTGGGACGTGAACCAGCGCGAGACTTTTTTCATCTACGGCGGCAACTGGATGGCCGATCTCGAATCCCCCCCGGGCTTGAAGCACAACGACCTCTACGGTCGCAGCTCCAATCAGGAAATGGTCAACGGTTCTGAAACGGTGGGTCTGGCGGTGGAGGACCAGGTGTTCCTGCGACCGACCCAGAGCGAGTCGGTGCTGTTGCAGTTCGGTGATCTGCTGGCCGTGCGCGGAGGGCGGATAGTCGAGATGTGGCCGGTCTATAGCTGACCACGGATCTTGTGGGAGCGAGCCTGCTCGCGATGACGGCGGTACATTCAGCATCAATGCAGGCTGATCCACGGCTATCGCGAGCAGGCTCGCTCCCACAAGGAATTGCTGGTGAGCCTGCCGGAATCGAATAGAGCGTTCACAACGCAAACGGAATACTGATCTTGGCCCAGAGCATTTCGCCTTCGGGGCGGTTCTCTACGTTGAACTCCTTGGCCCAGCGGATCTCGGCGCTGGCGTATTTGAGAAAGGTCAGGTGCAGCGCCGGACCGATGGCGAACACCTGGCCGCGCACGCCGTCATCCACGTCCTGACCGGCGAACTGCACGGTGCGGCCGTATTGTTTGTCGTCGGTGGTCTGCTTGAGGTAGTAACCGTTGAGCCCCAGCATCACGTTGTCCGTCAGCCGGTAACTGGCGGAGTAATCGAAGTGAAAAATCTGCCCTGAGCGGTAGTCGGTGTCCTTGTTCTCGCGATTGAAACTGTAAGTGCTTTTCATCGACACCTCGGTGTTTTCCGTGGGCGACCAGGTGAAGGAAAACAGCGGCTTGTAGGTGTAGAAATTGGTGCTGGTATTGGCCAGGCGGTCGGTGCTGTATTCGCCGGTCGGCACGGTGATTTCCAGGGCGGCGGCCAGGGTCAGGTTTTTGCCCATGTCCCACAGCACGATGGGCGAAATGGTGGTATCGCCCATGCCTTCGCGAGTGTCCTGCAGGCCGAACACCGAGATTTCCTGTTTGATCCAGGGCTGGCCAACGTAGATACCCAGGCGTCCACCGGCCACCCGCAAAGGGCTCAGGTAATCGATCCGGGGGACCACCGCCGTGGATTCGATTTCGACATCCGGGACTTCGCCGCCCAACGAACTGATGTTGAATTTCCTGGCCTTGTAATGGTTGTAGTAGAGGTTGAACGCAAACATGTGGTCAGGAAGGTTGTCGACGTCCAGCGGCAACACGAAGAAACCGTCGGTGCCGGTGCCGATGTTATCGACTCCGGTTTCGGTGGCCAGGGCCGGCAGGGCACAGGCCAGGCCGAGGGTCAGTTGCAAGGCGAATGTCGTGCGGGTCGGGTTCATGCGGGGGCTCATTATTATTGTTGGAAATGCACCAAAGGTCCGAGCCATACAAATAAGCCGTTCGCCGCCGGTAGGGCAGGGTATTGGCGGCCACACAGGGGACATGGGCGGCCAGATTTTTGTGCCCCTCTATACGCTGGGTCATGCTAACGTTTATGAAACAACCGGTTACAAAAACGCCGCCTAACGTACCCCGGAACCCGCCCATGCAGATGAAAGTCATCGACCCGACCTATGAACTGGCGCTGGTGTCGCCGTTTCTTTTGCAAACCTTGGCCGACGTGGTGGCAGACCAGGGTTTCGATGCCGCCAGCCTGTGTCGCGGCCTTGGTTTCGGGCTCGACGATCTGCAGGATCCTGCCCAGCGGATTTCCTATCGCCAGGCCGTGGTCATGATCCAGCGGGCGCTCAAGCTGTTGCCTGATCGGGGCCTGGGCTTGTGGGTTGGCGATCGCAATGTATTGGGTACCCTGGGCCTGCTGGGCCACGTGTTGTCGCTGTGCGAAACCCTGCGCGATGTCTTTGCCCTGGGGATTCGGTATCAACACACCACCGGCGGTATCGCAGTCTCGAGTGTTGAAGAGGCCAGTGACCGGATCATGGTCGAGGCGACTTGCCGCCTGCCTTTTGCCGAGGTCCAGGTCTTTGCGGTCGAAGAGTTTTTCGCCAGCCTGATGGTGTACGGCAGGGCGTTGGCAGGGCCTGACTTCAGGCCCCAGGCCGTGGAGTTCATGCACGCTGCGCCGTCTTATGCCCAGGAATACCAACGGGTCCTGGGGCCGGATGTGCGTTTCGGTTGTCGTCACAATCGCATGCTGATCGATGCCTGCTGGCTCGGCGTACGCCTGCCCAACCATCACCCGCTGGCCTTGCGTCAGGCCCTGGCCTTGCTGGAACAGGAGGCCACTGAGGTCCATCGCAAGATCGATCTGATCCAGGCGGTGGAGCGGGCGATTGCCCGGGACCTGACCCGTGGCAGCCACATCGAGAAAATCGCCAGCGACCTCAACATGAGCAGCCGCACCCTGCGCCGACGCTTGACCGAGCACAACCTGACCTTCGAAGCCTTGCTTGAACAGGTGCGTCGTGGCCGGACCCTGAACCTGCTGGCCAACCCCGACTGGTCCATCGAGCGCATCACCGAAGAGGTCGGCTACAGCGATGTGCGCAGTTTCCGCCGGGCGTTCCGGCGCTGGACCGGGATGAGCCCGAGCGCGTTTCGGACCGAGGGGTCGACACCGGCTTAGCCGGGACGGTCAATGGTCGGCTCCCTGTGGTTGACTGACTGGCGGTGCTTGTCAGAAAAAACCGACAAGAGTACAAATGTACTCCATGACGACTCTCACCCCCCGCCGTACCGCCATCCTGACCTTCATCCGCGAACGCATCGCCGAGCAGGGCCAGCCCCCCAGCCTCGCTGAAATCAGCGAGGCGTTCGGTTTCGCCTCCCGCAGCGTGGCGCGCAAGCATGTGCTGGCGTTGACCGAAGCCGGTTTCATCGAAGTCAATCCGCACCAGGCCCGGGGTATCCGCTTGCTGAACCAGCCGCCGCGTCCCGAGCTGCTGGACGTACCGGTGCTGGGGCGGGTGGCCGCCGGCCTGCCGATCGGTGCGGATGCCGAGGTCCACAGTCGCCTGATGCTCGACCCGGCGATGTTCACCAAGGCGCCGGATTACCTGCTACGGGTCCAGGGGGACTCGATGATCGAGGATGGCATTCTCGACGGCGACCTGGTGGGCGTGCAGCGTACGCCCCAGGCCTCCAACGGCCAGATCGTCGTGGCGCGCCTGGACGGTGAAGTCACCATCAAGCGCTTCGAGCGAATCGGCGAGCGGATACGTTTGCTGCCGCGCAACCCGGCCTACCAGCCGATCATTGTCGAAGCCGACCAGGACCTGGCCATCGAAGGCGTGTTCTGTGGCTTGCTGAGGCAAGGCTGATGGGCGCTGTCGTTGCGCTGGACACGCTGTTCAACGGTGGCCAGGTCTGGAAGGGCCGGCCCGCGCCCCCGGCTGCCAGCCCGCAGCCCACCTGTCATGCGGCCCTGGACGCGGCGTTGCCCAGCGGTGGCTGGCCGGAAGCGGCGCTGACGGAACTGCTGGTCGCCGCGCCGGGCGTGGGCGAGTTGCAACTGGTCTGGCCAACTTTGGCGCGGCTGACGGCGGCGGGGGAGCGGATCGTGCTGGTGGCGCCGCCATTCGTGCCCTATCCGCAGGCATGGCAGAACGCTGGGGTGGACCTGCGCCAGTTGTCAGTGATCCGGGCCGATGAGCGCGATGCCTTGTGGGCCGCCGAACAATGCCTGCGTTCGGGCAGTTGCGGCGCGGTGCTGTGCTGGCCCCGCCAGGCTGATGATCGCGCCCTGCGCCGCTTGCAAGTGGCGGCGGAAACCGGCCAGACCCTGGCGTTCGCCTGGCGCTCGATTCAGGAAGCCATCAACCCCTCGCCGGCGGCCCTGCGCATCGCCATCGATGGCCGGCCAGGGCAATTGCGGGTGCTCAAGTGCCGGGGCGGGCTGGCCCGTTCGACGCCGATTGCCTTCGCCACGCTCAGCACACCGACCGAGCATTGAGGTTGCGATGCGCTGGGTCTGCATACTCTTCCCGCAACTGGCGCTGGACGCCGCGCTGCGTCAGCGTCCCGATCCCGACGAGCCCTTGGCGCTGTTGACCGGTCCGGCCCAGCGCCGGGTCCTGCAAGCGGTCAATGACCCGGCACGGGCCCTGGGTTTGCGTCCCGGCCAGACCATGACTGCCGCCCAGGCCCTGAGCAAAGGGTTTGCCACGGCCGAATACGATGCGGCGCAGATCGAACACTGGCAACAGTTCCTGGCGGCCTGGGCCTACCGTTTCAGCTCCCAGGTCAGCGTGCATTACCCGCGCACGGTGGTGTTCGAGATCGAGTCGAGCCTGGGCCTGTTCGGCCCCTGGCCGGTGTTCGAGAAGCGCCTGCGGGCCGAGCTGACGCAACTGGGATTCCGGCATCGCATTGTCGCCGCCCCCAACCCGGTGGCGGCGCGGGTGTTGGCCAATGCCTACGACGCCCTGGTGGTGCCCGATATTGAAACCCTGCAAGCCTGCCTGGGGCAGATGCCGGTGGAGCGTATCGGCCTGGAACCCGACGTCGCCACGGCACTGTCACGCATGGGGCTGCGCCAGTTGAGCCAGGTCCAGGCCTTGCCCCGACACACCCTGGCGCGGCGTTTTGAGGCCCAGGTGCTCAAGCATCTTGACGCGCTGACGGGCAGCCGCACCCTGGCGCTGTCGTTTTACCTGCCGCCGGACCGTTTCGATGTGCGCATCGAGCTCAATTACGACGTGCAATCCCACCAGGCGTTGTTGTTTCCGTTGCGCCGGTTGACCGGTGATCTCTCGGCTTTCCTGTGCGGTCGCGACAGCGGCGTGCAACGCTTTGACCTGCACCTGGAACACGCCGGGTTGCCGGACACGCTGATCAAGGTCGGCTTGCTCAGCGCCGAGCGGGATCCTGCGATGCTTTTCGAACTGGCTCGTGGTCGGCTGGAACAGGTGCAGGTCGAGGCGCCGGTACGTGGCTTTCGCTTGTGTGCTGAAGACCTGCCCAGTTTCGTGCCCCAACGCCTGGAGCTGTTCGACGAGCGCCCCCAGCAGTCCTTGCCTTGGGAGCAATTGCGCGAGCGGCTGCGGGCCCGGCTGGGGGACGACGCAGTGCAGGGCCTGGGGTTTCGCGATGACCATCGGCCTGAATGTGCCTGGCAGATGACCTCTCAACGCCAGGCCCTGGCATGTCCGGTGCGCGAGGGCGTCCGGCGTCCCGGCTGGCTGCTGGACGAACCCCAGGCCTTGCAGGAGAGCCAGGCGCGAATCCTCATGGGCCCGGAGCGCATCGAGTCCGGCTGGTGGGACGGCGCCGACGTGCGCCGTGATTACTATCTGATCGAAACCCGCGCGGGCCAACGGGGCTGGGCCTATCGACCGGTGGGCGAGGGTGGCCCGCTGTGGCTGCAGGGCTGGTTCGCATGAACATCGAATATGCCGAGCTGCATTGCCTGTCGAACTTCAGTTTCCAGCGCGGTGCCTCCAGCGCCCTGGAGCTGTGCCGTCGTGCGCAACAACAAGGTTACAAGGCCCTGGCAATCACCGATGAGTGCACCCTGGCCGGGATTGTCCGGGCCTGGCAGGCTGCCAGGGAGCTGGACCTGCACTTGATCGTCGGCAGTGAGATCCAGATCGAGAACGGTCCGAAACTGGTGCTGTTGGTGGAGAATCTGCAAGGCTATCAAGCCTTGTGCCGGCTGATCACCCGCGCCCGCCGCCGCAGCGAGAAAGGTCGCTATCGCATCGTGCGGGAAGACTTCGACGAGCCCTTGCCGGGGTTGCTGGTGTTGTGGGTGCCCGGTGACAGCGATCCCGAAGAGCAGGGGCGCTGGTTGCGGAAGATATTCGCCGAGCGCTTGTGGCTGTCGGTCCAGTTGCATTGCGGGCAGGACGACCGGCGTCGGCTGGCGGATTTGCTGGCGCTGGCCGAGCGTTTGGACCTTCCGGCCGTGGCCACGGGAGACGTGCACATGCATGTGCGCGGCCGGCGCGCCCTGCAGGACACCATGACCGCCATCCGGCACCACGTCACGGTGGCCGAGGCCGGCCAGCGCCTGCACCCCAACGGCGAGCGCCACCTGCGCAGTCTCCAGGCTCTGGCCGAAATCTACCCGCGCGCCTTGCTCGACGAAACGTTGAACATCGCCCGGCGCTGTACGTTCGACCTTGGCCAACTGCGTTATCAATACCCCCGTGAACTGGTGCCTGAGGGGCATGATCCAGCGTCCTGGCTGCGGGAATTGACCGAACGCGGTATGCGCGAGCGATGGGCCAAGGGTGTGGAAGACAAAGTACGGGTACAAATCGATAAAGAACTGACTCTGATCGCCGATCTGGGCTACGACAGCTATTTCCTCACCGTGCAGGACATCGTCAGCTTCGCCCGCAGCCGCAATATTCTTTGCCAGGGGCGCGGCTCGGCGGCCAACTCGGCGGTGTGCTACGCCTTGGGTATCACCGAAATCGACCCGAGCCAGACCAGCATGCTGTTCGAGCGATTCCTGTCCCGGGAGCGCAACGAGCCGCCGGACATCGACGTCGATTTTGAACACGAGCGTCGCGAAGAAGTGCTGCAGTACGTGTTCCAGCGCTATGGCCGCCATCGTGCGGCATTGACTGCGGTGGTCAGCAGCTACCACGGTGCCGGCGCGGTGCGGGACGTCGCCAAGGCCTTGGGCTTGCCGCCGGATCAGGTCAACGCGCTGGCCGACTGTTGTGGGCGCTGGAGTGACGAGGCGCCGCCAGTGGATCGCCTGCGCGAAGGTGGCTTCGACCCGGACAGCCCGGTGTTGCGCCGGGTCCTGAGCCTGACCCAACAACTGATCGGTTTTCCCCGGCATCTGTCCCAGCACCCTGGCGGCTTCGTGATCTCCGAACAGCCTCTGGACACTCTGGTGCCGGTGGAGAACGCCGCTATGGCCGAGCGCACCATCATCCAGTGGGACAAGGACGACCTGGACGCGGTCGGGTTGCTCAAGGTGGATATCCTGGCCTTGGGCATGCTCAGCGCAATTCGTCGCTGTTTTGATCTGATCGCGCAGTACCGCGGCCAGCACTACACCTTGGCGACGTTGCCCAAGGACGACGCGGCCACTTACGAGATGATCACCCGCGCCGACACCATTGGCGTGTTCCAGATCGAGTCGCGCGCACAGATGGCGATGTTGCCTCGGCTCAAACCCGAGTCCTTTTATGACCTGGTTATTGAAGTGGCCATCGTGCGACCGGGGCCGATCCAAGGCGGGATGGTGCACCCGTATCTGCGGCGTAAAAACAAGGAAGAAGCGGTGACTTACCCCTCCAAAGCGTTGGAAGAAGTGCTCAAGCGCACCTTGGGCGTGCCCCTGTTTCAGGAGCAGGTCATGCAGATCGCCATCGTTGCGGCGGATTACAGCCCCGGCGAAGCTGACCAGCTGCGTCGTTCCATGGCGGCCTGGAAACGTCACGGCGGCCTGGAACCGCATCGGGAACGCCTGGCGGCGGGGATGGCGAAAAACGGCTACACAGCCGAATTCGCCGCGCAGATCTTTGAACAGATCAAGGGCTTCGGCAATTACGGTTTTCCCGAGTCCCATGCCGCCAGCTTCGCCTTGCTGACCTACGCCAGCAGTTGGCTCAAATGCCATGAACCGGCGGCGTTCGCCTGTGCCCTGATCAACAGCTGGCCCATGGGGTTCTACAGCCCGGACCAGATTCTGCAGGATGCCCGCCGGCATCAGTTGCAGATCCGCCCGGTGGACGTGCGCGCCAGTGACTGGGATTGCAGCCTCGAACCCATGGAAGGCCGACAACCGGCGCTTCGCCTGGGGTTGCGCATGATCAAGGGCTTTCGCCAAGAGGATGCCCATCGCATCGAAGCGGCCCGCCGGCATCGGCCCTTCAGTGACGTGGCCGACCTTGGCGAGCGCGCGCAACTCGATGCCCGGGCCCAGGCGCAACTGGCCGACGCCGGTGCCTTGCGGGGCTTGGCCGGTGATCGTCATCGCGCTCGCTGGGAGGTGGCCGGGGTACAGAAACAGCTGGGCTTGTTCGCCGGTTTGCCCAGCCAGGAAGAACCGCCCGTGGACCTGCCAAAACCTACGGTGGGGGAGAATCTGTTCGCCGATTACGCCAGCGTCGGTACGACACTGGGCCCCCATCCACTGGCTTTGCTGCGCCCCGAACTGCGCGCCCGGCGCTGTCGCAGCTCGCGGGAGCTGCAGGATGTGGAGCATGGCCGCAACGTCAGCGTCGCCGGGCTGGTCACCGGCCGCCAACGGCCAGGTACGGCCAGCGGCGTGACTTTTGTCACCCTGGAGGATGAGTTTGGCAACCTCAATGTGGTGGTCTGGCGCGACCTGGCCGAGCGCCAACGCAAAGCGTTGGTGGGTTCGCAATTGCTCAGGGTCGACGGGCGTTGGGAAAGTGTCGGTGAGGTTCGTCACCTGATCGCCGGCCGCCTGAGCGACCTGACCGAGTTGCTGGCGGGTATCCAGGTGCATAGCCGCGATTTCCGCTGAACCCGGCTGCCACACAGCAAGCATGTCGCCAGCCCGGACAGGTTTGCATCATGACCTGCCCATGAAACCAAACGCCAGCGCAGCGCTCGAAGCTCTGAGCACAAGGGACTTGTGGTATGCCGATTCCCTGCTGGCATTTTCGAGGTTCAGAATCGACTCATGCAGTTCTTATCCCAGAATCATGGATGCCCCGGTTGGGGCGGTGAAATGGCCGGGCGTATCCGGTCGTTCGATTGGAGCCAGACCGAACTGGGTGCCATCGAGCACTGGTCCGCCAGTCTGCGCAGCGCAGTCCAGGTGCTGCTGGCGTCGCCTTTGCCGATGGTCATGTTGTGGGGCCGTCAGGGCTTCATGATCTACAACGATGCTTATGCCGAGTTCGCCGGCGGGCGCCATCCGTACCTGCTGGGCTGCGCGGTAGAGTTGGGCTGGCCGGAAGTGGCCGAATTCAATCGTCACGTACTGGATGTCTGCCTGGCCGGTGGCACCTTGTCCTATCGCAGCAAAGAGCTGGTACTGCTACGCAATGGCAAGCCCGAAGATGTCTGGATGGACCTTTATTACAGCCCGGTGCCCGACGATGATCAGTCTCCGGGCGGCGTTTTGGCGATCGTCGTGGAAACCACCGAGCTTGTGCTGACCGAGCGTGCCCGCCAGGAGGCCGAACGCAGCTACCGCGCCGTCAACGAGCGCATTCAGTTGGCCCTCTCGGCCGGGCCACTGCTGGGGTCGTTTGTCTGGGATATCCAGAACGACACACTTTCCGGCGATGAGCGTTTTTCCCGCACGTTCAATTACCCGCCAGACACGCCGCTGGATGCACTGCCTGTCGAGATTGCCCGCCAGAACATCCACCCCGATGATCTGGAGGAGGTGAACCGGCGGGTCGAACTGACCTTGCGTACCGGAACCCCCTACAACGCTGAGTATCGGGTGCGTCGACTCGGCGGTGATTACCTGTGGGTGCTGGCCAGCGGCCGATGTGAATTCGATACGTTGGGCCGGCCGTTGCGTTTCCCCGGTGTGCTGATTGATATCAACGAACGCAAGGCGGCTGAAGCATCGCTGCTCAAGTTCACCCGTGATCTGGAGCAGCGTGTCGCCGAGGAAGTGCATGCGCGGTTGACGGCCGAAGAGCAGTTGCGCCAGTCGCAGAAACTCGAAGCCATTGGCGGACTCACCGGCGGTGTGGCTCATGACTTCAACAACTTGCTGCAGGTGATCGCCGGCAACCTGCACCTGTTGGCTCGCCACGAACCGCACAACGCCAATGTGCAGCGGCGGGTCAGTGCCTCCATCGAAGCGGTGGAACGGGGCGCCAAACTGTCCTCGCAATTGCTGGCGTTTGCCCGCCGCCAACCGTTGTCACCGGCGGTCTACAACCCACGAAGAATCTTCGACGGTCTGGGCGAATTGTTGCAGCGGGCCTTGGGCGAAACCATCCAGATCGAAGTGACCTTGCCCGCCGAGCCCTGGTGCATCCACGTCGATCGCAATCAGCTTGAAAACGCTTTGCTGAACCTGGCGATCAATGCCCGCGATGCCATGTGTGGAGAGGGCACCATCGGCCTGATCGGCGAAAACATCGTGCTCGACGAATCGTCCTGCGCCGGTAAAGACATTCCGGCCGGTGACTATGTGCGCCTGTCGGTGATCGACCGCGGCGCGGGCATGCCTCCCGATGTCCTGGACCATGTGTTCGAGCCGTTTTTCACCACCAAGACTGACGGCCAGGGCACCGGGCTTGGGTTGAGCATGGTGTTCGGGTTCGTCAAGCAAAGTGGCGGGCATATCGAGATTACCAGTGACGTGGGAGAGGGCACGCGAGCGCAGATGTATTTCCCCCGCAGTCGGCAACCTGAAACAGGTGAAGAGGCCCCACACAGCCCGCTTCTGACCGGTGGGCAAGAGACGATTCTGGTGGTGGAGGATAACGAAGAGGTGCGCAGCGCGTCGGTGGAGCTGCTGGAACAGTCCGGTTATCGGACCCTCACGGCCGCCAACGCTGATGCGGCCATGGCGCTTTTGCTCGAAGGTGCCTCGGTGGATCTGATTTTTACCGATGTGGTCATGCCTGGCCTGATCAAGAGCTCTGACCTGGCGGCCTGGGCCAGGGTACAGACTCCGCCTATGCCCATACTGTTCACCTCGGGCCACACTCGGGACATCATTTCCCGCAACCACCAATTGAGCCCCGATACCCATCTGCTGAGCAAACCTTACGGCCCGGATGCCTTGATCACCATGGTGAGGACTGTGTTGGGCAGTTGATCGCGGCGCGCTAAACAAATGGAACCGAAGCCGCCATGCCACCTTCAAATGACCATGACCGGTCATCAATCCGGCCTGTCATGAATGAGGTGCCTATGAACCAAGATCCTGCAAACACCCAGCAACAAGGCCAGACGCAGGCCCCGTCACCGCGCAATGATCCGGCGATCGATCCTCAGGTTTCCCCTGAGCCCGCTGGCACCCAGCCAGTCAGCCCGGCTGGGGCAGGCAAGGCCCAAAGCGCCGACAGCGAAGTCGATCAAAAAAATCACCACCAGGACAACGACAACACCTTCAGCCCTGGCTTCAAGCCTGACCCGGACCGCCCGGAATCCGGTGAGAGCACTGATGCCGATATCGACACCGATGGCGGCTAGCAGAGCCCAGGAAAAGCCCGACTCGATGGTCGGGCTTTTTCAGGTTTCAAGCTTTATTTGCTCGGATGGGCTGCCTGGAGTTTCT
The DNA here is from genome assembly GCF_031570495.1 of Pseudomonas sp. JL2. Classification (NCBI taxonomy): domain Bacteria; kingdom Pseudomonadati; phylum Pseudomonadota; class Gammaproteobacteria; order Pseudomonadales; family Pseudomonadaceae; genus Pseudomonas; species Pseudomonas sp. JL2. The sequence continues at coordinate 86,024 of NZ_JAKUDH010000006.1, forward strand.
TGGCCATTTCCAGATGTTTTTCCAAGTCTGGAAGCATTTTTTGCGCGAACGCCTTCAGCTCGGTGTTGCCGGGCTTCTTGTCGTCAGTGACGGTCTCGGCTTCTTTCTTGAACAGGGCAATGGTTTCTTCGTGGGCCATCACCTGGTTGTTGGCGTAGGCCGCATCAAACGATTCCTCGCGCATATCGAGAATCTTGGCCTTGGCCTTTTTCACCAGCGTGGTTTCGTCCGGCACTTCGATATCGTGTTTTTTCGCCAGCGAGATCAACTCCTCGTTGGCTTTGGTGTGGTCGGAAATCATCATGTTGGCGAATTCCTTGACGTCCGCCGAACTGCTTTTTTCCAGGGCCAGTTTGCTGGTTTCGATTTCCGCGATACCACCGGCCGCCGCGTTGTCGACGAAGTCGCTGGAAGTCGCGGCCCAAGCCATTCCCATACTGGTGCTCAAGGCAACTGCCAGGCCGATTTGACGCAGGTTGAATCCGTCCATAGGTAAGTCTCCACACAGGTTGTACAAGGGACTTGTGTCGTCCTGTTCAATGGAGAGCGGCGGGCGGACAAAGGTTTGATTGCAAAGCGGTGCGGTACGACGAACGGTCACCGCTGGTCGGATTGGCGGTCGACAGAACCCCGTTGGCGAGGCCATTCTGATAGTCGACGAGCGCCGTAGAAGGCGTTAGCCATCGTTCTACCAAAGGAGGTGTTCCATGCCGGTGATCCACGATTTGTGCCAGGATCTCAACTGCACAAAAGACGACATCCAGCAAAAGCGCAGCGAGAATCCCAGGCTCGACTCGTTACTTCTCAAGTATTCCCAAATAGATGCCGAAGTGGTCGACGCCGAGAAACCGTCCTCCGCGGCACTGTCCGATGTTGCCCTGAAGACGCTCAAGGAGAAACGTTTGCAGGTCAAGGACGAGATCGCGCAGTACTTGCAGGGATAGTCCTAGGGCCGGGCTGTCGGTGAGGAGCCCTCTGCTTGCAGGAGGGCTTTTTTCGGCAGACTCGTCAGGTCAGCGGGTCCCAGCGCTGGGACCAGTCGCTGCCGGTCGTGACGATCTGGCGCAGCACTTCGAACGCTTGCTGCAACGCCGCCGAATCCCGATCCCTGGAGTACACGAGGTAAGTCGGGTAGTTGAATTCCGGCGCCTTGGGCACCCGCTCCAGGATGCCGCTGTCCAGGTAGCTTTGCACCACTCGGGTCCGGAAGTAGCCGCTGCCGCCGTTCTCCAGGATGTACTGCAGGGCCAGGGGGCCGAGGTTGAAGGTCACAGCCGCCTTGGCCTTGTCCGGCAGCGCAGTGTCGTGCTGACGACGGAAGTCGGCACTCCAGTCGATGTACACGTAGGGCTCTGGACGGGTCGCCAGGCGCACCAGGATCAGTTTCTCTTCCAGCAACTGTTCCACTTGCAGCCTCGGCCAGTATTCGGGCTGATACACCACGGCGGCATCCAGCAGGCCCAGTTCCAGTTGTTGCAGCAGTTTTTCGCCATCGCGGATGTCCATGCGCAGGGCATGGCCGGGGATTTTATGGCGCAGTTCCTCGGCCCAGGCGAGCATCAAGGGGTTGCATAGACTGACCTCGCCACCGAGGTGCAAAACGTTGCGAAAGCCTTCGGGCAAGGGCAGGTCTCGGCGGGCCGCTTCCCAGGTCTGCACCAGTTGATTGGCATACACCACGAACGTTTCACCGTCGGCAGTCAGGCGCGCGCCGGCACGGTTGCGCACAAACAGCACGCAGCCAAGCTGGCTTTCAAGCTTCTGGACTCGCGCCGTGATAGCCGTCTGGGTGACGTGCAGCTTGTCGGCCGCGGCGGCGAGGCTGCCGTGGCGGACGATTTCCAGAAAGGTGCGGGCGAGGTCGATGTCCATGGTCAGGCCGATACGGGGAAAGCGGGGATTGTACGACACCTGCGAACTACCGCAGGGTCCTTTGCTGAATGTACCGGCGCTATCGCGAGCAGGCTCGCTCCCACAATTGCTCCGGGTGATGAGGATTGAGCGTCGCTCCAGATCCCCTGTGGGAGCGAGCCTGCTCGCGATAGCGATGGATCGGCCAGTGGAAATGCTCAAGTAAAAACACAAATCCCGCCACAGAGGCGGGATTCGTTTGCAGCCAGGGCGCCCGTAGAAAGGGCAAGCAGACTCAGGCCGGGAACAATTCGGACAGCTTCATCGACAGCATCATGTCGCCTTCGACGCGCAGCTTGCCGCCCATGAACGCTTGCATGCCGTCGGTATCGCCGCTGACGATGCCCTTGAGGGTTTCGCTGTCCATGATCAGCGTGCAGTTGGCGTTCTCATTTTCGCCTTCTTGCAGCTCACAGGTGCCATCCTTGACGATCAGGGCGTATTGCTTGTCTTCGTCGGTGATGTTGAAACCAAATACCAGGTCCAGGCCGGCAGCGGCGGCAGGGTTGAACTTGGCTTTCATGGCTTGTACGGCGTCGGCTACGGAGGTCATGGTTTCGATCCTTATTTGGGTTATACAGCAAGGGTCTACAGTGATCCGGACTCAGCGAAAGGTGATGAGGTCCGGGGCCTTCAGCAGTTGCAGGTGGGCATGACTGTTGAAGGAAGCCAGGGCCACCTCGCGGCCCCTGAATTTCAGGTGGTTGAGCGAGGTGTTGACGATTTGCCAGTTCAGTTCGAAGGCCTGCCGCGCAGGCATCTGGGTGATCAGGTGGAGCAGGGCGGTGATGGTCCCGCCGGAAGTGAACACGGCGATTTTCTGGGAATTGTCGGCTTGCTCCAGAATGCGCTGCAGGCCGGTCTGCACGCGTTCGACGAAACCCAGCCAGCTTTCCAGTTCGGGCGGGTCGTACTGGCCGCTGAGCCAGCGCTCGATGATCAACGCGAAGATGCGCTGGAACTCGGCGCGGTTCTGTGCGGCATTGCGCAGAATGTACAGGGCTTCGGGTTCCTGGGGCAGCATGTCCGGCAGCAGGGCGCGGATCACCGCGTCGGCATCGAACTCATTGAACGCCGAATCGATCTCCAGCCCGGGAACCGGCAGCCCGGCGGCGGACATCTGGCCCAGCGCACCGGTGGCGGTATCCTGCTGGCGACGCAGGTCGCCCGAGAGGCAGCGATCGAACACGACACCCAGTTCGGCCAGGTGGCTGCCCAGCACTTGCGCCTGGCGTACACCGTTTGGCGAAAGGACATCGTAGTCGTCCGCACCAAAGGAGGCCTGGCCATGTCGAATCAGATAGATACTGCCCACGTCCGCGTCATCCCGGTACGTTGAAGGTTTGGCGAGGTTATGAGGATGGCGGTGAGCTGTCAATGAAAAAACATACGCTTGTTTGAAATGCCTGTTACAGCCTTGTCCAGCTGCGCTCCCGTTAAGGTAACCACAGGTTTCACGGCTGGTCGTGGCGCAGGCGCATGGGTATGCTGAACGTGTTGAGTGCCCGCCCTTGAGCGGCGTTTTGAATTTATTAGGAGCCATCGTGGAGTTTTTCATCGAATACGCCAGTTTCCTGGCCAAGACCGTGACGCTGGTGATCGCCATCCTGGTGGTGCTGGCCAGTTTTGCTGCCCTGCGCAGCAAGGGCCGGCGCAAGTCTGCCGGCCAGTTGCAGGTGAGCAAACTCAACGACTTCTACAAGGGACTGCGTGAGCGCCTGGAGCAGACGCTGCTGGATAAAGACCAGCTCAAGGCCCTGCGCAAGACCGAAGGCAAGGCTGAAAAGGCCGCCAAGAAACACAAGGACAAGCCGGCGGCCAAGCCTCGGGTATTCGTGCTGGATTTTGACGGTGACATCAAAGCCTCGGCCACCGAGAGCCTTCGTCATGAAATCACCGCATTGCTGACCCTGGCGACCCCGAAGGATGAAGTGGTGTTGCGCCTGGAAAGCGGTGGCGGCATGGTCCACAGCTACGGTCTGGCCTCCTCGCAACTGGCCCGGATCCGTCAGGCCGGCGTGCCGCTGACGGTGTGCATCGACAAGGTCGCGGCCAGTGGCGGCTACATGATGGCGTGCATCGGCGAGAAGATCATCAGCGCGCCTTTTGCCATTCTTGGCTCCATCGGCGTCGTGGCCCAGTTGCCAAACGTCAACCGTCTCCTGAAGAAGCACGACATCGATTTTGAAGTGCTGACGGCCGGTGAATACAAGCGCACGTTGACGGTGTTTGGCGAAAACACCGAGAAGGGTCGGGAGAAGTTCCAGGAAGACCTGGACATCACCCATGAGTTGTTCAAGAACTTCGTGTCCAACTACCGTCCGCAACTGGCCATTGATGAAGTGGCGACTGGCGAAGTCTGGCTGGGCGTCGCAGCATTGGACAAGCGCCTGGTGGACGAGCTGAAAACCAGCGATGAATACCTGGCCGAACGAGCCAAGAGTGCCGAGCTGTACCACTTGCACTACGCCGAGCGCAAAAGTTTGCAGGAGCGTATTGGCATGGCGGCCAGTGGTTCGGTGGACCGGGTGCTGCTCAGTTGGTGGAGCCGCCTGACCCAGCAGCGGTTCTGGTAACGGCTAACACTGTGGGAGCGAGCCTGCTCGCGATGACGGTGGTTCATCCAGCATCACCTGCTCAGGCGAGCCGCTATCGCGAGCAGGCTCGCTCCCACATTGGGTTCAGGGTGGGCTGAAGATCAGGTTCCGCACCAATCATCCATCCATAAAAAAGCCCTGAACCGGAACACCCGGATCAGGGCTTTTTTTGTATCAGGTTTCAGCGACGACGAAACAACGGCAACGGTTCGTCAGTGGCAGCCTGGTAGGTCACCGAGAAATCCTTGAGGCTTTCGAGGGCTTCAAAGGGGTCCTTGTCGGCGCGCAAGGCAAAGGCGTCGAAACCGCAACGGCGCATGTAGAACAGTTGGTCGCGCAGCACATCGCCAATCGCCCGCAATTCGCCCTTGAAGCCATAACGCTCACGCAGCAGGCGAGCGTTGGAGTAGCTGCGACCGTCGGTGAAGGCCGGGAAGTTCAGGGCGATGACCTGGAACTGATTGGCGTCATCACCGATTTCCTCCGCCTCTTCGTCGGCGTCCAGCCACACACCCAGGCCGCCATCGCGGGCCTTGAGGGCGTGAGCATGATCGCGCCACAGGGCCAGGGGCACGATCAGGTCGTCGCAGTTGGAAATACCATCGAGGGTCGCGTCCTTGGGCAGCAGGTGCCAGGTTTCGTCGATAACCTCGTCGTTCTTAATTATTCGCTGCATAGACGCGTTCCTTGAAGAGGTCGATGCCGATACGTTGATAAGTGTCGATGAAACGCTCGTCTTCAGTACGTTGTTCGATGTAAACGTCGATCAGCTTCTCGATCACGTCAGGCATGTCGTCCTGGGCAAACGATGGGCCGAGGATCTTGCCCAGGCTGGCGTCGCGGCTACCGCTGCCGCCCAGGGAGACCTGGTAGAACTCCTCGCCTTTCTTGTCCACGCCCAGGATGCCGATGTGGCCGACGTGGTGGTGACCACAGGCGTTCATGCAACCGGAAATGTTCAGGTCCAGCTCGCCGATGTCGAACAGGTAGTCCAGGTCTTCGAAACGACGCTGGATCGACTCGGCGATAGGGATCGACTTGGCGTTGGCCAGGGAGCAAAAATCGCCGCCCGGGCAGCAGATTATGTCGGTCAGCAGGCCGATGTTCGGCGTGGCGAACCCTTGCTCGCGCAACTCGCCCCACAGGGTGAACAACTGGCTCTGTTCAACGTCCGCCAGGATGATGTTCTGTTCGTGGGAGGTGCGCAGTTGACCGAAGCTGTAGCGCTCAGCCAGATCGGCCACGGCGTCCAGCTGCTTGTCGGTGATGTCGCCCGGCGCGACGCCGGTCGGCTTCAGGGACAGGGTCACCGCGACGTAGCCCGGCTTCTTGTGGGCCAGGGTGTTGCGGGTGTGCCAGCGGGCGAAGCCCGGATGTTCTTTGTCGAGCGCGGCCAGCTCGGCGTCCTGGTTGCTCAGGGCCTTGTAGTCCGGGTCGACGAAATGCTTGGCTACGCGATGGACTTCGGCTTCGGTCAGGGTGGTCTGGCCGCCGCGCAGGTGAGCCATTTCGGCCTCGACCTTTTCGGCGAACACTTCTGGCGTAAGAGCCTTGACCAGGATCTTGATCCGCGCCTTGTACTTGTTGTCACGACGGCCGTAGCGGTTGTACACCCGCAGGATGGCGTCGAGGTAGCTCAGCAGGTCCTGCCATGGCAAGAACTCGTTGATGAACGCGCCGACCACCGGCGTACGGCCCAGGCCGCCGCCCACCAGCACACGGAAGCCCAGCTCGCCCGCGGCGTTGTAGACCGTCTCCAGGCCGATGTCGTGGACTTCAATGGCCGCACGGTCCGAGGTCGAGCCATTGATGGCGATCTTGAACTTGCGCGGCAGGTAGGCGAATTCCGGGTGGAAGGTGGTCCACTGGCGAACGATCTCGCACCAGGGGCGCGGGTCGATCAACTCATCGGCCGCGACACCGGCGAACTGGTCGGTGGTGACGTTGCGCAGGCAGTTGCCGCTGGTCTGGATCGCGTGCATCTGCACGGTGGCCAGTTCAGCCAGGATCTGGGGCACATCTTCCAGGGCGGGCCAGTTGTACTGGACGTTCTGGCGGGTACTGATGTGGGCATAGCCTTTGTCGTAGTCGCGGGCAATCTTGGCCAGCATGCGCACCTGACGCGAGGTCAGTTGGCCATAGGGCACCGCTACGCGCAGCATCGGGGCGAAGCGCTGGATATACAGGCCATTCTGCAAACGCAGAGGGCGGAATTCTTCTTCGCTCAGCTCGCCTGCCAGATAGCGTCGGGTCTGATCACGGAACTGCTTGACGCGGTCCTCGATGATCCGCTGATCGTACTCGTCATATACGTACATATAAGTCTCGTTCTCAGGCTTGGGCCGATCAGAAACAGCTGCGTGTTGGCTCGCTGGAATCGGATTCTGCCTCGGCAATTCTGCGCGCACGGCCGCGCACTCCTACAGGAGCCGGTGCAAGATACCTGTTTTGAGTTATGCGCAAAAGTGATGTTTGAGTATATGTAAAGAACCAAATCGACTAATGGGATTGATTATTGCCTAACCCACATTTGTCGTGCGGGCAATCATCGTCTTAACTGTGGTCGAGTCCCTATGCAATCACCTACAAAACCGACAAGAGGCGATGCAATGAGCAATCCGACCAAAGCAAGGAAAAGCGACAGTACTGTTGATGCCTGGGCCATTTTGTTCCTGATTATCCTGGTGGTGGGCACCGCGGTGTTCTGGGTCAGTCACCAATAGAGCGGTGGTGAAAAAACTGTGGGAGCGAGCCTGCTCGCGATAGCGGTGGTTCAGTCAGCCATGAGGTGACTGACAAACCGCTATCGCGAGCAGGCTCGCTCCCACAGGGGGGTTATGTGTGTCGTAGACAGATTTACAACCCCGCCAGATGCACCACCAGCTTGACGATGCCAAACAGTGTCAGGGCGAAGATCACCGTGAAGGCGATGCCCAATACCACGAAGTGACTCGGCTTGCCGTGGGTGAAGTCACGGGCGCGATTCTTGCCGCTCTGCACGCCGAAGGCGGCAGCCAGCACACTGTGCACCATCTGCCACAGGGTCGGCGGCTTGTTGTCGATCGGATCGTCCATAAATCCCTCGTCTGCCATGGGTTTGGAACAAGCATAGACAAAAGATCGCAACCTGCGGCAGCCCCTACAGCAATACACAAAACCCTGTAGGAGCCTGCGATCCATTAAGGCTCTTAGTTGTCGTAACCCAAATTCGGCGCCAACCAGCGCTCAGTCACGCTCAAGTCCTGGCCTTTGCGCGCGGTATAGCTCTGGACCTGATCCTTGTCGATCTTGCCCACGGCGAAGTATTGCGCCTGGGGATGGGCGAAATACCAGCCGCTGACGGCTGCCGCCGGGAACATGGCGTAATGCTCGGTGAGGAATACGCCGCTGCGTCCAGCCTTCAGTTCGCTGGCCTCGGGGTCGAGCAGGCGGAACAAGGTGGCCTTTTCGGTGTGATCCGGGCAGGCCGGGTAACCGGGGGCAGGGCGGATGCCGGTGTATTGCTCCTTGATCAGGGCGTCGTTGTCCAGGCTTTCGTCCTTGGCGTAACCCCAATGTTCCTTGCGCACCTGCTGGTGCAGCCATTCGGCGCAGGCCTCGGCCAAGCGGTCGGCCAGGGCCTTGACCATGATCGAGTTGTAGTCGTCGCCGGCTTCCTGGTAGGCCTTGGCGACTTCTTCGGCGCCGATGCCGGCGGTGGTGATGAAGCCGCCCACGTAGTCGGTCACACCGCTGTCCTTGGGCGCGACGAAGTCGGCCAGGGAGAAGTTCGGCTTGCCATCGGTCTTGATGATCTGCTGGCGCAGGTGATGCAGGCGGGCCAGTGGCTTGCCATCCTCGCCATAGACTTCCAGATCGTCGTCATGCACCTGGTTGGCCGGCCAGAAGCCGAACACGGCGCGGGCGCTGATGAGTTTCTCGTCGATGAGCTTGCGCAGCATCGCCCGGGCATCGGCGTACAGGGCAGTAGCCGCTTCTCCGACCACTTCGTCGGTGAGGATGCGCGGGTACTTGCCGGCCAGGTCCCAGGAAATGAAGAACGGTGTCCAGTCGATGTATTCGGCCAGGACGTTGAGGTCAATGTTGTCCAGCACCTTGGCGCCGGTAAAGGTCGGCTTGACCGGCTGGTAGCTGCTCCAGTCGAACTGCGGTTTTTTCGCCACGGCGGCCGGGTAGCTCAGGCGTTCGGTACGGGCGCTGCGGTTGGCGGTGCGCTCGCGAACGTCGATGTACTCCAGGCGGGTTTTCTCGACGAATGCCGGCTTGAGTTCCTTGGACAGCAACTGGGTGGCCACGCCCACGGCGCGCGAGGCGTCGGTGACGTAGATCACCGCGTCGTTGCTGTACTTGGGTTCGATTTTCACTGCCGTGTGGGCCTTGGAGGTCGTGGCGCCACCGATCATCAGGGGCAGGTGGAAATCCTGGCGCTGCATCTCGCGGGCCACATGCACCATCTCGTCCAGGGACGGAGTGATCAGGCCGGACAGCCCGATGATGTCGCACTTCTGCTCCTTGGCCACCTGCAGAATCTTCTCTGCCGGCACCATCACGCCCAGGTCGACCACGTCATAGCCGTTGCAACCGAGCACCACGCCGACGATATTCTTGCCGATGTCGTGGACGTCGCCCTTGACCGTGGCCATGAGAATCTTGCCCTTGGCTTCTGGCTTGTCGCCTTTTTCCGCCTCGATGAATGGAATCAGGTGGGCCACGGCCTGCTTCATCACCCGGGCGGACTTCACCACTTGGGGCAGGAACATTTTGCCGGCGCCGAACAGGTCGCCGACGATGTTCATGCCGGCCATCAACGGGCCTTCGATGACTTCGATCGGCCGGGCGAACGACAGCCGCGATTCCTCGGTGTCTTCGACGATGTGCGTGGTGATGCCCTTGACCAGCGCGTGTTCCAGGCGCTTGTTCACTTCCCAGCCACGCCACTCTTCGGTTTCCGCTTCCTTGACGCTGCCGTCGCCCTTGTACTTGTCGGCGATGGCGAGCAGGGCGTCGGTGCCTTCAGGCGTGCGGTTGAGGATCACGTCTTCCACCGCGTCGCGCAGTTCCACCGGGATCTGGTCGTAGATCTCCAGTTGGCCGGCGTTGACGATGCCCATGGTCAGGCCCGAGCGGATTGCATAGAGCAGGAACACCGAATGAATCGCCTCGCGCACCGGGTTGTTGCCCCGGAACGAGAAGGACACGTTGGACACGCCACCCGAGGTCAGCGCATAAGGCAGTTCATCGCGGATGTAGGCGCAGGCGTTGATGAAATCCACGGCATAGTTGTTGTGCTCTTCGATACCGGTGGCGACGGCGAAGATGTTCGGGTCAAAGATGATGTCTTCCGGCGGGAAGCCGACTTCATTGACCAGGATGTCGTAGGAACGCTTGCAGATTTCCTTCTTGCGCGCTTCGGTATCGGCCTGGCCGGCTTCGTCGAAGGCCATCACCACCACGGCGGCGCCGTAGCGTTTGCACAACTTGGCGTGATGGATGAACTGCTCGACGCCTTCCTTCATGCTGATGGAGTTGACGATGCCCTTGCCCTGGATGCACTTGAGGCCCGCTTCGATCACTTCCCACTTGGAGGAGTCGATCATGATCGGCACGCGGGAAATGTCCGGTTCGCCGGCAATCAGATTGAGGAAGGTCACCATGGCCTTCTTCGAATCGAGCATGCCCTCGTCCATGTTGATGTCGATCACCTGCGCGCCGGCCTCGACCTGCTGCAGGGCCACTTCCAGGGCTTCGGTGTAGTTGTCTTCGCGGATAAGGCGGGCGAACTTGGCCGAACCGGTGATGTTGGTCCGCTCGCCGACGTTGACGAACAAGGAGCTGCGATCGATGGTGAACGGTTCCAGGCCCGACAGGCGGCAAGCCCGCGGGATCTCTGGAATCTGGCGCGGTGCGTAGCCGGCCACGGCCTTGGCGATGGCTTCGATGTGCGCCGGGGTGGTGCCACAGCAGCCGCCGACGATGTTCAGGAAGCCGCTTTGGGCAAACTCTTCGATGACTTTGGCGGTGTCCACCGGCAGTTCGTCGTATTCACCGAATTCATTGGGCAGACCGGCGTTCGGGTGCGCCGATACGTGGGTGCTGGCCTTGTTCGACAGTTCTTCGAGGTACGGGCGCAGTTCGCTGGCACCGAGGGCGCAGTTCAACCCAACGGAAATCGGCTTGGCGTGGGCGACGGAGTTCCAGAAGGCTTCCGTGGTCTGGCCGGACAGGGTGCGGCCGGACGCGTCGGTGATGGTGCCGGAGATCATGATCGGCAGTTCGACGCCTAATTCCTCATACACCCCTTGCACGGCGAAAATCGCTGCCTTGGCATTGAGCGTGTCGAAAATGGTTTCGATGAGGATCAGGTCGGCGCCGCCTTCGATCAGGCCCTTGGTGGCCTCGGTGTAATTCTCCACCAGTTCGTCGAAGGTCACGTTGCGGTAGCCGGGGTTGTTCACGTCTGGCGACAGCGAGCAGGTACGGCTGGTCGGGCCCAGCACGCCGGCTACGAAGCGCGGCTTGTCCGGTGTTTCCAGGGTCTTGGCGTCGGCGACCTTGCGGGCCAGGCGCGCGCCTTCCAGGTTCAGCTCGTAGGCCAGGCCCTGCATGCCGTAGTCGGCCTGGGACACCTGGGTGGCGTTGAAGGTGTTGGTTTCCAGAATGTCGGCACCGGCATCCAGGTAGGCTTTTTCGATGGCGCCGATCACATCCGGACGGCTCAGGACCAACAAATCATTGTTGCCCTTGACGTCGCTCGGCCAGTCGGCGAAACGCTTGCCACGATAGTCCTGTTCCTCAAGCTTGTAGCTCTGGATCATCGTACCCATGCCGCCGTCGAGGATCAGAATGCGTTCCTTGAGGGCCTGCTGGAGAAGATAAAGGCGAGCGCTGCGATCGGACATAGGACTACCTGGAAAAAGACCATTACGAAGGCGGGGATGATAGCAAACCTGTACAGGATTTGATCATGGGTGGCTTTTGCATGAATCTCGCTCATGTTTGCATCGCGATGGCAGCCCGGTAGAATCGCCGGATTATCTCTTAGGGACCCGAGACATGCCGTACCGCGTCTTATTCGGCAGTCTGTTGCTGCTGTTGTCTTTTTACTCAGTGGCAAAGGATCCCGCCCCGGCGATTTCCTACACTCGCGATATCCAGCCGATCTTCACGGAAAAATGCGTCGCCTGCCACGCCTGCTATGACTCTGCGTGCCAATTGAACCTGGGCAGTGGCGAAGGCGTGTCCCGGGGCGCGAGCAAGCTGCCGGTCTATGACGGTGAACGACACCAGGCTGCCGAACCCACCCGTTTGTTCTATGACGCCTCCGGCCAGCGGGCCTGGCAGCGCAAAGGCTTCTATTCCGTGCTGGATGCTCAAGGCAGTCAGGCCGCGCTGATGGCGCAGATGCTCGAACTGGGCCACAACACACCGTTGCAGCCCAACGCCAAGCTGCCCCAGGACATCGTGATTGGGCTTGAGCGTGACAACAGCTGCCCGATGCCGGGGCAATTCGACGAGTACGCCGCCGCGCATCCCAAGGAAGGCATGCCTCTGGCGGTCACTGGCCTGACCGACCAGCAATATCAGACCTTGCAGCGCTGGCTGGCCGCGGGTGCACCCATCGATCAGCAAGCGCTGGCGCCGAGCGCCGCCGAAGCTTTGCAGGTGGTGCAGTGGGAAAACCTGCTCAACGCCCCCGGCGCCCGGGAAAGCCTGGTGGGCCGGTGGTTGTTTGAGCACTGGTTTCTGGCGCACATTTATTTCAAGGATGGCGAGCCGGGGCATTTCTTCCAGTGGGTACGTTCGCGCACGCCTACCGGCCAGCCAATCGATCTGATCAACACCCGCCGCCCGAACGATGACCCAGGCACCCGTGTGTATTACCGGCTCTGGCCGGTACAAGGGGTGATCGTGCACAAGACCCACATCACCTACGGGTTGAGCGCGGCAAAAATGGCGCGGATCAAGAGCCTGTTCTACAGCGGCAGATGGCAGGTCACTGCGTTGCCAGGGTACGGCCCGGAGCGGCGGGCCAACCCGTTTTCCACCTTCGAGGCGATCCCGGCCCAGGCCCGCTATCAGTTCATGCTCGATAACGCCGAGTATTTCGTGCGCACATTTATCCGCGGCCCGGTTTGCCGGGGCCAGATCGCCACGGACGTGATCCGCGACAACTTCTGGGCGTTGTTCCAGGCCCCGGAACATGATCTGTACATCACCGACCCCAATTACCGCGGCCAGGCCACGCCGTTGCTGGCGATGCCGGGGCAGAATGACGACGTGGGCAGCGTCCTGAGCCTGTGGCTGGACTACCGGGACAAGCGCAACGAGTACGAAGCCTTGCGTCGCGACAACTACGCCGACCTGCCTGCGCCCAGTTGGTCGACGCTGTGGGCCGGCAACGACAATGCCTTGCTGAGCATTTTCCGGCATTTCGACAGTGCTTCGGTCACCAAGGGCCTGATTGGCGAGGTGCCGCAGACGATGTGGCTGTTCGACTTTCCATTGCTGGAGCGCACTTATTATCAGTTGGCGGTGAACTTCGACGTGTTCGGCAACGTGTCCCACCAGGCCCAGACGCGACTGTATTTCGACCTGATTCGCAACGGCGCGGAGCAGAACTTCCTGCGCCTGATGCCAGCCGACTCCCGTGAGGATTACCTCAACGATTGGTATCAGTCGGGCGGAAAATTCAAGATGTGGCTCGATTACGAGGCTATCGACGACGATAAACCCACCGCTCTCAAGCTTGACGAAGATGATCCCAAGCGCGATTTCGTCCAGCAATTGCTGGTTCGTTATGGCGACTTGAACGCGCGGCCCGATCCGATCAACCGGTGTGATGGCGCCTATTGCTCACGTCCGAACATTGATCCGGCCTTACAGAACGCCGAACAGGCCCTCAGTCGCCTGGCTTCCAGACCGGCGGCGGGCCTGAGCGTCATCAACCAGTTACCGGAAGCGACCATGTTGCGCGTCGAAACCGTCAGCGGTCGCCGTGAGGTCTACAGTCTGCTGCGCAACCGCGCTCACAGTAACGTGGCGTTTTTGCTCGGCGAGGCGCTGCGATACCAGCCGGGGCTGGACACCTTGACGGTCTATCCGGGCGTGCTGAGCAGCTATCCGAACTTCATCTTCAACATCCCCGCCGAGCAAGTGCCGGCCTTTGTCGACGCCATGGAGGGCGCCCGGGACGGGCAGGCGTTCGAGCGGGTTGTCGAGCGCTGGGGCATTCGGCGCAGTCACCCGCAGTTCTGGCGGTACTTCCATGACCTGAGCCACTACCTGCAGGAGACGGCGCCGCTGGAAAGTGGGGTGCTGGACATGAATCGCTACCAGAACCTCTGACCAGGATATCCGGGCGCTTTCCTGACAAAAATACTAGGACTTTGTCCGGCGCGATGATTGGCGTAAACTGCCGACAAGCCTGCGAGGAGTTTCCATGACCGCCATTACCATCACCGATGCCGCCCACGATTACCTGGCCGACCTGCTGTCCAAGCAGAACACCCCAGGTATCGGGATCCGCATCTTCATCACCCAGCCCGGCACCCAGTACGCTGAAACCTGCATTGCCTACTGCAAGCCGGGGGAAGAGAAACCTGAAGACACCGCGCTGGGGCTCAAGAGCTTCACCGCGTACATCGACTCGTTCAGCGAAGCGTTCCTAGACGACGCGGTGGTCGACTATGCCACCGACCGCATGGGCGGCCAGTTGACCATCAAGGCGCCGAACGCCAAGGTGCCGATGGTCAATGCCGACAGCCCGGTCAACGAGCGCATCAATTATTACCTGCAAACCGAAATCAACCCGGGGCTGGCCAGCCACGGCGGCCAGGTATCGCTGATCGACGTGGTGGAAGACGGCATCGCCGTGCTCCAGTTCGGCGGCGGTTGCCAGGGCTGCGGCCAGGCCGACGTGACCTTGAAGGAAGGCATCGAGCGCACCTTGCTCGAGCGTATCCCGGAACTCAAGGGCGTGCGCGACGTGACCGACCACACGCAGAAAGAAAACGCCTACTACTGATAGGTGTTCGCTGCGGATAGAAAAAACGGCGCCCGTGAGCGCCGTTTTTTTATGGGTGGATCCGACATCCGCGCAAGCTGATCCACCGCTATCGCGAGCAGGCTCGCTCCCACATTGGGGCCGCGGTGACGTTCGATTTTTTTAATCGCCGCAAATTCCTGTGGGAGCAAGCTCGCTCTCAAAGTTGTGTTTTCAGGGTCTGTAGAGATGCGCGTGCCCGGCGCAGTAGAGCGACGACTCACTGAACACATCATTACCCAGTACACGCCCTACCAGGATCAGCGCCGTGCGTCGAAAGCCCTTGGCCTGGACCTTTCCGGCAATATCAGCCAGCGTACCCACCACCCAATCCTGATCCGGCCATGTCGCCCGGTGAATCACGGCAATCGGGCAATCCGCGCCGTAGTGGGGCAGCAGTTCGCTGACGATTTTTTCCAGATGATTGACGCCCAAATGAATCGCCATGCTCGCCCCGTGCTGCGCCAGGCTGCCCAGTTCTTCGCCGGCGGGCATCGCGGTTTTGTCTGCGTAGCGGGTGAGGATCAGGCTTTGGGACACGTCCGGCAAAGTCAGTTCGGCGCCCAGCAGGGCGGCGCAGGCGGAGGTCGCGGTCACGCCGGGGATGATCTCGAACGGGATGTCCAGTTCCCGCAGGCACCGAATCTGCTCGCCAATGGCGCCATACAGGCTCGGGTCGCCGGAGTGCACCCTGGCCACGTCCTGGCCCTTGAAGTGAGCGGCCTTGATCAACTCGATAATCTGCTCCAGGTGCAGCTCGGCGCTGTTGACCACCTGTTCGGCGTTGTGGCCTTCCAGCACGGCTGTGGGCACCAGGGAGCCGGCGTAGATGATCAGCGCGCAGCTGCGGATCAGTCGCTGGCCTTTGACAGTGATCAGTTCCGGGTCGCCAGGGCCGGCGCCAATGAAATAAACGGTCATGACCGGTTCCTAAAGGTGAGTGGGCGACCCTTTGAATGAAGATCGCTCATGATCCAAGGCGCGAATTATCAGGGTTTACGACGTGACCGCCAATGCCAGCGTGGCGCTTGGGGTCTTTTGGCGAGGAATCAGCAGCGTCGCAGGCGTCGCGCCCAACCGGTCGGCCAGGGCCAGGGCAGCGCTTTCGGCGATGCCATAGCAACCGGTGCGTTCAAAAGCGATCTCGGAGCGGTGACTGAGCCGCTGCTGGTAGCTGGACAATTGCTCGGCATTGAAACAGGTCAGCGGCAACTCCAGTTGTTCGGCCAGCTCCAGCAGGCCCGGCTCGTCACGCTTGAGGTCGATACTGGCCAAGGCGCGAACCTCAGAGAGTTCGATGCCATGTGCCCGCAAAGTCTGATCAAGCAGTTCTCGCAGCGTGCTGGCCGGGCAGCCGCGTTGACAGCCCAGGCCGACCACCAGGATCGGCCCGGTGCTCATGCGTCGTGCTGAGCCTGGTCGCCACGCCGGAACAACCATGCGCTGACCAGGCCCAAGGCCAGCCAGAACGCGACATTGGTCACTTGCGAGGCGAGCTTGAACTGGCTTTCAAGTGCTTCGGGCGCCAGCATCGAGTGGACCTCAGGCTGCGGCGCACCGATGACATGGGGCACCAGCAAGGTCGCCACGCCCAACAGTTTGAGCAACCAATGCCTGCCGAAGACAATCAGGGCGATACCTACCGCAGTGGAGGCCGCCGTGCCGATCCACCACATCTGCCGTTGGGCCAGATCGGCCGCCGCCGTACCAGGCAGCTCCGGTGGCAGGCCGAGGGTGGGGGCCAGGACAAACGTGGCATAACCGGCCAAACCCCAAAGCAATCCCTGGGACGTGCGAGTCGGCGCCCGCAGCGTGTACAAGCCCGCCAACATCAGGGCGAAACCCACTGCGACCACCAGATTGCCGCCGGTGGTGGAGAGCAGTCGTTGCCAACCGTCTTCCGGCTCCCACGCTTGGGCATCATGGGAGTGAGCGGCCCCAGCAGCGTGCTCATGGTGCTCGGTAGCCGGTGCGCTTTCGTAGGTTTCGGCCTGCAGAATCAGCGGCGATACCCAGAAACTCTGGAGGAGGGTCAGCAGCAGGGCGGCCAGCAACCCGCTGAAACCGGCGGTTTGCGCGATACGCTTGATCATGTCGTCAGGTCTCAATGGCACGGGAATGCGGCGCTGTGGCGGGTGTCGTGGGCCGCATTGTGCACCGCTTCGATGTGGGAGAAACCGGCGAAATAGACCAGGCCTGCACCGAGGATCGAGGCGAAAATCGCCGCGCTCAGGCGCTGGCTCAGGGTCGTGGAGCTGCTGGCGGTACGGGCGGTGCTGCTGATGGTCGACATGGCGCTTCCCTATGGTCTCTTGTCATCGGGTGAAGCGAGCGCAATGAAACCCCGGGCGCAGGCCCGCCAAGGTTCGAACAGCGCCCGCCCACCGCGGGTTTGTTGATGCATGAGTCATGGGCCGGTCTCCGGGCTCGCGAGGGGCAGGGCTTGTGCCTGGCCGACAAGCGTCACCTTCCCATGCCGTGAGGCACAGTGGATCTGACGCTTCTCTCGCTTACCGTTGCGGGGGCAGCACCGGACTGACGTGGCCTTGAAGTAAAGCACACGATTCACCGGTTTCCCGTTTCACCCTGTGAAGGGCACCCGTAACTAGGCGCACAGGAGAGCATGGGCGGGGGCGGGGCGTCAATTGGCTGATACCCGTTGCGCCCATCGCGAGCAGGCTCGCTCCCACAGTTGAGCTTTGTTGAACATGAATTTTGTGATCGGCGAGATTTACTGTGGGAGCGAGCCTGCTCGCGATAGGGCCCGCAAGACACCACAGAACTCACCTGCGGACATTGACCCGCCCCCACACCCTGCGTAGCCTTGCGCCTTCGAGGTTCTTCGGCATTGGCCGAAGCTAAGAAGGGAACGCGGTCCAAGCCGCGGCTGCCCCCGCAACTGTGAACGGTGATGTTTCTGCAAGGCCACTGTGCATGCTCTTGACCAAGGGTGCACGGGAAGGCGCAGTCACTGCCAGTCGAATGACTGGCCCGCCGTCAGCCAGGAGACCTGCCTCGACACAGATTCTCACTACAACCGGGCGGGGTGATCCGGTGGCGAAATCTTCCGCGTGCGCCCATGCGTGCGGGTTGTCGTCCCGTTTGCCCGCCACCTTGCCAAAGGGCATCCGATGAAAACACTGGCCAAACTCCCTGTCACCATCGTCACCGGCTTCCTCGGCTCGGGTAAAACCACCTTGCTGCGGCACATGCTCGACAACGCCCAGGGCCGCCGCATCGCCGTGATCGTCAATGAGTTCGGCGAGCTGGGTATCGACGGCGAGATCCTCAAGCAGTGCTCGATCGGCTGCACCGAAGAAGAAGCCAACGGTCGCGTCTATGAACTGGCCAACGGTTGCCTGTGCTGCACCGTGCAGGAAGAGTTTTTCCCGGTGATGCGCGAGTTGGTGGCGCGGCGCGGTGACCTCGATCACATCCTTATCGAAACCTCGGGCCTGGCCCTGCCCAAACCGCTGGTCCAGGCTTTCCAGTGGCCGGAAATCCGCAGCGCCTGCACCGTCGATGCGGTCATCACCGTGGTCGACAGCCCGGCCGTGGCCGCCGGCACGTTCGCCGCGTTTCCGGACCAGGTCGATGCCCAGCGCAAACTTGACCCCAACCTGGACCACGAATCACCGCTGCACGAGCTGTTCGCCGATCAACTGGCGAGCGCCGACCTGGTGATCCTCAACAAAGCCGACCTGATCAGCCCTGAAGACCTGGCCAAGGTGCGCCTGGAAGTGGCCGAAGAACTGCCGCCGGCGGTCAAGGTCATCGAAGCCAGCAGCGGCCGCTTGCCTTTGGAAGTGTTGATCGGCCTGGGCGCCGGCTCCGAGGAGCACATCGACAGCCGCCACAGCCATCACGATCATCACCATGACGGCGACGATGACGACCATGATCATGACGCGTTCGACTCCATTTCCATCGAACTGCCCCAGGCCGACGAAAGCCTGCTGCTGGACGCGCTGACCCAACTGGTGGTCCAGCACGGCGTGCTGCGGGTCAAGGGGTTCGCGGCCATTCCTGGCAAGCCGATGCGTTTGCTGATCCAGGGCGTGGGCACGCGCTTCGACAAACATTTCGACCGGCAGTGGGGCGCCGATGAAGCGCGGGTGACCCGTCTGGTGCTGATCGGCCAGGCGCTGGATGCCGGGCTGCTCGAAGCGCAATTGCGCGCCGCCCTCAGCGTCTAAGCCATGCACCTGCTCAGGACCCAGCCCGGCGGTTTCGTGTCGGACGACAACATTGCCGATCTCGGACAAACCCCCGCCGAGCTGGTGATCCTGTGCAGCGGCGACTCCAGCCTGGCGCTGCTGGCCGAAGCGGCGCGGCAGTTGCCGGACGACTATCCGCAGTTTCGCCTCGCCAACCCGATGCAGGTGCAAAACCACGCCTCGGTGGATCTGTATTTCGACGACGTGTTGCGTCACGCCAAGGTCATCCTGCTTTCCCTGCATGGCGGTATCGGTTATTGGCGCTACGGCATTGAACGTCTTATGGAACTGGCCGGGCGCGGGGTGAAGCTGATCCTGGTGCCGGGGGACGATCGACCCGACCCGGAACTCAGCGACCTGAGCAACGTGCCCAATGAGGATCGGGACCGGCTCTGGCAGTTCCTGCGCCAAGGCGGTTTGGGCAATGCCCTGGACCTGTTCCATAACCTGGCCAGCCAATGGTTCGGTCGCGACTATCCTTGGGGCGAACCGCAAACCCTGCCGCGCACGGCGATCTACCATCCGGAACGAACCAACGCCAGCCTGAGTGATTGGCAAAGCGACTGGCGGGCCGGGCAGCCGGTGGCGGCGGTGCTGTTTTATCGCTCCCACCTGCAAGCAGCGAACACGGCGTTCATCGACGTGTTTTGCCAGCGTCTGCAAGCGGCGGGGCTCAATCCCTTGCCCATTGCCGTGGCGAGCCTCAAGGAGCCTGCTTGCCTGGCCTTGGTTGAAGACTGGCTGGATGAGGTGGCGGCGGGAGTGATCCTCAACACCACCGGTTTCGCCCAATCGAGCCCCGAAGCGCCGCACTTGCGACCGTTTCGCCGCAACATCCCAGTGATCCAGGCGATCTGCGCCCAGGACAACGAGCCTGGCTGGCGCGCCAGTGAGCAGGGTCTGGGCCCGCGGGACCTGGCGATGCACATTGCCCTGCCGGAACTGGACGGGCGGATCATCAGTCGCCCCATCAGTTTCAAGGACCTGGCCTGGCGCAGCGAGCGCAGCCAGAGCGATGTGGTCTGCTACCGGGCCGTGCCCGAGCGCATGGATTTTGTCGCTGAGCTGGCGTGGCGCTGGACTACCCTGGCGTGCCTGCCCAACTCGCAAAAGCGCGTGGCGCTGATCCTCGCCAATTACCCGACCCGGGATGGGCGCATCGGTAACGGCGTCGGCCTGGACACCCCGGCGGCGGCAGTGAATATCCTGCGGGCCTTGCAGGCCGAGGGCTATCCGCTGCCGGCTGAACTGCCTGCGAGCGGCACCGCGCTGATCCAGCAGTTGCTCGGCGGGGTAAGCAACGACCTGGACAGTCTTGACCAACGGCCCTGTCACCAGAGCCTGGCGCTGGATGCTTACCGGGCCATGTTCGACGCATTGCCCGAGGCCAATCGCCAGGCGGTGCTGGAGCGCTGGGGCGCGCCCGAACAGGACCCGATGTTCCGCGATGGCCGGCTGATGATTGCTGGCGTGCGCCTGGGCCTGACGTTCGTCGGCATCCAGCCGGCTCGAGGCTATCAGGTCGATCCGAGCGCCGTGTACCACGACCCGGACCTGGTGCCGCCCCACGGCTACCTGGCGTTTTATTTCTGGCTGCGCAACACCTACGGGATCCACGCCCTGATTCATGTCGGCAAGCACGGCAATCTCGAATGGCTGCCGGGCAAGGGCGTCGGGCTGTCGGAAAACTGCTGGCCGGATGCGCTGCTGGGACCGTTGCCGAACATCTATCCGTTCATCGTCAATGACCCGGGCGAGGGCGCCCAGGCCAAGCGTCGCACCCAGGCCGTGATTATCGATCACTTGATGCCGCCGCTGACCCGGGCCGAAACCTATGGGCCGCTGCGTAACCTTGAGCTGTTGGCTGACGAATACTACGAAGCGCAACTGCTCGACCCACGCCGCGCCCGGGAACTGCAGCGAGACATTCTGAATCTGGTGCGCGAGACCCACATCGACCGCGAGTTGCAACTGGACGGCGACGCTGACGTGGCAATCTGGCTGCCGCGCCTGGACACTTACCTGTGCGATCTGAAGGAGTCGCAGATCCGCGACGGCCTGCACATTTTTGGCGAGTCGCCCACACAACGGTTGCGCATCGACACCTTGCTGGCGTTGCTGCGCATTCCCCGGGGGGATGGCAAGGGCGCGCAGTCGAGTTTGCTGCGGGCGCTGGCCAAGGCCTTTGCGCTGGGTTTCGATCCGCTGGATTGTGCGCTGGCCGAACCCTGGACCGGCGCTTGTCCCGAAGCCTTGGATCGGCTCAGCGACGAACCTTGGCGGACCGCTGGCGATACTCGTGAACGTTTGGAATTGTTCGCCGGGCAATTGATCGAGCAGGCCCTGGAGGGCGTGGTCGCGCAACTTGAGGCGCCGGGTTGGGAAACGGTGAACAGCATTATTGAAAACCTGCGCGGCGTCGTGGCTCCGCGTCTGGACGCTTGCGGCCCGGCGGAAATGCGCGGTTTGCTCGATGCCTTGAGCGGGCGCTTCGTGCCGGCCGGCCCCAGCGGTGCGCCCAGTCGCGGGCGCCTGGATGTGCTGCCCACCGGGCGCAACTTCTTCTCGGTGGACGTGCGCAACCTGCCGACTACCACCGCGTGGCGCATCGGTTTTCAGTCGGCGTCCCTGATCCTTGAGCGGCACTTGCAGGACCACGGCGATCACCTGCGTCAATTGGGGCTTTCGGTGTGGGGCACCGCCACTATGCGCACCGGCGGTGACGACATTGCCCAGGCCATGGCGTTGATGGGCGTGCGTCCGGTGTGGGCCACGGGCAGCCAACGAGTCGACGATTTCGAGATCTTGCCGTTGAGTCTGCTGGACCGGCCTCGGGTCGATGTCACGCTGCGGGTCTCCGGGTTCTTCCGGGACGCCTTTGCCAATCTGATCCGCCTGTTCGATGCAGCGGTGCAGGCCGTCGCCGCCCTCGACGAACCGGACGACATGAACCCCTTGGCGGCGAAGGTGCGCAGCGAGCGCCAGGCCCTGTTGGAATCGGGCCTTGAACCCGAGGTCGCGGCCCGTCAGGCCGGGTGGCGGATCTTCGGCGCCAAGCCTGGCGCCTACGGCGCGGGTGTGCAGGGCGCCATCGACGACCGCCTGTGGCAGAGCCGCGAAGACCTGGCGCAGGTCTACCTGAATTGGGGTGGCTACGCCTACGGCGCCGGCGATGAAGGCACTGCCGCCCGGGAGCAGTTCTCCCGGCGCCTTAGCCAGGTGCAGGCGGTGTTGCAGAACCAGGACAACCGCGAACACGACCTGCTCGACTCCAACGATTACTACCAATTCCAGGGCGGCATGCTGGCGGCGGTGGAGACCCTTGGCGGCGCAACGGCGGCCAGTTACCACGGCGATCACAGCCAGCCGGACTTGCCCAAGATCCGCACGTTGAAAGAAGAGCTCAACCGCGTCATTCGTTCCCGGGCGGCCAATCCGAAGTGGATCGACGGGATCAAGCGCCACGGCTATAAAGGTGCGTTTGAACTGGCGGCGACGGTGGACAACCTGTTCGCCTTCGACGCCACCACGCAGTTGATCGACGATCACCAGTACGCCTTGCTGGCCGAGGCTTATCTGCTCGACCCCGATACCCGCGATTTCGTTCGCCAGCACAACCCCGATGCCTTGCGCGACATGACCGAGCGTATGCTCGAAGCGCAGCAGCGCGGAATGTGGCAGGAGCCCGGGGAGTATCGAGAGGCGCTGGAGAACTTGTTGTTGGACATAGAAGAAGACAGCTGACCTGCCCATTCGACGGGCTATACACAACCCCTGTGATGGGTTGACCTGTGGCGAGGGGATTTATCCCCGCTGGGTTGCGAAGCGACCCTCTTGTCCACATTGGGAGGCCTGCTTTGCAGTCCAACGGGGATAAATCCCCTCGCCACAAGTACTCTGTTCACATCGACGTTACCGACCACCTTTGAGAATTAGATATGACCGACACCCCTCATTTCCCGCTCTGCGCCGTGGTCGGGGCCGATGACCTGAAACTGGCCCTGTGCCTGGCTGCGATCGATCCGAAAATCGGCGGTGTGCTCATCGAAGGCCCACGGGGCATGGCGAAGTCCACGCTGGCCCGGGGGCTGGCGGACCTGTTGGCCAGCGGCCAGTTTGTCACCTTGCCTTTGGGCGCCACTGAAGAGCGGCTGGTGGGCACCCTGGATCTGGACGCGGCCCTGGGGGAGGGGCGCGCGCAGTTCTCTCCCGGCGTTTTGGCCAAGGCCGACGCCGGGGTGTTGTATGTCGATGAAGTGAACCTGCTGCCCGACCATCTGGTGGACCTGTTGCTGGACGTGGCTGCCAGCGGCACCAACCTGATCGAGCGTGACGGCATCTCACACCGGCATCCGGCACGTTTTGTATTGATCGGCACCATGAACCCGGAAGAGGGTGAATTACGTCCGCAGTTGCTCGACCGTTTCGGCCTGAACGTGGCCCTGGACGGCCACACCGCACCGCTTGAGCGCGGGCAGATTATCCGTCGGCGGCTGGATTTCGACAGCGATCCGGCGGCGTTCTGCGCGGAATGGGAACCGACCCAGCGGCAGTTGCGCGAACGCTGCCAACAGGCTCGCGACCGGTTGATGCAGATTCCTCTGGATGACCAGGCGCTGGCGCAGATCACCGAGCGTTGTTTTGCCGCTGGGGTCGATGGCTTGCGCGCGGACCTGGTCTGGCTGCGGGCCGCCCGGGCCCATGCTGCGTGGCGCGGGGCGGATGCCATTGCCGTTGAGGACATTGATGCGGTCGCCGAGTTTGCATTGCGTCATCGCAGGCGCGAGCCTTCGGCCCCTGCGCCGTCCCAGGCGCCGCCAGCCACCGCCGATCAAACCGCCAGGCCTGACGAAGGCCAGGGCCAGTGGGGTGACCTGCCGGCCCGGGCATTGCCCACCGGCACTCGGCGTGACGTGCCGAGCTGGCCAAAAAAGCCCTAGGCATTCGCCCCCGTTCGCCCGCGGGGGTGAATGCCAGACCCCGTGCGGGACGGTTGGACCAAGGGCGCCAGGGCCGCAGCAAAGCGGCGGCCAGCGGGGCGGTGAACTGGCCAGGCACGTTGCTCGCTGGCCGTCCACGCCTGCGTGAAGACCTGCGTTTTCAGCAACGCCATCGTTCGCCCCATGAACTGTGGCTGGTCATCATCGACGCCTCGGCCTCGACTCGTCGTCATCAAGCCTTGAGCGATGGCAAAGGCCTGCTGGCGCAACTGTTCGATGACGCCTACCGCCAACGCGCCCGGCTGGCCTTGCTGACGGCCAGCGGCAGCGCACCAGCCTGGCAGGTGCAAGGGCTCAAGGACTCGGCCGGGCTACGGGACTGGCTCGACGGCCTGGGCGCCGGCGGCGGCACGCCGTTGCTGGCGGCGCTGACCGAGGCCGGACGCTGGTTGACGGCCCGGCGCAAGCGCTACCCGACCGAGCAACAGCGGGTGTTGCTGATGACCGACGGGCGAGTCAAACAGCAGCTGACACTGCCGCCCCTTGATTGCCCAAGCCTGTTGATCGACATCGAACGCGGACCGATTCGCCTGGGCCGGGCCCGGCAATTGGCGGGGCAGTTGGGGGCGCAGTATCGGCATATTGATGAAGGACTACCGGGCTCGGATGTTCGCTGACTGACATGGCCTCATCGCGAGCAGGCTCGCTCCCACATTTGTTCTGTGGTGAACACTCGATCGATGAATCCCCTGTGGGAGCGAGCCTGCTCGCGATAGCATCGCCCCGGTGTCAGATCCGCACGCTCAATAAGCATCGCTGTTCTATGCTCAGCCAGACCTCACAGGAGTGAACCATGCGCGTACTCGTCACCAACGCCCAGGACGATTTTCGGGTCAAGGCCTACGCTGGCACCAACGGTGTATTGCTCGCCATGGACCTGGCCGAACCCCGGCGCAAGGGCTTGCTCGGCTTTGCCATCGAGAAGCAGCACGGCGCCAAGCCCTGGCTGTTCCTGTTCAACAGCCTGACCTTCCCCGACAAGGTGCACACGTTCCCGCAATTTCGCGCTACGCCGAGCGATAAAGCACCGTTGCAGAAATTTCGCTGGGCCGACTACGCCATCAACCCAGGCGTGGCAATTCACTACCGTGTGCACCTGGCCTATGGCAGCCCTGACGCGCCGCAACTGGGGGAATCACTTGAGGTGTCAGTGACCAGTGACGATGGTCAGCCAAGCAACCAGATGGTCATTTTCAATCGTGCCGTGGCCGCGAGCCAGGCCTTCCAGCGCAAATTTCCCGAGCTGGATGCGCTGATCGACGCCAACAAAAATCTGTCCATCGATGCTTGGCCCGACGCGCCGCGCCGCTGGCTGGAAAACGGTTTGCTGGGGCGCTTGACCGGTTTTATCGACCGGGCCCTGAACGCCAGTTGGGCCCTGGACGTCGCCATCTATGAATATGAACTGCCGGTGATCGTCGAGGCTGTGAACGCCGCTTCCGCACGGGGGGCGCGGGTACGGGTGCTGTACCACGCTGAGCCGGGAGACGACGGCACACTGCGCAACGAAGCCAGCCTGGCAACATTGCCGGCGGCCAACAAGCGCGGGCGCGTCACGCACAATATTTTCCACGACAAGTTCATCGTGCTGAGCAAGGTCGACGACACCGGTTCGTTGCACCCCGAGGCCGTGCTGTGCGGCAGCACCAATTTCACCGCCAACGGCGTCTACCGCCAGGCCAACGTTATTCATGTGCTGGACGACGCGCGGGTCAGCGACAGCTATCGGCAGGTGTTCGAGCAGATCTGGGCCGCACCCGAGGACGTCGGGGCCACGCGGCAGTGGATCAACCGGAACAACCCCATGGTACCCGAGGAGCCATTGTTCACCGGGTTCTCGCCGCGTACGGGAGAGGGCGACCTGGATCGTTTCGTCGATATCATCAATGGCGCTCGCAAGGACCTGCTGTTCGTCACGGCCTTCGCCTTGCCTGACCGGATCCTCGATGCCTTGCTCGGTCAACCCAACGACGACGTGCTGCGTTACGGCCTGCAGAACACCACCAGCCGCATCACTGGCTTTCATGCCGACCGCACCGCCGAATTCGCCGCCACCGCGCTGCTCAATACCGGCCTGGAGGGCTGGCTCAGGGAAAACATGAAAGGCCAGAAAGGCAATCTGCTGGTGCACACCAAAGCCGTCGTCACCGACTTCACCAGCGACACGCCGACCATCATCAGCGGCAGCCACAACCTGAGCGCCGCGGCCAGCAGCGGCAACGACGAGAACTACCTGATCATTCAGGGCGACACCGACCTGGCCGACCGCTACGGGCTTGAGCTGCTGCGCTTCTACGAGCATTACCGCTTTCGCTATTTCGCGAAAAAACTGGCGCTCAAGCAGGTCAAGCCACTGGCGGTGGATGACAGCTGGACGGACGATTATTACCGCGACGGGGATTTGCGGATGTTGTCCAGAGTGAGGTTTTGCGGACGCTGAACTGTGATAAGAGGTGTTTTAGAGTGCTATTTTTAGCGCCATTAAGAGTGCTCAAGGACTCACCTCATGACACATATTGTACTTTCTCAAGTTGTAGCCAGCATTTCCGAACTCAAGAAAAATCCGATGGGCACTGTTGCTGCCGGTGGAGGATTATCCGTAGCAATCCTCAACCGCAATGAGCCGGCATTTTATTGCGTCCCCGCTCGAGAATATGAAGCCATGATGGATCGGCTTGAAGATCTGGAGCTGGTTGCTCTTTGCCGCGAGCGTGAAAATGATCCAACGATAAAGGTTTCTCTTGATGACCTATGAGTTGGAATTTTCTGATAAAGCCTGGAAGGAATGGCAAAACTGGGTGCAACACTCAAAGAGCAATTCAAGAAAAAGCTCGAGGAGCGACTGGTGAATCCGCATGTCCAGACAGACCGTCTGCATGGGCTGGGCAACGCCTATAAAATCAAGTTACGTAGCGCCGGCTATCGATTGGTTTACCGAGTGGTAGATGATTTGCTAGTTGTTACAGTGATTGCGGTTGGTAAGCGCGAGCGCGGTCAGGTTTATGACGAGGCGGCCAAGCGGTAGGCGCCCGGCTTTCCTCGCCGCAACCTTTGGAGTCCCCGTGCCCGAGAGACCAGGCACAAGGTTCGCAGTTGCTCGTGCAACCAGTGCAAGTCACGGCGAGGCGAACGACGCGGCCGTCTGGGTTTGGTTCGGCCGATGTGTTCGGCAAAGTTCTGGGTCAGCGAGGCCTGATCACCGACGCCCTTGAGCTTGCGGCGTAACTTCCCATCCTTATAAAACAGCACCGTGGGTGTCCCGGTAACGTCCGGGTGTCGGGGCGATTCGCTGGTACTCAATTTGTAGATCACCGCCCGATCCTTGAATGTCTCGGCAACGCTGCAAAACAGCGGCTCGGCCCAGCTACAGGCGTAGCAGTAGGGGTGGCCGAAATAGAAGACTACCGGGCGCCAGGTCTTGAGAGCCGTGCGGTAGTCCTTTGATGAGGCGATGTGGGTGATGAACGAACTCATGGCGGGTTTCCCTTCATCGATAGGGTGTTTGCAACCATAAGCAACACGGCCGGGCATCGCTACTGTCAGAGTTGACAGTTGAACGGCTCCCTTTTGGTGCGCAAAAGCCTCACTTGCTCCCTGTCTGGGGCCTTGCTACCCGAAGCTGTAGCCAACAGTAGCAGTCCCTGCGCAGATGCCCGCGTTCCTATTGAAACGTCTGGGCGTGCCATCCTTTTGATTTCATTGGTTTTCCATTTTCCTTATCCATACACCGCATGCCTGTGGCACACTTTCTGCTGTCTATTCCGTTGTTACATACTAAGTTCCGGTATAGCGGAATAAACTGACTCAGGAGTGCTTGCCATGCATCGCCGACCTTCCTTGTTCAAAGCGTGTGTTTTTATCTTCGCGGCCACGACGGCTGCCATGGGTGTCGCTCAGGCGGCGGACAGCAAGCTCGATAGCGTGCTGCAGCGCGGGAAATTGATCGTGGGCACGGGCAGCACCAATGCGCCGTGGCACTTCCAGGGAGCGGATGGCAAGTTGCAGGGTTTTGATATCGACATCGCACGGATGGTGGCCAAGGGTCTGTTCAATGACCCGGAGAAAGTCGAGTTTGTGGTGCAGTCGTCCGATGCACGCATTCCGAACCTGTTGACCGACAAGGTCGACATGAGCTGCCAGTTCATCACCGTCACCGCCAGTCGTGCCCAGCAAGTGGCGTTCACCCTGCCGTATTACCGCGAAGGCGTGGGCCTGCTGCTGCCGGCCAACAGCAAGTACAAGGAAATCGAAGACCTCAAGGCCGCCGGCGATGACGTCACCGTGGCTGTGCTGCAGAACGTCTACGCCGAGGAATTGGTGCACCAGGCGCTGCCCAAGGCCAAGGTCGACCAGTACGACAGTGTTGATCTGATGTATCAGGCGGTGAACTCCGGCCGTGCCGATGCCGCTGCCACCGACCAGTCTTCGGTCAAGTACCTGATGGTGCAGAACCCTGGTCGCTATCGCAGCCCGGCCTACGCCTGGAGCCCGCAAACCTATGCCTGCGCGGTCAAGCGCGGCGACCAGGACTGGCTGAACTTCGTCAACACCACCTTGCATGAAGCCATGACCGGCGTGGAATTCCCCACCTATGCGGCATCGTTCAAGCAATGGTTCGGCGTCGAGCTGCCGTCGCCGGCCATCGGTTTCCCCGTCGAATTCAAATGATCCCGTGAGCCCGGGGCGCCGCTTGAAGGCGCCCCGTTGAAGGTACTGCCGACCATGAATTATCAGTTGAACTTTGCCGCCGTCTGGCGCGATTTCGACACCTTGCTGGCGGGGCTCGGCCTGGGGCTTTCCCTGGCGCTGGTGTCGATCGCCATCGGTTGCGTGATCGGCCTGTTGATGGCGTTCGCGCTGCTGAGCAAGCACCGCGTGTTGCGGGTGCTGGCCTCAGTGTATGTCACGGTGATCCGCAATACGCCGATCCTGGTGCTGATCCTGCTGATCTACTTCGCCTTGCCAAGCCTGGGTATTCGCCTGGACAAAATTCCCTCGTTCGTCATCACGCTCTCGCTGTACGCCGGGGCCTACCTGACCGAAGTGTTCCGCGGCGGGCTGCTGAGCATTCACAAGGGCCAGCGTGAAGCGGGGCTGGCCATCGGTTTGGGCGAGTGGCAAGTGAAGGCCTACGTCACCGTGCCGGTGATGCTGCGCAACGTGTTGCCGGCGTTGTCGAACAACTTCATTTCGCTGTTCAAGGACACCTCACTGGCGGCAGCGATCGCTGTGCCGGAGCTGACTTATTACGCCCGCAAGATCAACGTGGAGAGCTACCGGGTGATCGAAACCTGGCTGGTGACCACGGCCCTGTATGTCGCGGCCTGTTACCTCATTGCCATGCTGCTGCGTTATTTCGAGCAGCGTCTGGCGATCCGCCGTTAGGAGTGTTCCATGTACGAATCCCCCAGTTGGTTGCATGAGTTGTGGGTCGCCCGGGAGACGCTGTGGGCCGGGTTCCTGACCAGCGTGCAGTGCTCGGTACTGGCGATTTTGTTAGGCACGCTGATCGGCCTGTTCGCCGGGCTGGTGCTGACTTACGGTCGCTTCTGGATGCGCGCGCCGTTTCGTTTCTACGTCGACGTGATTCGCGGCACTCCGGTGTTTGTGTTGGTGCTGGCCTGTTTCTACATGGCCCCGGCCCTGGGCTGGCAAATCGGTGCATTCGAGGCCGGCGCCCTGGGCCTGACACTGTTTTGCGGTTCCCATGTGGCCGAGATCGTGCGCGGGGCCTTGCAGGCCTTGCCCCGTGGGCAGATGGAGGCAAGCCAGGCCATCGGCCTGACGTTTTTCCAGGCGCTGGGTTACGTGCTGTTGCCCCAGGCACTGCGGCAGATCTTGCCGACCTGGGTCAATTCCTCCACCGAAATCGTCAAGGCTTCGACCCTGTTGTCGGTGATCGGCGTTGCCGAACTGCTGCTCAGCACTCAGCAGATCATCGCCCGGACCTTCATGACCCTGGAGTTTTACCTGTTCGCCGGTTTTCTCTTTTTCATCATCAACTACGCCATCGAATTGCTCGGGCGGCACATTGAAAAGCGGGTGGCCTTGCCATGACTGATGTTTCGACCTCTACCAATGCTCAACCGCTGCTGGACATTCGCGGTCTGCGCAAACAATACGGCCCGGTGGAAGTGCTCAAGGGCGTGGACCTGAGCATGCAGCGCGGCAATGTCGTCACCCTGATCGGCTCCAGCGGCTCGGGCAAAACCACGTTGCTGCGTTGCGTGAACATGCTTGAGGAGTTCCAGGGCGGGCAGATCGTGCTCGATGGCGAGGCCATCGGCTATGACGAGGTGGGCGGCAAGCGCGTGCGCCACCCGGAAAAAGTCATCGCCCGGCACCGGGCCATGACCGGCATGGCCTTCCAGCAATTCAACCTGTTCCCGCATTTGACGGCGTTGCAGAACGTCACCTTGGGCCTGCTCAAGGTGAAAAAGCTACCCAAGGACGAAGCCGTGGCCCTGGCCGAGAAATGGCTGGAGCGGGTCGGCTTGCTGGAACGGCGCAATCATTTTCCCGGTCAGTTGTCCGGCGGTCAGCAGCAGCGTGTGGCGATCGCTCGGGCGATTGCCATGAACCCCAGCCTGATGCTGTTCGACGAAGTGACCTCGGCCCTGGACCCGGAATTGGTGGGTGAGGTGCTGAACGTGATCAAGGGGCTGGCCGAAGACGGCATGACCATGCTGCTGGTGACCCACGAAATGCGTTTTGCCTTCGAGGTGTCCGACAAGATCGTATTCATGAACCAGGGCCGCATCGAAGAACAGGGCCCGCCGAAAGAACTGTTCGAACGGCCACAGTCGCCACGACTGGCTGAGTTTCTCAAGAACACCCGTTTTTAATTTTATTGAACCTCTGATTGATACAGGCAAGGAGAAACACCCATGAGCATTACGCGCTACGGCACCGGCAGCACCGCAGGCGGCGGTCAGCCACGGCCCTTCGCCCGAGCCGTTGAGGCCGACGGCTGGCTGCACGTGTCCGGTCAGGTGCCGGCGGTCAACGGCGAGATTATTGTCGGCGGGATCGTCGAGCAGACCCACCAGACCATGAAGAACCTGATCGCGATTCTTGAAGAAGCCGGATACGGTCTTGAAGATGTGGTGCGCTGCGGCGTATGGCTGGAAGATCCGCGGGATTTCTGGAGTTTCAACAAAGTATTTGGTGAATACTTCAGCCCCGAACATGCCCCTGCCAGGGCTTGTGTGCAAGCGAACATGATGGTTGATTGCAAGGTTGAGATTGATTGCATCGCCTACAAGAAAAAGGCTTGAGTCATTGAGGACTCATCGCGGGCACGCCTTGCTCCCACAAGGCAATGCAAACTCCTGTGGGAGCAAGGCTTGCCTGCGATAGCAATCTATCAGGCGGTGCAGCACTCTGGTTAAACTCCCGGCCAATTGAATGGGAACCCAAGACATGACCGAAGACACCATCAAACGCCGGGCCCGAGGGTTGGACCGGGCGTTCGATATCCTCGATTTCCTCAAGGAAATCGGCCAGCCGTTGCGCCCCAATGACATCGCCAGCGGCATCGGCAGTCCCAAGTCCACGGTCTACGAGCTGGTGGCGTCGCTGCTGGAGCGACGCATCCTGGAGCCGGTGGGCAAGGACGGCCACGTCTATCTGGGCCGCCAGTTGTACTTTCTCGGGCAGGCGCACCTGCGGCATTTCGACCTGAGTCGCGAGGCCGATCACGCCTTGCAGGAAATCGTCAGCCAGACCCGGGAAACCGCCCAGATGTGCCTGCTCAACGGGCGCAAATACACGGTGGCGCTGATGAAGGAGGGGGAGCGGCATTTTCGCATTTCCTCGGACATCGGCGAGAACGCGCCGATTCCCTGGACCGCATCCGGACGCCTGCTGCTGGCGCATCTGAGTGACCAGCAGATCGTCGACCTGATCGACCCCGACGACTTCATCCTGCCGGACGGCGAGCGCCTGCCCCTGGAGCGATTTCTCGCGGAGATCCGCCAGGCCGGGCTCGATGGATTTTTCTCCTTCGACAGTGTGGCCGACACCTTCACCCACTGCTTCGCCGCGCCGGTCAAAGACGCCAATGGCGTGGCCATCGCGACCCTGTGCATCGTCGCCCCACGGGCCGACGCCAAGAACAACTACGCCGACTACCGCCGGGTGCTGATCGAAAGCGCCAACAACCTGGCCCGTCGCATCAATGAATAGACAGCCGCGGCTGTGTGAGGAGTGTGAACATGTCTTCTGCCATTCATAACGCTGCCGTGGAGAAGGGGGCCGCCCAAGCGGGCGATCACCTGCTGCGCGACATCAGCCTGCCGGCGCTGGTGCTGCATCGCCAAGCGTTGGAGCACAACATTGGCTGGATGCAAAAATTCGTCACGGACAGTGGTGCCGAACTGGCGCCCCACGGCAAGACCAGCATGACCCCGGCGCTGTTTCGCCGCCAACTCGAGGCCGGCGCCTGGGGACTGACCCTGGCCACCGCAGTGCAGACCCGTGCCGCTTACGCCCATGGCGTGCGCCGGGTGCTGATGGCCAACCAACTGGTGGGCACGCCAAACATGGCGCTGATCGCGGATCTGCTGGCAGATCCAGCGTTCGAATTCCATTGCATGGTCGACCATCCTGACAACGTTGCCGAGCTGGGCGCGTTCTTTGCCTCTCGCGGTGCGAAGTTGAACGTGATGATCGAATACGGTGTGGTGGGTGGCCGGTGTGGCTGCCGGACCGAGGCCGAGGTGCTGGCCCTGGCCGAGGCGATCGGGGCGCAACCGGCGCTGGCGCTGACCGGTATCGAAGGCTACGAAGGCGTGATCCATGGTGACCACGCCATCAGTGGCATCCGTGCGTTTGCCGCATCTCTGGTGGGGCTGGCGGTGCAACTGCAGGACAACGGTGCGTTCGCCATCGACAAGCCGATCATCACCGCCTCGGGTTCAGCCTGGTACGACCTGATTGCCGAGTCTTTCGAGGCTCGGAACGCCCACGGACGTTTCCTCAGTGTGCTGCGTCCTGGCAGTTACGTGGCCCATGACCATGGCATCTACAAAGAGGCCCAGTGCTGCGTGCTGGAACGGCGTAGCGACCTGCACGAAGGTCTGCGCCCGGCCCTGGAAGTCTGGGCCCACGTGCAATCGCTGCCTGAACCCGGCTTTGCGGTGATCGCCCTGGGTAAACGCGACGTGGCCTATGACGCCGGGCTGCCGGTGCCGCTCAAGCGTTACCAACCCGGCTCCGACTCCATAGCGGGGCAGGACCTGGCCGGCTGCAAGGTCACGGCGGTGATGGACCAGCATGCGTTCATGACGGTGGCGACCGGGGTGGAACTGCGGGTAGGCGACATCATCTCGTTCGGTACGTCGCATCCGTGCCTGACTTTCGACAAGTGGCGGGTGGCGTGCCTGGTGGATGAGCAGTTGCGGGTCGTCGAGAGCATGGAGACTTGTTTCTAGCCTTGAAACCGAGTCGCGGCTATCGCGAGCGGGCTCGCTCCCACAGTGGGGGCGGTTGTGAACAGAGGATTTATGTTCACCAATATCCCCTGTGGGAGCGAGCCTGCTCGCGATAGCGGCCTGGCAGACACTATCGAAATATCAGGATCGCCCATGAGCTACCCCAACCCAAAACCTCGCATCGCCCTGATCGGCGAGTGCATGATCGAACTGCAGCAGCGCGCCGATGGCAGCCTGCAACAAAACTTCGGTGGAGACACCCTGAACACCGCTGTGTACCTGTCCCGCGCCCTGGGTGAGAAGGGCGCGGTGGATTACGTTACCGCCTTGGGCGACGACAGCTTCAGCGATGCCATGTGCCAGAGTTGGGCCGCCGAAAATATCGGCCTGGATCGGGTCCAGCGCCTGCCCGGTCGTTTGCCGGGTTTGTATTGCATCCAGACCGACGCGGCGGGTGAGCGGCGGTTTTTGTACTGGCGCAACGAGGCGGCGGTGCGTGATTGCTTCACCACCCCGGCCGCCGCACCGATTCTGGCGGCGCTGCCGGATTACGACGTGCTGTACTTCAGCGGCATCACCCTGGCCGTGCTCGGTGAGCAAGGTCGTGGCAAGCTCATCGAAACCCTGATCCAGGCCCGCCGGCGCGGGGCCGAGGTGGTGTTCGACAATAACTACCGGCCAAGGCTCTGGGCATCAGTGGATGCAGCCCGTGCGGCCTATCGCAGTGTATTGCCTTACGTGGAGCTGGCGCTGCTGACGGTGGACGACGAGCAGGCGCTGTTCGGTTATGCCGACAGCGCTGAGGTGTTCGCCGCGTACGCGCAGTTGGGCACTTCGGAAGTGGTGCTCAAGCGCGGTGCTGAGCCCTGTCTGATCTGTTGTGATGGTGAGTCTTTCGAGATTCCGGCCCAGCGAGTGGAGCGGGTGGTGGACACGACGGCGGCGGGGGATTCATTCAGTGCTGCTTACCTGGCAAGCCGCCTGCTCGGTGGCGGCCCGGTGGAGGCCGCCGAGGCTGGACATCTGTTGGCGAGCCGGGTCATCCAGGTGCCGGGGGCGTTGATGCCCAAGGACTGAAGGGGCCGCGAAGTACCTGTGGGAGCGGGCTCGATCATTAGTCCCGGTAGAACACCTGCACCAGGTGATAGCCGAACTTGCTCTTGATCGGCCCATGCACCACCCGCAGGGGCTTTTTGAAGATCACCGCGTCGATCGCACCGACCATCTGCCCGGGCCGCACTTCACCCAGATCACCGCCGCGTTTGCCCGAGGGACAGGTGGAGTATTTCTTGGCCAGTACATCGAAGGCTTCGCCTTTGGCGATGCGTTGCTTGAGCTGTTCGGCTTCTTCGGCGGTTTTCACCAGGATATGGCGGGCTTGGGCTTTCATTGCAGCAGTGACCTGAACGGTGCGACGGGGCGGCGATTATGCCTCAAGTCAGGCGCCATGGTTGATCATCGTCCGAATCTTGTTCGCCAGCAGATCGAGGCTGAAGGGCTTGGCAACCATATCCATGCCCTGCTCGAGAAAGCCCTGGCGCTCGGTGGCCTTCTGCGCATAACCGGTCATGAACAGCACCTTCAGATCGGGCCGATGCTGGCGGGCGATTTCCGCCAGTTGCCGGCCATTCATGCCTGGCAGGCCGACATCGGTCACCAGCAAGTCGATGCGCTGGCTGGACTCCAGTAGCCCAAGGGCAGCCTTGGCGTCCTGGGCTTGAAGGGTGGTGTAACCCAGGGCGTCGAGCAGATCGAGCACCAGCATGCGCACGGCCGGTTCGTCTTCGACCAGCAACACGGTTTCACCGGCGACGGCGGCCGGTGCATCCAGCGCTACCGGCGCCGCAGTCTGCTGGACAGACGCGACGTACAGCCGCGGCAGGTACAACTGCACCCGCGTGCCCTGGTCCGGCACACTGTCCAGGCTCAGCAGGCCACCCGACTGTTGGGCAAACCCGTAGATCATCGACAAGCCCAAACCGGTGCCCTGGCCGATGGGTTTGGTGGTGAAGAACGGATCAAAGGCCTTGGCCAGCACGGATGGGGTCATGCCGCTGCCATTGTCGCTGACGGCAATCATCACGTAGTCACCGGCCTTGACCGGTTCCAGGGCACTGAGGTCATTCCCGTCGAGGTAGACGTTGGCGGTTTCGATGGTCAATTCGCCACCCTCAGGCATGGCGTCCCGAGCGTTGATCACCAGGTTGAGCAGGGCGTTTTCCAGCTGGCTGGCATCGGTGCTGACCGGCCACAGTTCATCGGCCAACTGCAGGCGCAGCACGATGTGATCGCCGGTGGTTCGGCTCAGCAAGTCTTCAAGTGAACGCACCAGGTCATTGGGGTCCAGCGGTTTGCGGTCCAGCGACTGGCGGCGGGAAAACGCCAGCAGACGGTGGGTCAGGGCCGCCGCACGATTGGCCGAGGACACGGCCGCTTCGGTGAAACGACCGATCTCGGCGGTGCGACCGCTGGCAATGTAGCGCTGCATCAGGTCGAGACTGCCGAGAATGCCGGTGAGCATGTTGTTGAAGTCATGGGCAATGCCGCCAGTGAGTTGGCCCACGGCCTCCATTTTCTGGGCGTGTCGCAGCGCCTCCTCGGCACGTTCGCGTTCGAACATCTCGTTTTGCAGGCGGTGGTTGGCTTCAGCCAGTTGCTGGGTGCGGGCGATGACGCGTTCTTCGAGCGTTTCGTTGAGGTTGCGCAGGGCCTCTTCGGTTTTCTTGCGCTCGGTCTCGTCGATCACAAAGATGTAGAAACCGTTCACCGCACCATCGGCCCCACGGCGCGGCAGGTAGTTGATCAAGGCATGGCGGGGACGGCCGTCGCGGTGATCCGATTGCACGGTGAAGCTGCACGGCTTGCCTGCCAGGGCGTCGGCGATCTGCTCGGCGCGGGCGGCGTAGGCTGAATCGCCGAGCACTTCGCGAATGGTCTTGCCATATAGCTCTTGGGGCGTCAGGCCATACCAATCCAGATAGGCGCTGTTGTTGAGGCGAAAACGTTCTTCCCGGTCCACATAGCTGATAAGGACCGGCATGGCGTTGATGATCAGTTGCAGTTCGGTCTGGCTCTGGCGCAGGGCCTGCTCGGTACGCTTGCGATCGGTCAGGTCCAGGGCCGCGCCGAGAAAGCGTTTGGGCCGGCCATGGCGATCCTTGTAGCAACGACCGCGCACGAACACCCAGCGCAGTTCGCCGTCAGGCCGCAGGAGACGGTACTCCTCGGCGTATTCAGTGCTGTGGGTGATGCAATGCTTGATGCTGCGGGTGACCATGGCCCGGTCCTGGGGATGCACGCCTTCAAGGTAAGCGCTGATGGGCAACTGGCGCGACAGGTTCGGGTCGACGCCATGCAGCACCGCGAAGTGCTCGTCGGCAACAAAGCGGTCTTCGCTGATGTCCCAATCCCAGGTGCCTAGCGTATCGGCAGCGGCCAGGGCCAGTTGCAGGCGTTCCTCGCTTTCCTGCTGGGCCTTGAGACTGGCTTCTGAGCGTCGCTCGAACTCCAGGGCCAGGCGTCGTCGTTCACCGGTCTCGATGGCCGTGACCAGAATACCGGCCACGGCGCCGTCTTCATCGCGCACGGGGCTGTAGGTCAGGTCCAGCCAGACATCGCAGAGGCGACCGGCGAAGGGCACTCGCCATTGCTGATCGCGACAGGTGTGCATGTGGCCTTGCAACACGCGGTGATAAATCGGCCCGCTCAGGTCTTTGAGTTCGGGCCATGCTGAATGGGTCGGCTGGCCGAACGCCTGGGGGTGTTTGTCGCCCGTCATGCGGGTAAAGGCGTCGTTGTAGAAATGAATCAGCTGTGGCCCCCACAGCAGGGACATCGGCAGCGGCGAGTGGAGCACGATGTCCAGGGCGGTACGCAGGCTCTGGGGCCAGGTTTGGGCAGTGCCCAGCGGGCTGTTGGCCCAGTCACGTCGGGCCAACAGGCTCTGTACGTCAATGCCGGTGGGTGTTGCGTTCATCACGCAAACCCTGCAAATCGTGTCGCAGCCACGGTGTCTACTATCCTCTGAAGAAGGTAAGCGCGGGTTGGTCTGAAAGGTTTGCTCATCGGGTCAGCTTGTTTCATTGAAGTCTCGCGGAAGTCAATCAGGCCATGGAAATCGATCCCTTGTTACGCATCCTGGCGAGCCAGGATGGCTCCGACCTCTATATGTCCACCGGTGCGCCGCCGTGCGCGCGTTTCGAGGGGGTGCTCAAACCCTTGAGCAACCAGCCCTTCAAGGTGGGCGACATCGCCGGGCTCGCCGAGTCTTTGATGGACGCCGAACAGCGGCTTGAGTTCGATCGAGAACTGGAAATGAACCTGGCTATCTCCCTGGCTGGGGTCGGGCGGTTCCGTGTCAATATCTTCAAGCAGCGCAATGACGTGTCCATGGTGATCCGCAACGTCAAGCTCGACATCCCGCGGTTCGAGGACCTGAAACTGCCAAATGTGTTGCTGGACACCATCATGCAGAAACAGGGGCTGATGCTGTTCGTCGGCGCGACAGGGTCGGGCAAGTCGACTTCCCTGGCGGCACTGATCGATTACCGTAATCGCAACAGCAGCGGCCATATCATCACCATCGAAGACCCGGTGGAGTATATCCATCGACACAAGAAATCGATCATCAATCAACGGGAAGTCGGTGTCGACACCCGCAGCTTTCATGCCGCCCTGAAGAACACCTTGCGCCAGGCACCAGACGTGGTACTGATCGGCGAAATTCGTGATCGCGAAACCATGGAACATGCCCTAGCCTTCGCCGACACCGGGCACCTGGTGATCTCCACCCTGCATGCTCACAATGCCAACCAGGCGCTGGACCGGGTGATCAATTTCTTCCCGGAAGAACGCCGGCCGCAGCTGCTCAATGATCTGGGCAACAACCTCAAGGCGTTCGTGTCGCAACGCCTGGTGCGCACTCGCACCGGCCAGCGCCGGGCCGCGGTGGAGGTCATGCTGGGCTCGCCCACGGTGGCCGACCTGATCCGCCGCAATGAGTTCGGCGAGCTCAAGGGCATCATGGAAAAGTCAGAAGAACTCGGGATGCAAACCTTCGATCACGCCCTGTACAACCTGGTGGTGGAGGGTGCTATCGATGAGGAGGAAGCCCTGAAAAACGCCGACTCGGCGAACAACCTGCGGTTGCGCCTGAAGTTGCATGCCGAGTCGGGGGCAGCGGTGCCCCCGGCCGATCCGGCGGCGGGTGAGTGGGGGTTGATGGATTGATGGTTCTACAGGCTACCGCGTTGTCGTTCATCGCGAGCAGGCTCGCTCCCACAGGGAATCGATGGTGATTGCCAATCCTGTGTTCACCACCGACCAATGTGGGAGCGAGCCCGCTCGCGATGAGGCCAGATGGCCCATAAGGCTTTAACCTCAGGTGGTCAGTTCCAGCCGATCCCTGAACTGCTCCAGCGCTTCGGGATTGGCCAGGGCATCGGTGTTTTTCACCACCTGCCCATGCACCACGTTGCGCACCGCCAGTTCCACCACCTTGCCGCTGATGGTCCGCGGGATGTCGCTGACTGCCAGGATCTTCGCCGGCACATGACGCGGCGTGGTATTGGCGCGGATCACCTGGCGGATCTGTTGCTCCAGGGCCTCATCCAGGGTCACGCCGTCGCGCAGGCGCACAAACAGCACCACGCGCACATCACCCTGCCATTGCTGGCCGATAGCAACGCTGTCCAGCACCTGCTCGACCTTTTCCACCTGCCGATAGATTTCCGCCGTGCCGATGCGCACGCCACCGGGGTTGAGCACTGCATCCGAACGCCCGTGGATCAAGAAACCGCCGTGAGGCAGTTCCTCGGCGTAGTCCCCCTGGGCCCACACACCGGGGAACTGGCTGAAGTAGGAGGCCCTTAGCTTTTCCTGCTGCGGATCATTCCACAGGCCAATGGGCATGGCCGGGAAGTGCCGGGTGCAGACCAGTTCACCCTTCTCACCGATGACCGCCTGGCCTGCCTCGTTCCAGACCTGCACCGCCATGCCCAGGCTCTTGCCCTGCATCTCGCCACGGCGAACGGCGGACAACGGATTGCCATTGACGAAGCACGACACAATGTCGGTGCCACCGGACATCGAGGCCAGGCACACCTGGGTCTTGAAGTCGCGATACACGTAGTCGTAGCTATGGGGCGCCAGGGCCGAGCCGGTGGACAGGATGGTTTTCAGGCTGCCCAGGTCATGGCTCTGTCGCGGTTTCAAACCCTGGCTTTCCAGGGCCGCCAGGTATTTGGGGCTGGTGCCGAATACGCTGATGCGCTGCTGGTCGATCAGGTCCAGCAGGCGCTCGGGACCAGGGTGAAAGGGCGAGCCGTCGTAGAGCACCACCGCACTGCCGACGGCGAGGGCCGACACCAGCCAGTTCCACATCATCCAGCCACACGTGGTGTAGTAGAACAGGCGATCTTCGGGGCCGAGGTCCACATGCAGGCCATGTTCCTTGAGGTGTTGCAACAGCACGCCGCCGGTGCTGTGGACGATGCACTTCGGCACGCCGGTGGTGCCACTGGAATAGAGGA
The DNA here is from genome assembly GCF_031570495.1 of Pseudomonas sp. JL2. Classification (NCBI taxonomy): domain Bacteria; kingdom Pseudomonadati; phylum Pseudomonadota; class Gammaproteobacteria; order Pseudomonadales; family Pseudomonadaceae; genus Pseudomonas; species Pseudomonas sp. JL2. Next base: position 125,755 of record NZ_JAKUDH010000006.1, read on the forward strand.
TGTACAGCGGATGATCGAACGGCACGTCAACGAACGCCGGTTCGCCGCCACAGCGGTAGAAGTCGCTCCACAACGCGACGCTGGCCGTTGTCTTGAAGTCTTCGGCGCGGGCGTCAGGGCATGCGTAGGGCAGGATGATCAATTGCTGCAGCGAAGGCAGGCGCTCGAGGATTTCGTTGACCTTGGCTCGCTGGTCGATGACCTTCCCGGCGTAGCGGTAACCGGCGCAGGTAATCAGCACCTTGGGCTCGATCTGGCCGAACCGGTCGATGACCCCGTGGGTGCCGAAGTCAGGCGAGGAGCACGACCAGGTCGCCCCCAGGCTGGTGGTGGCGAGCATGCCCACCAGGGTCTGCCAGGTGTTGGGCATGCACGCGGCTACCCGGTCGCCCTTGCTCACACCTGCCGCTTGCAGGCTTTTTTGCAGGCCAGCGACGTGGGCGGCAAGTTCGGCCCAGGTCAGTTGTTCTTGCCCGCCACTTTCGTCGAGTGCAACCACGGCCACGGCGTCATCGCGCCGGCGCAGCAGGTGTTCGGCAAAATTCAGTGTCGCCCCGGGAAACCACCGGGCGCTGGGCATTTGCTCACCTTCGACCAGCACATCGCTGGGCGCCTGGTGAAAACGGATCTCGAAGAAGTCGACGATGGCCTGCCAGAAGGCTTCACGCTGGTCGATGCTCCAGGCGTGCAGCGCCGGATAATCGCTCAGTTGCAGCTGATGCCGTTCGTTGATGAACCGGCGAAAGGCGTCCATGCGTGACTGGGCGATGCGATCGGGGGTGGGTTGCCAGAGGATGTCGGACATGGGGTGCCTCTTTTTCTTTTATGTACACACAAACTATAGAGCGAGCCAATCTTGTGGCGAGGGGATTTATCCCCGACTTGTGGGAGCAAGGCTTGCCCGCGATGAACGAAAACGCGGTTTAGCTGTTAAACCGCGGTGCGGCCATCGCGGGCAAGCCTTGCTCCCACAGATAAATCCCCTCGCCACAAGGGATCGCAAGCGATTTACTGAGCCAGCCACCCACCATCAATATTCCACGCCGCGCCGCGTACCTGGCTGCCGGCTTCGCTGCACAGAAACAGCACCAGTTCCCCCAGTTGCGGCGGGGTGACGAATTCCAGGGAAGGCTGTTTTTCGGCCAGCAGGTCATGCTGTGCCTGTTGCGGGTCGATGCCCGTGGCAATGCGGTCGTCGATCTGTTTCTGCACCAGCGGTGTCAGCACCCAGCCAGGGCAGATGGCGTTGCACGTCACGTTACTGGTGGCGGTTTCCAGGCCGACCACTTTGGTCAGACCGATCACCCCGTGTTTGGCCGCGACGTAGGCGGCCTTGCCCACCGAGCCGACCTGGCCGTGCACCGAGGCAATGTTGATGATCCGCCCCCAGCCCTTGGCGCGCATGCCCGGCAGGCTCAAGCGCGTGGCATGGAACACCGAGGACAGGTTGATGGCGATGATCGAGTCCCAGCGCTCCACCGGAAAATCTTCCACGGCGGCCACATGCTGGATACCGGCGTTGTTCACCAGAATGTCCACGCCGCCGAACTCCCGTTCGGCGTAAGCGAGCATGTCGGCGATCTGCGCCGGATCACTGACATCGGCCGGATGATGGCCGACCTTGCCGCCGAACTGTTTCACCTCGGCGATCACCGTCGAGGCATCGCCGAAGCCGTTGAGGATCAGGTTGGCGCCGGCCTTGGCAAGGCTCAGGGCGATGCCCAGGCCGATGCCGCTGGTAGAGCCGGTGACCAGGGCGGTCTTGCCCGAAAGAGGGGTTGTCATGGGGAGCCTCACACAATGCCAGTGGCGTAGAACACAGCGATCACGAAGAACACCGCGAGGGTCTTGATCAGCGTAATGCAGAAAATGTCTTTGTAGGCTTCACGGTGGGTCAGACCGGTCACCGCCAGCAGGGTGATCACTGCGCCGTTGTGGGGCAGGGTGTCCATGCCGCCGCTGGCCATGGACGCGACCCGGTGCAGCACTTCCAGGGGAATGTTGGCGGCGTTGGCGGCGCTGATGAACGTTTCGGACATCGCTGCCAGGGCGATGCTCATGCCGCCCGAGGCTGAACCGGTGATGCCCGCCAGCAGCGTCACGGTCACGGCTTCATTGACCAGTGGATTGGGGATGTTTTTGAGCCAGTCGGCCAGCACCAGAAAACCCGGCAAGGACGCGATGACCGCGCCAAAACCGTATTCCGAAGCGGTGTTCATTGCCGCCAGCAGCGCACCGCCCACCGCGCTCTTGCTGCCTTCGGCCAGCTTGCTGCGAATGGTGCTGAAGGCGAACAGCAGCACCAGGACAATGCCCACCAGCAACGCGGCCTGCACGGCCCAGATCGCGGTGAGCTTGGCGATGTCGCTGGTCACCGGTGTGGTCATGCCCGGCAGCGCCAGGCTGTGGGTCTTGCCATACCACTGGGGAATCCACTGGGTGAACAGCAGGTTCATGATCCCGACCGCCAACAGCGGCGAAATGGCGAGCCAGGGATTGGGCAGCTTGATGTCTTCGGCAGTCTCCGGCTCGTTGCGCAGTTCGGTGCCGTAGCCTTCGCCTAGGCGCTGGGCCTTGTTGCGCTGGCGTTGCAGGAACAGCATGCCGAAGCTGAACACGAAGATCGTGCCGATCACACCCAGCCAGGGCGCGGCCCAGGCGGTGGTGTTGAAGAAGGTGCTGGGGATGATGTTCTGGATCTGCGGTGTGCCGGGCAGGGCGTCCATGGTGAACGAGAACGCGCCAAGGGCAATGGTGGCTGGGATCAGCCGCTTGGGAATATTGCTCTGGCGGAACATCTCGGCGGCGAACGGATACACCGCGAACACCACGACGAACAGCGACACGCCGCCATAGGTCAGCAAGGCGCATACCAGCACGATCACCAACATGGCCTGGCGCGTGCCCAGCAGGCGAATCGCCGCCGCGACGATGGAGCGGGAGAAACCCGACAGCTCGATCAGTTTGCCGAACACCGCGCCGAGCAGGAACACCGGGAAATACAGTTTGATGAAGCCGACCATCTTCTCCATGAACACCCCGGTGAAAGCAGGCGCGACGGCGGAAGGGTCAGTGAGCAGGACGGCGCCGAGGGCGGCGATGGGGGCAAAAAGGATAACGCTGTAGCCACGGTAGGCGGCCACCATCAGCAGCGTGAGGGCTGCCAAGGCAATGATCACACTCATGGTGTGTCTCCTGGATTGTTATTTTTGTGGTGAAGCGGTGCGGAGGGCTTTAGCGAGTTTTGTGCCAGGTATGTAATTTATTGAAATATAAGGAAATTATTGATTTTGGTGGGAGTGGTTCGAGGGTTTTGTCTCCGTTTGGAGATTTTTAGGGGCTGTGCTGGCCTCATCGCGAGCAGGCTCGCTCCCACAGGTTGACCGAGTTCGTCAGTAAAGTACGGTCCACTGTGGGAGCTAGCCTGCTCGCGATGAGCGCGAAGCGCTCAAAAGGAGCTGTCTATATCTAGAGATATGCGTCTCTTTATTGAGACTCGGCAATCCCCAGCGCCACCATTTTCTTATACAAGGTCGACCTCCCCAGCCCCAACCGCTCGGCCGCTTCAACTACCTTGCCGCCGCATTGCGCGAGGGTGGTTTCGATCAAGTGGCGGTCGAATCGTGCCCGGGCCTGGCTGAAGGTTTCTTGCGGCAGCGGTTCCTGATGTGGATTCAACGCCCGGGTGACCGGCGTGAAAGTCCCAATGGCCGCTCGAATATCGGCGGCAGTGAGCAGCAGGTCGTCGCTGAGCAGCGCGGTTCGTTCCAGCACATTGCGCAACTCCCGGATGTTGCCCGGCCAGGCGTGTTGCCCCAGCAGGTCGAGTGCGTCGCGGTCCAGTTCGTGCTGGCTGCGCAGTTCTTCGAGGATCGCCTCGCTCAGGGCCGGCAAATCATCCAGGCGTTCGCGCAGCGGAGGGACCTGGATCGGCAACACATTGAGGCGGTAATACAGGTCGGCGCGAAATTCTCCGCGTTTGATCGCCGCTTCCAGATCCATGGACGTGGCAGCGATGATCCGCACGTCGCTTTGCAGCACCTCGTTGGAGCCCACGGGTTCGTATTCTTTTTCCTGCAAGACCCGCAGCAGTTTGCTTTGCAGCGGCAGTGGCATGTCGCCGATTTCGTCCAGGAACAGTGTGCCGCCCTGGGCGATCTGCAGCTTGCCGGCGCGGCCTTTGCGGTCGGCGCCGGTGAAGGCGCCCGGGGCGGTGCCGAAAAACTCGGCTTCCAGCAGGGCCTCCGGGATCGCCGCGCTGTTGATGCTGACGAACGCCTTGTGCGCCCTCGGCGAAGCACCGTGGATTGCCTGGGCCAGCAGTTCCTTGCCGGTCCCGGTTTCGCCGAGCAACAGCACCGGCGAATCGGCGCTGGCGCTGCGCCGGGCACGACGCTTGACCTCCAGGCTGGCGCTGCTGGTGCCGATGAAGTGGGCGAAGTTGTACCGAGTCTGCCGTGCCCGCAACAGCGAGCGGGTGGAGGCCAGTTCCTCCTGCATGCTCAGGTAGCGCTTGAGCATCGGCGACAGACTGCGCAATTCATCGAACAGGGCAAAACCGATGGCGCCGATCACCGCGCCCGCGCTGTCGTGGATCGGCAGGCGCATCACCACCAGCGGCTCCTTGGGCGTGTCCTGCATGTCCAACAGAATCGGTCGGCCAGTACGTACCACTTCGCGCAGCAGGCTGCTGGGGATCACGCTCTCGCACGCCCGGCCGATGGCTTCTTGCGCCGAGTTCAGGCCGAAGCGCCGGGCGTAGCGTTCGTTCATCCAGACGATGTTTGCGTCACGGTCGACAATCACCGTGCCTTCGCTGGACTGTTCGATGATCTCGAACAACGAACGGATCGCCAGCGTGCGCACGCGCTTGTAATCCTTGAGGCTTTCGGTGGGGTTCATCGGGCATTTCCAGAAGGTGGGATTTGCCGGCATCCTCCGATCAAAGGGGTTGCCAAAGAGCGGCATTATGCCGGGAGGGGCCGGCCGAGCACTACTTCGCCCGCATTCTTTGCCGTGGCATATCAATGGCAAGCCCTAAGCCTTAGTGGATCTGCTCAGTGGTGGGCAGTCTGATAAACTTGTACAGTTTTCACTAATATGTACATTTTTCTGAGAGCGCTCATGAATAAATTCAACCCTCGCAAGCTGCAGCTCTCCAAATGGACGGCCTGTGCGCCGACTGATCGGGAAAAGCATTTTCTCGTCACCAAGCTGCTCTGTGATGAGGAGGGGATACCCATTCAGATTGAGCTTGAGGCTGTATACAGCGCTCGTGTGACGTTGCTCGACTGGCGCGAGTTGCGCGACAGCAAGCATTGGAAAATGGGCTGGTGCTGAATGTCTTGGGCTGTGCCATAGAGATCCGTATGACTTCTGATAGTTATACATAATCATAAAGTTGTACAAGTTTTCCTGCGATAGTGGCTTAATGCAGCTATCTAGCGATGGCATCTCTGCCTTCGTGTGGCTACAGCCACGCATTCACGCCTCCGGGAGCGCCACCCATGTTCATTCGTACTCGCAAGCATCAGGACGCCTTGCACGAAATCCAGGCCAGGCAGGCTTTTCTCGAAGCCGAACGGACGGCCTTGCAGCAATGCATGGCGATCATCGAGTTCACCCCGACGGGCGAGGTGCTCGACGTCAGCCCGGCTTTTTTGAAAATGATGGGGTATTCACTCAGCGAAACCCTCGGTCAGCATCATTCGATGTTTTGTGAGCCTGCCTATTCACGCAGCGCCGAGTGCTCAGCGTTATGGCGGCAGTTGGGGCAGGGCTCTTCTGCCGACAGCCAATTCCTGCATTTGCGGCGTGATGGAAGCTGGTTGTGGGTGCAAGCAAACTACGTTCCTGTGCTGGATCACCATGCAAAGGTGCAGCGCATCATCTTGATCGTTCGCGATATCAACGAGCGGGTGTTGCGCGCCCAGGCCGAAACCAGCTTCATGCAAGCGATCGACCGCTCCATGGCGGTTATCGAATTTGATCTGAGCGGTCAGGTCGTGAATGCCAACGAGAATTTCATGAACGTCATGGGGTACCGCCTGCAAGAAATTCGGGGCCAGCATCACCGGATTTTCTGCAAACCCAGCGAGGTCCAGAGTGAGGCTTATCGTGGCTTCTGGGCCGGGCTCAATCGCGGTGAATACAGGACCGGCCTTTTCGAGCGCGTCGACAATCGAGGCGCGACTGTCTGGCTGCAGGCTACCTACAACCCTCTCTACGATGCACGGGGGCGCTTGTATGGCGTGGTCAAGTTCGCCACTGACAGCACTCGCGAAGTCGAGCAGCGCCAAAGTGAATCAAAAGCGGCCGGACTTGCTTTCGAGACGTCCCGGCAGACCGATGAGCAAACCCGGCTCGGCACGTGTGTGGTTCAGCAAACCGTTACGGTGGTGCAAAGTATCGCCGATGAGCTTCAGCAGGTGTCAGCCGGGATAGGTGCCCTTAGCGCGCAGTCAGAGGAAATCGGCAGCATCGTCGATGCCATCCGGGGCATTGCCGAACAGACCAATCTGCTTGCCCTCAATGCCGCCATCGAAGCGGCTCGCGCCGGGGAGCAGGGACGCGGCTTCGCGGTGGTGGCCGATGAGGTGCGCAATCTGGCGCGACGTACAAGTCAGTCAACCGTGGCCATTACTCAGGTCGTCGCCAAGAACCGTGAATTGGCCAGGCAAGCGGTGAGCAGCATGCAATCGAGCACGCTCAAGGCAGAGCAGGGGGTGAAACTGGCTAACCAGGCCGGCACTGTCATTCTGGATATTCATCGAGGCGCGCAGCAGGTGGTGGAGGTGATGGGTGAATTCGCTCAAGCGCTGGATCAACGACGTGGTGCCTGAGCGAGCCCGGGATTACTGCGGTTGAGCCGCCGCCAACAGCTCCTTGGTGTAGGGATGCTGGGGCGAGTCGAACACCTCATGGCTGGCGCCGTGCTCCACCACTTTACCGTCCTTGATCACGATCATGTCGTGGGCCAGGGCGCGGACCACTGCCAGATCATGGCTGATGAACAGGTAAGTCAGGCCATGCTTTTCCTGAAGCTGGCGGAGCAGGGCGACCACTTGCTTTTGCACGGTGCGGTCCAGGGCTGAGGTCGGTTCGTCCAGCAGAATCAGGGCCGGCTTGAGCACCAATGCCCGGGCGATGGCGATGCGTTGGCGCTGGCCACCGGAGAATTCGTGGGGGTAGCGGTGGCGGCTCTGCGGGTCGAGGCCGACTTCCTGCAGCGCCTGGATCACCTGCGCTTCACACTGCTCGGAACTGGACGAGCTGTGGACCTCAAGGCCTTCACTGATGATCTGCTGCACCGACATGCGAGGGCTGAGGCTGCCGAACGGGTCCTGGAACACCACCTGCATCTGCTTGCGCCACGGTCGCAGGTCTTTCTGCGACAGATGATCGAGGGCTTGTCCCTGGAAGTGGATGCTGCCTTCGGATTCGATCAATCGCAGGATCGCCTGGCCGAGGGTGGATTTGCCGGAACCGGATTCACCGACGATGCCCAGGGTCTTGCCGCGCTGGATCGTCAAGCTGATGCCGTCCACGGCGCGCAGGTATTCCTTGCGCCGGAACAGCCCGCCGCCCAGGGCAAAGCTGACGCGCAGATCCTGCACTTGCAAGACGTCTTCGCGTTCGTCACGGGGCAGGGCTTCGCCTTCCGGTTCGGCGTGCAGCAACTCGCAGCTGTAGGGATGCTTCGGCGCGCTGAAGAGCGTTTCGCACGGCGCCTGTTCGACGATTTCCCCGGCCTTCATCACGCACACCCGTTGCGCGATGCTGCGCACCAGGTTCAGGTCGTGGCTGATCAGCAGCAGTGACATGCCGAGTCGTTGCTGCAGGGACTTGAGCAGCAGCAGAATCTTGCGCTGCACCGTCACGTCGAGCGCGGTGGTCGGTTCGTCGGCAATCAACAGTTCCGGTTCGCAGGCCAGGGCCATGGCAATCATCACCCGCTGTCGTTGGCCGCCGGAGAGTTGATGCGGGTAGGCCTTGAGGCGTTCGGTGGGTTTCTGGATGCCCACCAGGGCCAGCAACTCCAGAATGCGCTGGCGCGCGGCCTTGCCGCCCAGGCCCTTGTGCAGCATGAGGGTTTCGCCAATCTGCTTTTCGACGCTGTGCAGCGGGTTCAGCGAGGTCATGGGCTCCTGGAAGATCATCGCGATCCGGTCCCCGCGCAGTTCGCGCAGGACCCTGGCCTCGGCGTCCACCAGTTCCTGGCCGCGATAGCGAATGCTGCCGGTGGTACGGCTGCCGGTTTGCGGCAGCAGTTGCAGGATCGAATGGGCCGTTACCGACTTGCCGGAGCCTGACTCGCCCACCAGGGCCAGGCATTCACCGGGGCGGATATCCAGGCACAGGTTGCGCACCACGGTTTGGTCGTTGAAGGCCACGCTCAAGTCGCGGATTTCGATCAGGTTGTCGCTCATCTCAGGGTTCCGCTTCATGGCCGTGGATCAGGATCGGGGGTCGAATGCATCGCGCAACGCCTCGCCAATGAACACCAGCAGAGAAAGAATCAGCGCCAGGGTGAAGAACGCCGTCAGGCCCAGCCACGGCGCTTGCAGGTTCTGTTTGCCCTGGCCGATCAACTCGCCCAGCGACGCGCTGCCCGCCGGCATGCCGAAGCCGAGGAAGTCCAGGGCGGTGAGGGTGGAAATCGCCCCGGTGAGGATGAACGGCAGATAACTCAGGGTGGCGTTCATCGCGTTGGGCAGGATATGCCGCACAATCACCTTGCGGTCGGACAGGCCCAGGGCTCTGGCGGCTTTGACGTATTCAAGGTTGCGTCCGCGCAGGAACTCGGCGCGCACCACATCCACCAGGGCCAGCCAGGAAAACAGTGCCATGATTCCCAGCAGCCACCAGAAATTCGGCTCGACAAAGCCGGACAGAATGATCAGCAGATAGAGCACCGGCAGCCCGGACCAGACTTCCAGCAGGCGTTGCCCCAGCAGGTCCACCCAGCCGCCGTAATACCCCTGCAAGGCACCGGCGCTGATACCGATCAGCGCGCTGATGGCCGTCAGGGCCAGGGCGAACAGAATCGACACCCGTGCCCCGAAGATCACCCGGGCCAGCACGTCCCGGGCCTGATCATCGGTGCCCAGCCAGTTCACCGACGAGGGCGGGCTTGGGGTCGGCTGGTTCAGGTCGTAGTTGGGTGTGTCGTCGCTGAACGGGATCGGCGGGAACAACAGCCAGCCGCCGTCCTTGTGGATCAGATCCTGCACGTAGCTGCTGCGGTAATCGGCCTGGAACGGCAACTGCCCGCCAAACTCCTGTTCGGTGTAGCGCTTGAACACTGGGAAATACAGCGACCCCTGGTAACTCACCAGCAACGGCTTGTCGTTGGCGATCAATTCGCCGCCCAGGGTCAGCATGAACAGGCCGATGAACAGCCACAGCGACCACCAACCCCGGCGATTCTTCTTGAAACGCTCAAAACGCCGGCGGCCCAAGGGTGACAACTTGAACATCAGGCGTTCCTCGCGGCGAAGTCGATACGCGGGTCCACCAGGGTGTAGCACAGGTCGCCGATGAGTTTGATCAGCAAGCCGAACAGCGTGAAGATGAACAGCGAACCGAACACCACCGGATAGTCCCGGGACACCGCGGCTTCATAGCTCATGCGTCCCAGGCCATCGAGGGAGAAGATCACCTCGATCAGCAAGGAGCCGGCGAAAAACACGCTGATGAACGCCTGGGGAATCCCTGACACCACCAGCAGCATCGCATTGCGGAACACATGGCCATACAGCACGCGTCGTTCGCTCATACCCTTGGCTCGCGCGGTGACCACGTACTGGCGGGTGATTTCGTTGAGGAACGAGTTCTTGGTCAGGATCGTCAAGGTGGCGAAACCGCCAATCACCAGCGAAGTGACCGGCAGGACCAGGTGCCAGAAATAATCGGTGATCTTGCCCAGTGTCGACAGCGACTCGAAGTTGTCCGACACCAGCCCGCGCACCGGAAACCAGTTCAACGACGTGCCGCCGGCAAACATCACGATCAGGAACATGGCGAACAGAAATGCCGGCATGGCGTAGCCGATGATGATCGCCGTGCTGCTCCACACATCGAAGGCCGAGCCATGGCGCACGGCCTTGCGGATGCCCAGGGGAATCGACACCAGGTAGGTGATCAGCGTGGCCCAGAGCCCGAGGGAAATGGTCACCGGCATCTTCTCCAGGATCAGGTCGGTCACCGTGGCGCCGCGAAAGAAACTCTTGCCGAAGTCCAGTCGGGCGTAGCTGCTGAGCATCAACCACAAACGCTCATGGGCCGGTTTGTCGAAGCCGTATTGTTTTTCAATGTACTTGATCAGCTGTGGATCGAGGCCGCGACTGGCTCGCGAACTGCCGGTCATGGCAGTGCCCGAACTGCCGACACTGGCGCCGCCGATGCCTTGCAGGTGAGCGATGGCCTGTTCCACCGGCCCGCCCGGAGCGGCCTGCACGATGACGAAGTTCACCAACAGGATGATGACCAGCGTCGGAATGATCAGCAGCAAGCGCCGCGCGATATAGGCCCACATCAATGCCGCCCTCCAGGGGAGCCGCGTTTGAGGCGTTCGGCGGCCATCTGCTCGTTGGTCAGCGGTGTGGTGCTCATTTCCCACCAGCTTTCGATGGCTTCGTCATTGCTGGCCTGCACTTTGGGTCTGCCAAAGCGGTTCCACCAGACGGTCGAACTGCCCGGCGGGTAGTAGTTGGGGATCCAGTAGTAATTCCATTGCAGCACCCGGTCCAGGGCGTGGGCATGGCGGAGCATGTCGCGCTGGGTGGTGGCTTTGACCAGTCCGTCGATCAGGGCATCGACGGCCGGATTCTGCAAGGCCATGTAATTGTTGGCGCCCGGATCGTTGGCCGCCGCCGAGCCGAAATAGTTATAGAGCTCCATGCCCGGCGAAGTGCTGACGGGATAGCCGGTGATGATCATGTCGTAGTCGCGACTCATCAGGCGATTGACGTATTGGGAGGCGTCGATGCGCCGGATGCTCATGTCGATGCCGATCTGTGCCAGGGTGCGCTTGTAGGGCAGCAATAGCCGGTCGAGGCCGTTCTGGCTGATCAGGAACGTGAAGCTCAGCGCTTCCCCCTCGGCATTGACCAGGCGGTCGCCGTCGGGTTTCCAGCCGGCCTGTTGCAGCAGTGCCAGGGCTTGCAGTTGTTTGTCACGGATCACGCCGCTGCCGTCGGTTTTCGGTGCGTGGAAGACCTGGCTGAAGACTTCCTCTGGGACTTTGCCGCGCAACGGCTCGAGAATCGCCAGTTCGTCGGCATCGGGCAGTTGCCGGGCGGCCAGGTCGGTGTTGGAGAAAAAACTCTGCTGGCGCACATAGAGGTTGCGCATCATCTGGCGGTTGCTCCACTCGAAATCCCAGAGCATGGCCAGGGCTTGGCGGACACGCCGATCCTGGAACTGCGGTTTTTGCAGGTTGAACACGAAGCCTTGGGCCGTTTGGGGAGCCTCGGTGGCCAGGTGGGCCTTTTGCAGGCGACCGTCATGCAGGGCTGGGCTGTCATAGCCGATGGAATAACCGGTGGCGGAGAACTCGCGATTGTAGTCATAAGCGCCGCCACGCAAGACCTGCCGCGCCACATCGGTATCGCCGAAATACTCGATGCTGAAATGGTCGAAATTGTAGAGCCCGCGACTGACCGGCAGGTCCTTGCCCCACCAGTCGGGGTTGCGCTCGAAGGTGATGCTGCGTCCCGAGTCGATCCGGCCCACCCGATAGGGGCCACTGCCCAGCGGGGCTTCGTAGCCACCTCCACTGGCAAAATCGCGGGTTTTCCACCAGTGCTCGGGAAAGACCGGCAGTGTGGCGATGTCCAGAGGCAGGGTACGGTTCTCGTTGTTCTTGAAGTCGAAGCGAACGGTGCGCTCGGATTCCACTTCGACGCCTTTGACGGCGGCGAACTGGGTGCGATACCGCAGGCTGCCCTGGGTCATCAACAGCTCGAAGGTGTAGCGCACGTCCTCGGCGGTGATGGGCCTGCCATCGGCAAACCGGGCCTTGGGATTGAGGTAGAAGCGCAAGGACAGGCCATCGTCGGCGCGTTCCATCTTCTGCGCCACCAGGCCATAGACGGTGTAGGGCTCGTCCAGCGAGCGCTGAGCCAGCGGCGAATACAGCATTCCATCGATCTGGCTGACGCCGATGCCTTTGTCGATGTAGGGCAGGACGTGGTCGAAATGGCCGATCTCGATGGCCGAGCGGCGCATGGTGCCGCCTTTGGGGGCCTGGGGATTGGTATAGGCGAAGTGGCTGAAGCCCTGGGGGTACTTGGCTGGTTCGCCATACACCGTCAGGGCATGTTGCGGTGTGGCATCCACACCGGCGGCACCTGTCAGCAGGACCACGGCAGTGAACAGCAGTGAAGGGAACGCCAGTCGCATTGTCAGCCTTAAAGCCGGGTGATAGATGACCACGATTTGTACGCGAGCTACGCCTTGATCGCTAGCCCCTTGGCCTGACACAAACACAACGGCCCACCGAAGGGCGGGCCGTTATGTCGATAAGCCGGGATCAGTCCTGGCGGCTGGTCACTTCCAGCAGGTGATAGCCGAACTGGGTCTTGACCGGACCCTGCACCACATTGATCGGGGCACTGAATACCACGGTGTCGAATTCCTTGACCATCTGGCCTGGACCGAACGAACCCAGGTCGCCGCCCTGACGGCTGGACGGGCACGAGGAGTTGGCCTTGGCGACTTCAGCGAAATCGGCGCCGGCTTCGATCTGAGCCTTGAGTTCGTTGCACTTCTCTTCGCTGGAAACCAGGATGTGGCGGGCAGTGGCTTTGGCCATGGGTAAAATTCCTTTCAATAGCTTTAAAGGTGTTGAGCCTACCGGAATCACTGACCGGTTGTTGTCAAAAATGCGTCAAAACCTTGAGTCTGTCGATCAAAGGCCGGCTTTGCGCAGGCGTTCGGCGTGGCGCACGTAAAGCTCCACCGGGTCTGTACCCTTGCGGCTGCAACCGGCTGTCTGGTTGATGGCGTCCATGTGGTCCAGTGGATAGTCAGAGCGAATGACCTTGCCCAGGTGCGAGCTGAAGCGTCCCACCAGGCCGTCGTTCTGCCCGGCTTCGGTGATGAAATACTCGGAAAAGGCCCGGCAGAAACCCTGCAGTGGGTCCATCGCATTGCATGCTCCGTTCTCGGAGTCCGGCAACGTGCCGCTCCATGAGTAGTAGCGCACCCCGTTGACCCTTTGTGCTCCGTTGCCGCCCCAGTGTTTGGGCAGGCCTTGGGGGTATTTGTCATTGAACGCGCCTACGCCTTCGGTGGTCAGCGCCGCCAGTGCTGCGATGGCCGCGTGTGGCAGTTGCGCCTGGCCGCCCAGCAGCGAGATGAAGTCAGCAAAAAGCGTGGCGACTTTATCCGCCACATGCTCTGGTAGGCGCCCCGGGGTCAGGGCTTTGTAGAGGAAATCTATCAGTTCGGAGCCATGATTGGGGCCGCTGACCGAGGTCACCGAGGCCACCCTGTCGGGGGCAACAGCGCCGGCGTATCGGGCGGCCAGCGCGCCCTGGCTGTGACCGATCAGGTTGACCCTGGTGGCGCCGGTGCCGCTCAGGATCCGATCGATCTGTGCCAGCAGTTGTTCACCACGGGCTTCATTGGAATGTGTCGCTGACAAATAGGGGATGAACACCCGGGCACCGGCGGCGCGTAATGCCTGTTTGATCCCGTGGAAGAGTTCGAAGCCGCCGACCCTGTCAAACCCGAACAACCCATGGACCAGCAGGATGGGAAATTGAGTGGTTGCATTCCGTTGCATGTTCGTACCTTTTTCGAAGAGGTTCCTGTTGAATTCGCGACGTCACTCTAATGCAGGCTTGTGCTGGACGGTGTAGGAAGAAACCGCAGTGCTCTGCTGAAAACGGAATAGAAGAAGTGGGAAGGGTCGGACTGGAGCCGGACGGATCTGAGCGTATCGGGATACTTCCGATTGCCCTTGGCGCTTGCGGCTACAACTTCACCGGCACCAGGCCACTCCCGTGGTCGTCTTGTCTGACTGTGGGTTTGGGACGGTCGAGGTTTAATGGCTTCATCGGGTGCCGCGATATGAACGCGGTGCCTTTATCCAAGGACTGGAGCCTATGTATGACCACTTACCCATCTGCCCCGCGAGCCCGGCTCGCACCCCTGACGAAATTGCCGGCCCCGTTTCTGGCAGCGGCCACGGCAGGGGTGATCAACCCCGCTTGGCGCAAGGTCGTCATCACCGTCAAGCCATATCCAATGATGACGTGCGGAGATGAAGTGCTGCTGTTCTGGCACGGACTCAATTCAGACGCCGAACCCTATCGGCATGAAGTGCGAAGGTTCATCACTGAGCGGCATGTGGGGCGAGATGTCGTTTTTGTTGTGCGCGAGCCGCATATCGCCGAGCTGGACGGCGGCTCGCTGGAGATCAGCTACCAGGTGACGAGCAAACGGCTGCCGGCCACGCTGGTTTCCCAGCCTTTGCAACTGGATATCGGCGATGTTTCCTTGCAACTGCCGGCCGCCGTTGTCAACGATGCCGTGGGCGGCAGCCTGGACCCGGCGCGGGTGCCCGAAGGAACGTGCGTGACCATCAAACCCTATTCCAGAATGGCCGTCGGCGACCGGTTGATCCTGATTGCCAGCAACGATTCCAGGGCCGTTTGGCGCGATGTGCTGGATATCGAGGCTCATGCCGTCGGCCGCGAGGTAGCGTTCTGGGTCGATCATGCGCTGATTGCCCCTCATGAGGGTCAAAGCCTGAGCCTGACCTATGTCGTCCGGCGCGGACATTCGGTGCGTCGCGCCGAGCCCCTGTCGTTGCACTTGGGGCCTTTGCGACGTCCTGCTCTGAAGGCGCCGCGGATTGCGGGATTGAACGCGGGCGGGCTGGATGTCGACGGGTTACAGGAGGGGGTGAGTGTCGTCATCGACGGTGCCGGGCTTGAGGCTGACGAGCTGGTCTGGCTGCAGTGCAACGGCAGTTACGCGCATGTCGCCGAGCGCGAAATCACCGCGGCGACGGCAGGTCAAGCGCTGACCTTTGTAGTGCCTGCGGCGTTCTGGCAGGACCAGCGCGGCAGATCGGTGCATTTGTTTTATCAGGTCGAGCGCCTGGACGATGTGAGCCAGCATTCGGAGTGGGTCACCGTCCAGGTTCGTTCCGCGGCGAAAAGCTGAGCGTCCTCGCTGGGGAGGGCGCTTTCAGGATTCAGGCCGACACCAGTTGACGATGGGCCTGACGCAGCAGTTGCTCGGTGGTCGCCCAACCCAGGCAGCCATCGGTCACCGATACGCCGTAACGCAGCGACGGGCCCAACGACTGGCAACCTTCGAACAGGTGGCTTTCCAGCATCATGCCGATGAGGGAGTGGTTTCCTTGCAGGCGCTGTTCCAGGACGTCGTTGAACACCTGAGGCTGGCGCAACGGGTCTTTGCCACTGTTGGCGTGGCTGCAATCCACCATGATCCGGGCCGGTATTTTCAGGCGGGTCAGGTCATTGTGTATCTGTGTGACGCTCTGGCGGTCATAGTTCGGCCCGCGATGGCCGCCGCGCAGCACCAGATGAGTGTCGGGGTTGCCCTGGGTCTGGATGATCGCCGGATGCCCCTGGCTGTCGACGCCGAAATGCCGATGAGGATGGGCTGCCGAGCGCATGGCATCGCAGGCGATGCCAACACCGCCGTCCGTGCCGTTCTTGAAACCGACCGGCATGCCCAGGCCGCTGGCCATTTCCCGGTGGATCTGCGATTCGGTGGTACGCGCGCCGATGGCGACCCAACTGAGCAGGTCATCGAAGTAGTTGGCGGCCATGGGTTGCAGCAGTTCGGTGGCCACAGGCAGGCCCAACTGGAGCATTTCGCGCATCAGTTCCCGGGACAGCGTCAGGCCGCCGGCCATGTCATCGCTGCCATCCAGGCCAGGGTCGTAAGCGAGGCCTTTCCAGCCTACCGTCGTGCGGGGTTTTTCCACGTAGGCGCGCATCACCAGCAGCATGCTGTCGCTGACTTCATGGGCCACGCGCGCCAGGTTGGCAGCGTATTCGAGGGCCGATTTCGGATCGTGGATGGAGCAGGGGCCGACAATGACCAGCAGGCGGGAGTCCTCGCCGTCGAGGATCGAGCGGATTGCCTGGCGATGGGCATTGACCTGTTGGCTCAGCGCCGAGCTGAGGGGCAATTGTTGCTTGAGTTGCAATGAGCTGGGCAGACGCAGGGTCAGGGCTTCATTGGCGGGGTTTAGAGTGGACAGCGGCAAAGCAGAGACGGACGAATTCATGATCTGGTTTCCTGGGCGGGCAGCGGGTTCATTCCCGCGCGCCGGCCCTATTGGGGTGTTCGACAATTGGCCGTATTGGCCCGCAACTGAGGCTTGCCACCGGTAGGTGACCGATCGGAGGCGGCAGGCTGTCCCGAGCGGTGGCTGGTAAATCGCCAGGCGGAAAAACTGTCGTAACGGTAATAAGTGGCGTAGTTCATGGCTCAATCCTCAAGTTTGTCTGGTGTCGCAAAAATGTGTGGGGCTGAAAAAACAAAACCCCCGGTCGGGAGGCCGACCGGGGGTTAGAAAACTCTGGAAGGCGACCCGTTTAAATTGGGCGCCGGTTGGGTATCAGGCGCGCCAGTGGCTAAACCAATACCCAAAATAAAAGCTGACCGGAGTCTGAACACTGTTCTCCCAGGCAGCCGCAACCGAGCGCGGGGCGCTGGCGGTTTGAAGCGATGCGAGGGCGTTGAACATGGTCTGTCTCCGATGAATGGCCCTGAGCTTACTAGAGCAGGGCGGGCCGGTTCAATCAGAAAATTCTATCGTGGGCATGTGATTGTTCATCCTGGCTTGAGTCCGGCGGGCTTTATGACAAACTTTGGGTTTGCACCTTCTCTCGATCTGGCTTTCGGCCTGAGCGAGTTGTGGTGCCCGACGGTTATCGGGCCC
Source organism: Pseudomonas sp. JL2 (assembly GCF_031570495.1). Taxonomy (NCBI): domain Bacteria; kingdom Pseudomonadati; phylum Pseudomonadota; class Gammaproteobacteria; order Pseudomonadales; family Pseudomonadaceae; genus Pseudomonas; species Pseudomonas sp. JL2. The sequence continues at coordinate 142,691 of NZ_JAKUDH010000006.1, forward strand.
AGTCGTATGGGTGACCATTCTTTGAAGAGGTACACATGAGTTTCCAGTGGCGTGCGGCAACGGCCGAGGACATCGCCTTTGCCCGGCAACTGACGTGCATCAACATGCTTCCCTATTACTTGCACCATGATTTGTTATGGCAGGACGAAGCATTCGATCTGGCCTGGATCATTCGTCAGAACTGGATCATCTGCCGCGAGGGGCAAGCGTTGGGTTTTGTGAGTCTGAGTCGTGATGCCCGGGCGTTGTATATCCGGGAGCTACAGATTGCCGAGGCGTTTCGGGGGCAGGGCGCCGGCACCTGGGCGATCGGTCAGGTTTGGGACATGATGATGCAGGAGCGTCGCCCGGCGTTACGCCTGACGGTTTTCAAGAACAATCCGGCCAGGGTGCTCTACGAGCGCATGGGGCTGCAGGTGGTCGGCGAGGATGAATGTTTCCTGAGGATGGAACGGGCCGCCAGGGCTTGAGGCCTCGGATTGCGTGCCTGTGAAAGACGCGTTGTAACTTTTATATGTCCCTTTGCGCTAGGTCTGCCGGATGGTTTTTGCTAAGGTGTTGGGCAACCCAAATAAGACCAAATCGTGAGGTGTCTGCTTGATTAGGGTGTTAGTGGTCGACGACCATGATCTCGTCCGTACGGGCATTACACGAATGCTGGCTGATATCGACGGTCTGCAGGTGGTTGGTCAGGCTGAATCCGGGGAAGAGTCCCTTATCAAGGCGCGTGAACTGAAACCCGACGTGGTACTGATGGACGTCAAGATGCCAGGCATCGGCGGTCTTGAAGCCACGCGTAAACTGCTGCGCAGCCACCCGGACATCAAGGTGGTCGCGGTGACCGTGTGTGAAGAAGATCCGTTCCCGACCCGGTTGTTGCAGGCGGGTGCTGCGGGTTACCTCACCAAGGGCGCCGGCTTGAACGAGATGGTCCAGGCCATTCGCCTGGTATTTGCCGGTCAGCGTTACATCAGCCCGCAAATTGCCCAGCAGCTGGCAATCAAGTCGTTCCAGCCGACCAATGAATCGCCCTTCGATGCGCTGTCGGAACGGGAAATCCAGATTGCCCTGATGATTGTCGGTTGCCAAAAGGTGCAGATCATCTCCGATAAGCTGTGCTTGTCGCCTAAAACCGTCAACACCTACCGTTACCGAATCTTCGAGAAGCTGTCGATCAGCAGCGATGTCGAGTTGACGCTGCTGGCGGTGCGCCACGGCATGGTCGATGCCAGCGCCTGATAATGACTGAACTGTTTGATCCAAGTGCTTTCCTGTCCACATGCAGCGGTCGCCCAGGCGTCTATCGCATGTTCGACAGCGATGCGCGTCTGCTTTACGTCGGTAAGGCCAAGAACCTCAAGAAGCGTCTGGCCAGCTACTTTCGTAAAACCGGCCTCGCGCCAAAGACCGCCGCCCTGGTGGGGCGCATCGCGCAAGTCGAAACCACCATCACCGCCAATGAAACCGAGGCCTTGCTGCTCGAGCAGACGCTGATCAAGGAATGGCGGCCGCCGTACAATATTCTGCTGCGTGACGATAAGTCCTACCCGTACGTGTTCCTGTCCGACGGGGCATTTCCGCGTCTGAGCATCCACCGCGGGGCCAAGAAGGCCAAGGGCCGGTATTTCGGTCCTTACCCCAGCGCTGGGGCGATCCGTGAAAGCCTGAGTCTGTTGCAGAAGACCTTCTTCGTTCGCCAATGCGAAGACAGCTATTACAAGAACCGTACCCGACCATGCCTGCAATATCAGATCAAACGCTGCAAAGCGCCTTGCGTCGGGTTCGTCGAACCCCACGTCTACGCCGAAGACGTGCGCCACTCGGTGATGTTTCTTGAAGGTCGCAGCAATGCGTTGACCGACGAACTGTCGGCGGCGATGGAGGACGCGGCGGTCAATCTTGAGTTTGAGCGGGCTGCCGAGCTGCGTGACCAGATCGGGCTGCTTCGCCGCGTGCAGGATCAGCAGAGCATGGAAGGCGGCAGCGGCGACGTTGACGTGATCGCCGCGTTCATCAACCCGGGTGGCGCCTGCGTTCACCTGATCAGCGTGCGCGGCGGTCGGGTGCTGGGCAGCAAGAACTTCTTTCCCCAGGTGGGTATCGAGGAAGACGTGGCCGAAGTCATGGCGGCGTTTTTGGGCCAGTACTACATCAGCAGCCCGGAGCGCGACCTGCCTGCCGAGTTGATCGTCAATGTGGTCCACGAAGACTTCCCAGCCCTGGTCGAGGCCATTGACAAGCTTCGTGGTCGTGAACTGACCATCAGCCATCGCGTGCGTGGCACCCGGGCGCGCTGGCAGCAACTGGCCGTGACCAACGCCGAACAGGCCCTTGGCGCACGCTTGGCCAACCGCCAGCATGTGGCTGCACGGTTCGATGCCTTGGCCGATGTCCTTAACCTGGACGAGCCGCCGCAGCGGCTGGAGTGCTACGACATCAGTCACTCCAGTGGCGAAGCGACCGTGGCATCTTGTGTGGTGTTTGGTCCGGAGGGCCCGATCAAGTCCGATTACCGGCGCTACAACATTGAGGGCGTTACCCCGGGCGATGATTATGCGGCGATGCATCAGGCGCTGATGCGCCGGTTCGGCAAGCTCAAGGACGGGGAGGGCAAGCTGCCGGACATCCTGCTGGTGGACGGCGGCAAAGGCCAGCTGTCCATGGCCCGCGACGTATTGAACGAGCTGATGGTCCCCGACCTGATCCTGCTGGGCGTGGCCAAGGGCGCCACCCGCAAGGCCGGTTTCGAGACCTTGTACCTGAACGATGCGGCCCATGAGTTCACCCTGAAAGGGGATTCGCCGGCGCTGCACCTGATCCAGCAGATCCGTGACGAAGCACACCGTTTCGCCATTACCGGACACCGCGCCCGCCGGGGCAAGACCCGCCGTACATCGACGCTGGAAGGTGTGGCAGGGGTTGGCCCGACGCGACGTCGCGATCTATTGAAACATTTTGGTGGATTGCAGGAGCTGTCTCGTGCCAGCATCGAAGAGATAGCCAAAGCTCCCGGTATCAGTAAAAAGCTCGCTGAGTCGATTTATGCAAGCCTGCATAGCGAGTAGAATGCCCGTCAACCTCGCAGCCAGTTGTGCCGATGAATATCCCAAATCTGATTACCGTACTCCGCGTCCTGCTCATCCCGATCTTCATTTTGCTGTTCTATTTGCCGTACCACTGGAGCTATGTGGCCTCCGCCTCGGTCTTTGCCTTCGCCGCCGCCACCGACTGGCTGGACGGCTACCTGGCCCGACGCCTGGAGCAGAGCACGCCTTTCGGCGCCTTCCTGGACCCTGTGGCCGACAAGCTGATGGTCGCGGTCGCCTTGGTTCTGCTGGTGCAGGAGCACGGCAACCTCTGGCTGACCCTGCCGGCGGCGGTGATCATCGGCCGCGAAATCGTCGTATCAGCACTGCGCGAATGGATGGCCGAACTGGGCGCCCGTGCCCAGGTGGCAGTATCGAACCTGGGCAAATGGAAAACCGCCGCGCAGATGCTGGCGCTGGTGATCCTGCTGGGCAACCCGGCTAACTTCAATTTCTGGGTGCTGTTGGGCTACGCGCTGCTGCTGATCTCCGCAGGCCTGACATTGTGGTCGATGGTTCAGTACCTGCGCGCCGCCTGGCCGCATCTGCGCACTGACGTAGACCCGAAATAAAAGTTTTTTGAATCAAAGGGTTGACGGCGTAATCTGAATCTATAGAATGCGCCACACCAAGACGCGGGAATAGCTCAGTTGGTAGAGCACGACCTTGCCAAGGTCGGGGTCGCGAGTTCGAGTCTCGTTTCCCGCTCCAAGATTCAGAAAAAAGCCACTCAGATGAGTGGCTTTTTTTTTGTGCGCTGAGAATGCCTTAGCGCTGGATACACTGACTGCTGAATGTTCGGACATTTCAGTGGGGGGGCATTCATTAAGTTCATTGGTTGGCTCAACGCCATGAGACTTGACCCCGCTCGCGCACCGATCTCGCGGGGGCACGATTAAGGGCTATTCGACCTATGGGCGTGCGTCGGATCGCTCACGATGTCTCGAGTACCACGGCCGGCTTGAGCGGTGTCGCCTGGTAGACCAGTAGTTGCCATTGCTCACCGGTTTTCTGCCACGCCGTGAGCGTTCGATTGTGCAGATGTTTTCTTATTCCTCCGGAGGTGACTATGGTGACCATTTCACCTAACGCGATCGCTAGATCACCCACCCGCGTCACCTTGTCGATCTGATGATTGAGGGTGTGATAGATGAACTCCCGAGAACGGCATTTCTCAAGATAACTCTTGAGATCGTCCACCACACCAGTGGCGTGGATGTAGGTCAGGTCTGGGTGGAACAAGTAGCTGAAGATATCCAGGTGCCCGCCGAGCATGGCGGCACTGCGTTGAGCCTCACAAGTCCGAATGACCAGGTCGATCTGATCGTTATGCGTCATTAGCCGTTCCTCGCGCCGCAGTGACGATGATTTCAATCAGAAGTTTGCCGCCTAGATCGACACCGTAGCAGGCACGCTGGGGCCAGTGCTGGGGGTTGTCGCCGATCCATCCGGCCCAGATTTCATCGACTGTGGATTTGCTGCCCATGTCTGCCAGCAGCACCTGAGCCGATAGCATGCGCGAAGCGTGAGAGCCAAGGCCTTTGAGGCTGATGCTCAACGCGGCGAGGGCTTGGTGAGTCTGGCCGACGATGTCCAGTGAGGTGTCCGCGGAAGTTGCCACGGTGTAAACGATATCTGCGTAGGCGCAGGAACGGCTACGTCCTGCGTGGCCGCTTGGGACGCGTTCAATTGTCTGCATAGGGGACTTCATCCAAGTTGAAGTAAGGCAGAAGCTAGCATCGACCAGCTTCTGTCATCCGTGATTAAACCGGCTGCGTTGCTTCTTCTGCGGCAATGGCGGCCTGCACGCTTGGACGTGCTTCCATACGCGCCATGAACGACGCCAGTTCAGGCCAGTTCTTGATGTCGATATTGAAGAACGGCAGCCACTTCAGCACCGTGAACAGGTAGGCATCGGCCAGGCCGAAGGCGCTCAGCAGGTAGTCTTTGTTCACCAGGCTCTTGTTCAGGTAGTCCAGGCGCTTAAACAGTTTCTGGCGGAAGATTTCTTTGGTGGGCTCAGGGATATCGGCATTGAACAGCGGTGCGCTACCGCCATGGATTTCTGAGGTGATGAAGTTCAGCAGTTCCTGCAAACGCGTGCGCTCCCAGGTGCCGTTGGCCGGTGCCAGTGAGTTGCCCGGAACCTGATCGACCAGGTATTGCACGATGGCCGGACCTTCGGTCAACACTTGGCCATTATCCAGCATCAGTGCGGCGACGTATCCCTTTGGGTTGATGTCGCGAAAGTCACGCCCGTCTGCCGTTGCTTTGGTCTTGTTGTTGACTCGGATCAGTTCGAAAGGCAGGCCCAGCTCACGCATCACGATGTGTGGCGACAGGGAACAGGTCATAGGGGCAAAGTACAGTTTCATGTGTATCTCCTTGTTAAGCGGGCGACGCGTGCCCGAACGTGTTGCCGTTCCAGGTCTGAAACGGCTGCGAGCCTCGTTCCAGACATATTGGTGCCATGTCATCGAACGGTAAAATTACGATTTTATGCACCCATCATTAGGTGCTCTTATGTCGATTCAGGCGACTTTCGCTTCAGTACTGCGAACCGTCATCGGGATGTCGCTGCCGAGGGTCGATTTGCGAATTTCATTGAGAAACGCCTGGGCAGAAGGCGTGTTTTCGCCGGCGGGTGAGCAAACCAGGCCGAACTCGCGATAGATCGGTTTGCTCAATTCGAAGACCCGCATTCCCCGGCGATCAACCGGCAGTGTCGAAGCCGGTACGATCGAAATCCCCATGCCTTCACTGATCAACGCAAACGCGGTGGTCCAGTCGCGTACTGTGATCTTGACGTCCTTCAGCTTGAGTCCTTCACGTTCTACCAGCGACTGACCATTAAGGTAGCAGCCGCCGGTGGCGAGGATGAACGGCTCTTCCACCAGATCCTTGAGCGCGACGGTGCTGTGTGAGGATTTGCGCGCCAGGTCATGGGTCGCGGGTATTGCCGCCACCCATGAATCGCGGCCCAGCAACAGCGCACCACGGGAAGGGCAGGGATTCATCACGACGCCAAGATCGATACTGCTGTTGGCCAGCCATTGCTCAACTTCTTCGTCGGTGCCTTCGAGCGAAACGATTTCTATGCCTGGATGCAGCCGACTGAAGCCTTGCAGCAACGGCGGCAGCAGGTTGGCAAATACGGAAGGAAAACTTGCGAGTTTGATTCGTCCCAGGTGACACCCGCGCGACGCATCTACCAGATTCTGGATCGATTCGAATTCGCTGAGCATGCGGCGCGCGCGGTCGATGATCTGCTGCCCGATGGCTGTCGCGGTGGTCTGACGACGGTCGCGCACGAACACTTTTACGCCCAACGCTTCCTCCATCTGCGTCAGGGCTTGGCTTGCGCCCGACTGGGTAATGCCATAGCGCTCAGCGGCGCGAGAAACATTTTCGGCGTCAGCCACGGCGACCAACAGGCGCCAATGCATGAGGTTCATCATTTCAGTAGTTCCTCTTATGTTCGGGTATTCGAGATTTAATTTTACGAAGTGCGCTCACCGCCTCAGGATCGCTCCTGAATACACAGTGAGGTGTTGGAAAGTGGGCAAAACCCTATCAATGGATCTGGTGGCCAGACCCGCCTCGGCGGCGCCTGTTCTGGTGAGCGTGGCGTTGAGTTCATTCATGGTTGCGCTGGATGCCACAGCGCTGAATGTCGCACTGCCGAGCATTGGGCGTGACCTGGCAACGGGGATGGATCGGCTGCAATGGATCGCCGGCGCCTACACTTTGGTATTTGCCAGTCTGCTGTTGTCTGCCGGTGCGTTGAGCGATCGGCTGGGGGCGAGGAAAGTTTTTCTGTTTGCCCTGTTGGTGTTCACGGGTGCATCGATTGCCTGCGGATCGGCCCACGGCGTTGTCGAGCTGATTGCCGCGCGGGCGGTGCAAGGTGTCGGTGCGGCGCTTATGCTACCCAGTTCTATGGCATTACTGGTCGAGGCGTATCCTGATCCCAAGGCGCGGGCCAAAGCTGTTGCCTTGTGGGGCGGGATTTCAGCGCTTGCGCTGGTGAGCGGTCCGTTATTGGGCGGTGTGCTGGTGGAGCTGGTCGACTGGCGCTCGATTTTTTATCTGAACGTGCCGTTCTGCCTGATTGCCCTGGTGTGCTGTGCGCTACGCAGCAGTGTCATTGCCATTCAGCCGTGTTCGATTGACTGGACGGGGCAAGTGCTTTCGGCACTGGCGCTGGTGTCGCTAATCTTCGCGTTGATTGAAGGGCCGGTATGGGGCTGGGAACATGCGTGGGTCATCGCGACATTGCTGCTAGCGCTGATCTCGGGCGTGGCGTTTATCTATTCGCAGCGGAGACGGCGCGAACCGATGTTGCCGTTGCACCTGTTTGAGTCGAGAACTTTTTCTGCCGCGATAGGCGCCGGATTTCTGCAAACGCTGGCGTACTACGGCAGCCTGTTTGTGCTGCCATTCGCGCTGCAGGGGCAGGGCCGAACACCTGTGGAAATCGGCGTGGCGATGATCCCGATGACAATTGCGACTGGCGTCATGGCGAGTCTTTCTGGGCGGCTGTCGAACGCCTTCGGTGCCCGTTCAGTCGGTGTCGCAGGCATGTTTTGTGGAGCGTTCGGGGCTGCATTGCTGGCGTTGTTCGGAATGGAGAGCATTAGCCTGATGCTCGGGGGGCTGTTGATCGGGCTGGGCGGTGCGACCTTGCCGGTGATCGTCGGCGCTTGCCTGGCGAGTGTGCCGAGCGGCAAGATCGGCGTCGGCTCTGGAGTGCTCAATGCCGCTCGCCAATGTGGCGGGGTGACGGGGATTGCTTTACTCGGCGCTACGCTCGAAGGATCGGGACGCGCCACTGGCGCCCTGTCGATTATTGCGCTGTCGTTTGCAGCTGCAGCAGTGCTGACCGTGATGCGGCTGTACACCGACGAAGTCGATGTCGTGAGTGAATGCTGACCGGCGCGCTCAAGCTCGCCGGTGAGTGTTTCGATGAATCGACGTTGCGTTGGTCCAGATTGTGAAAGAGCGATTCGGCAAGGCGCCGAGGCACACTTACCGAAGATGCAGCTAAAAGTGACGTTCAACCCCAGCGACGTACCGTCCCGCTATCAAGGCCCAACAAATCGAGCATGCGGCCGACCGTATGATCGACCATGTCTTCGATCGATTGCGGCCGGGCGTAAAACGCCGGTACCGGCGGCATTACGATGCCGCCCATTTCACAGGCCTGAGTCATGCTGCGCAGGTGCCCAAGATGCAACGGCGTTTCCCGCACCATCAGAATCAATGGCCGGCGCTCCTTGAGCGTCACATCGGCGGCACGACTGAGCAGGCTGCCGGTGATGCCGCTGGAAATCTCCGAAAGACTTTTGATTGAGCACGGAGTCACCACCATACCCAATGTCTTGAACGAGCCACTGGAAATCGATGCGCCGATGTCCGCCGGATCGTGTACGACACTGGCAAGCGCTTTGACATCAGCCACTTTCATATCAAGTTCGTGAGCCAGGGTGACTTGGGCCGATTTGGTCATGATCAAATGAGTAGCAATGCCCAGTTCGCGCAGCAGCACCAATGTGCGCACGCCGTAAATTACGCCGCTGGCACCGCTGATGCCGACCACGATGCGTCGTTCAGGGCTGCTCATGGGAATCCACCACGTTGTCGAATACGCTGACCAGCGGTGCTTCGCCGGGAAGACCCAAATCGGTCCAGCGTTCGCGCACTCGTTCGTAGATCGAGGGGCGCAACAGAGTGCGCGTCGGGAAACTGTGAATGTTGCGGTAATCCTTGCATGCGTTGATCAAGGCCTTGGAGCCGAAGAAACGTTTCTCCGGCGGATTCTGTGCCGGGTCCAGCGGCGAGCCGCGGGTGTTGCGCAGAATGTCGATGTCATCGCTGGGGGTGGCGCGCGTAGCCATGGCCCATAGCACCTGATTCATGTCGGTGGGATCGACGTCTTCATCCACCGCGACGATCCATTTGCTGATGTATGCGCCGCCGGGCACTTGACTGGCGAGCGCCAGCGCTTGCGCCGCATGTCCGGCGTATTTCTGTTGAAGACTGATGATGATCATGCCGAACGCTCCGGCAGCGGCGGGCGGGCAATACACTCCTTGGATGCCCTGGATCCCGAGTTTGTCGAGGTCGCTCCAGATCTTGGCCGAGCGGATGGTGGAGAAGAACGCGCTTTGCTCGTTCGAGGGGAAATCAGCCATCAGCGCATTGGTCAGAATCGGACGGGTTCGGTAGTGTAGGGCGGTAACTTCAATCAGCGGGCAATCGATGTCCTTATAGCCGTAGTAGCCGGTGAACTCGCCGAAAGGCCCTTCTTCACGGGTCGAGCCGGGACGAATCAAACCTTCGATGACAATCTCCGCCGCGGCCGGAATAAGCAGGTCGGAGTTTTTCGCGCGTACGACTTCAACAGGTTTGCCTTTGATGCCGCCGGCAAAATCGTATTCGCTGACGCCAGGCGGCAACGATTGCGAACCGACCACCATCATCAATGGGTCGACACCCCAGGCTGCCGCTACGGGCAGCGCTTCACCCTTTGCCCACGCTTGATGAATATGGCGCAGGGCGTCCTTGCCCGGTGCCAGCGACAGGCCGACCTCGCGAGCCCCCTGGATCATCATCCGATAGGTGCCGACGTTCAGGTAGCCGGACTCCAGATCCCGGGTGAACACCGCATCCGCTGTACCGGCGTAGGCTCCGCCATCCCTTGGCCAGTGTTTGGGGATCGGCAGGCGGGTGAGGTCGATGTCGTTACCCGTGAGTGTGTTCTGGTAGATCGGCGCGGCTTCAGCCGAGATTTCAAGCGGAGCTATGCTGTGTTTGAGCTTTTCTTTGGTTCGCCGGATTAGTTCCATGGTCGGTGTATCTGGAGCCTCCTCAAGGGTGATCGCGGTGCGCGCCACGCTCGGACCAAAAATGTTCCACAAATGACGCAAGCCCAGTGGCGAGTCCGCTTGGTCGAAGAGCACCGCAGGCGAGGTGGTTTGGCGGGCCACCAGATAAGTGATGGCGCTCATTTCTTCAATCGGGTCGACGGCTTGCGAGACGGTTTGCAGTTCGCCGATCTTTTCTGCTCGTGCCAGCCAGTCTCGAAGGTCGGTAACTGGTTCAATCAGTTTGTTCATCTTGTGTATCCGCGGGGACTGAATAGAAAAACGACGGGCGCATTTGTGCGCCCGTCGTCAGAAGATCAACGTTTGTCGATCGAATATTTACCCGGCCCCAACAGGCAGAGGAAAAGGAAACCACCGGCAATGCTCACGTTCTTGAAGAAGTGCACGAACAGCGTGTGATGATCGGCCGGATTGGTGGTGTTCCAGAACGCATGACCGATGATTCCGGTGCCGATGGTGTACAGCACGAAAATCGCTGCAATTGGCCGGGTCCAGAAGCCGAATAGCAGAGCCAGCCCTCCGAAGAACTCGACGATGGTGGCGACTATTGCGGTGAACTCAGGGATCGGCGCGTTCACCGATTTCAGGTAGGTCACGAAGCTTCCGTGGTCCGTGACATAGGTGAAGCCAAAGTAGCCATAGAGGATCAAAATCATAATCCGTGCTATGAGGATCATTGCGTCGCGTTGGTCATCGAACAGCTGATAGCGTAAGTACATTCCATTGCTCACAAGTCAGATTGGGTAAGGGATGGTGTCGGCGGATTTAGCTTTGTCCAGGTGAAACGCTCGGTGAAACACCTGTGGGTTCACTGCGTTTTCGTGGATTGGTTTAGCGTCGAAAACGTCGAGTACGTTGCCGGCTGCCAGTTTCGCCATGCGGCTGACTGCCTCCTGGGAGACCCCGGCCAGGTGCGGCGAGCAGATCACGTTGTCGAGGCTGGGTAAGCCGCTGTCGTGCGGTGGCGGTTCTGGCAGGAACACATCCAGCGCAGCGCCAGCGATGCGCTTTTCGACCAGAGCCTGATGGAGCGCCTTCTCGTCGACGATGCCGCCACGCGCGGTGTTAATCAGGTACGCCTGTGGTTTCATCAAGGCCATACGCTCGGCGGACAGCAAGCCGATAGTTTCGGCGGTTTTCGGGCAGTGCAGGCTGACGTAATCGGCGCTTGCCAATCCGTTTTCCAGCACAGCAACCGGCTCCACGCCGTGGGGCAACTGCTGTGGGGAGAGGTATGGGTCGTACACCTTGACCCGCATCCCTAACGCCATGAGCAGCGTAGCGACACGAGTACCAATCCGCCCGCAACCGACGAGCAGCACTTCGCGGTCTTCCAGTTCACTGGGCAGGTAGTCGTAGCGATGATGCCAGTCGCCGTTGCGCACCAAGTGGCTTAGCGCCTCGGTCCGTTTCGCCAGCGACAACATGAAACCCAGGGTGTGCTCGGCCACTGCCCGGTGATTGGCGTTGGCGCAGACCATCACCGGAATTGCAGCCTCGGTCATTGCTGGGATATCGACCGCATCGAAGCCGACACCTATCCGCGACACGACCTCCAATCCTACTGCCCTTTGCAACTCGGCGGCGCCGAATCGGGTCAGCCCGAGGATCACGCCGTGCACGGCATCGAAACTCTCGAGCAAGGCCTGGAACTGGCCCTGCTCGATCGTATTGGCGAACTCCACCACTTCGATATCGTCACGCTGGCGCAGCATCCGCTTGCCTTCGGCACCCAGAATATGGGCGATCAATACGCGCTTCTTGCTCATGCGACGCGCTCCTGTAACGCATTTCGGGCAAAGAACTCGCCGTCATTGACGCCAATGCGAAACATCACCCGCTGGGCATTCCGCGACAACTCGGTTGCGCAATGCAGCACCGAACGGTTGTCCCAGATCAGCAGGTCGTTTGGCTCCCACTGGTAGTTGAAGATCCTCTCTGGGCTCAGTGCGAACGCGAAAAGCTCATCAAGCAAGGCCCGACTCTGCTCTTGCGAATAACCACTGATGCGCGTGGTATAGCCCGGATTGACGTATAAGCTTTCGCGCTGAGTACGCGGATGCACGGCAACCGTGGGGTGGGTGCTGGCCGGGAAGGTCTGTTCCAGACGAGTGAAGATTTCCTGGATAGACTCCCCGACATCGTCCTCCTTAACTTTGTAAGTCCAGCGCACGTCATGTACGGCCTGACGATTGATGACCCGCTCGTAAAGATCCTTTGGCAGATCGTCATACACCGACTGCATATCCACGAACAACGTATCGCCACCTGTCTCGGGAAGCTGTTGTGCGTGCAGCATGGTCAGGGGCAGCGGTTCGGCCAGATAGCTGGAATCGCTGTGCCACATGTTTCCGAGCTTGCGCGCTCCGACCGCACCACCGCCATTGCGGTTATTGATCACCAAAATGTTCGGGTATGCCGGGTCGTGGTAACTCTTGAGCTTGAACTGTTCGAGTTCCCCGAAGCACGTTGCAAACTGTTGATAGGCTTCACGGGTCAACGTCTGGTTTTTCAGTGCCACCACTTTACGTTCATATACCAGCTCCTGAATGGTACGAATCTCGTCCAGAGAAGCCATGTTGATATCGAAATCCGTTATCGCCGTGACGAAGGTTTCCGCCAAGTCCGTTCGCGTCATGTTGAGAGTCTCCTGTACGACATCAGTCAATCGGCTAGCGCGGGCTGGAGTAGGGCCGTGGCAGAGGCGCTATCCCGATTCGAATCGCTGCTTTTGAGCATCAGGCTCAGATCGAGGATATCGGCCGGGTTGTGGGCTGAGGTGACGGACATGCGCAATGCTGCCTGACCACGTGGCACGGTCGGGAAGAACACGACTGAGGTGTAGTGCCCCTGTTGCAGAAGGTACTCGCCCTTGGCGATGGCTTCCTCTTCGTTACCGATGCGTACGATCCGGATCGGCAATTCGCTGCCGCTGGTCTCGGTCGGGATCAGATTGTCAAACAAGTTCATGTTGTTGCGCAGCGCGCGTTGCAGTTTGTGCAGCTCCGGAGTGGCATGGATCTCCGCCGACGCCAGTGCTGCACCCACGGCCGCCATGTTCGGTGCACAGGAGAAGCCATAGGTCGGTGCATAGCGACGGATCGAGTTCTCGATGTGCTTGGTGCCAAGCATCAACAGACCGCCCGCTGCGCCATAGCCTTTACCCAGGGACGCGGCCACGATGGTGTTCTCATCCAGTCCGTCCAGTTGCGAACGGACAAAGCCCTCACCGTGCTGGCCGACTACCGAGATGCCGTGGGCGTCATCCAGATACACGAATAAACCGTACTTGTCCTGCAGGGCACGCAGCTCACGAACCGGTGCCGCGCCGCCCATCGAGTAGGCACCATCGCCCACATAGGCGACTTTGCGGCCCCCCCGGCACAGACGCTCCAAGTGGTCGAGGTCGTTGTGCTCAATGACGATCACGTCGGTTTCTTCGCGTAGAACTGGGATGTGGTACTGCAGAGTCACGTGGGCGAAACGGTCAAAAGCGATCAGCGGTTTCTCACCGTTGGTAAACAGGCCTGCTGCCAGCAGCGGCAGGGCGCCCATGTTAGCGGCGGCCACGGTCGGGAACACCACCACGCCGTTTACATCGAACAGCTTAGCGAGGGTGTGTTCCAGGCGTACCAGTGGCTCGGCGGAAAGGCGTGTGCGGGCTACAGAAAAATGCGCCGACGGGATTTCATCCATCGAGGCCTTGGCGGCGGCGAGCACTTTTGGGTGGGCGTCCAGGTTGAGGTAACCGCAGCGGGTGTAGTCGATCACTTCCTTGCCGCTGGTGGCAATTTCTATGCGGCGATTGTCGAGCACCCGACATGAAACCCCCATCAGACCTTTTTCATACGCAGCGTCGAAATGTGGACGGCTGATTTCAGCCATTCTCGATGCATTGCGAGCTTTGAGTTGTGGAGCTTTTTCGTCCGGGCTGTTGTTAATTTCAACTGTATTCTTCACGGCGATCTCATCCTTTGAGTGGTCGTTTTCAAGCCGTTGTAGCTTGAGAACGACGCAAGGATCCGCGACCTCTGAAACATTTTGCAAAGGACTTCTTCAATGCTACCTTATGACAAAATCTCATGAGCATTACAGAATCTTATGGCTGTTAGAATTCCTTCCCTCAATGGATTGAAAGCGTTTGAATCTGCTGCTCGCCATATGAGTTTTACCAAGGCTGCCGAGGAGCTCAATGTCACGCAGACGGCCATCAGTCATCAGATCCGACGACTTGAAGATGAACTGGGTATTCGCCTGTTTCTGCGGCTCAAGGATGGTCTGGCGCTAACCACCGAAGGTCATGCTTATTTGCCTGGCATTCGCTCGGCGTTTCATGAATTACGCTATTCCACGGAAATGTTGCTCGAGTCGACCAACAACAGCGCATTGACTATTAGCACCCTGGTTTCCCTGGCGTCTAAGTGGTTGTTGCCCCGCCTGGCATCCTTTCAAGATGCTTTTCCCAACATTGACGTGCGGGTCACTGCGTCAACCGAACTGGTCGATTTTCGCAAAGGTGGGATCGACGCCGCTATCCGTTACGGGTTCGGCGACTGGAAGGGGTTACGGGCGGACTGGCTCATGTCCGACGAGATATTCCCTGTGTGCAGCCCCAAGCTCCTGACCGGTCAAAAAGCCTTGAAAAGCCCGGTCGATCTGGCCAGCCACACGCTTTTACAGGTCAGCGGCATGACCAGCAACGACTGGAATATGTGGTTGAGCGCAGCAGGGCAACCGAAGAAACTCGCCGAAGGCACGCGGCTAACCTTCGATCTGGCAATGATGGCAGTGCAGGCTGCCATTGACGGGTTAGGGGTGTGCATCGGGCGCTCCACCTATGTCGATGATGATTTGAAGAGCGGTAAACTGGTTGCACCATTCAATCTCAAGTTGAAGTCCGATCTGGGATTCTACTTGGTGACGCCGTTGGAAATTGCCAACTCGAAAAAAGTCGTAGCATTCCGTACTTGGTTGATTGATCTGGTGCGGAGCGCAGAATCAAAGTCACCTACATAAATCAATATATCAGCTCTGCATTTTGTTGTTGGTGAGTCCTGCCTCAGCGTTGAAAATTTCGGTATTCGCAGGAAGGGCGATTCATATTACCCATTCCGGGGCTAGGCCACCGTTGGGGCTTGGGAGCAAGCGTGACCTTATTTACTAGTTGTAAAAAGCGATCAACAGGCTTGATACATTATCCTGTCGTATCTATTGATAAGCTCCATGAAAAATTCGAACGAATCATGGAGGACTGAAGACCTGGAGGTCATGTGGGTATCCGCGCGCAGCACCGAGGACGGCAACTTTCGAGGCCTCGACAACCAGGCCTTCGGCGCGATGTTCCCTACAGCCTGGCGGGCCATGCGTGGGCCTGGGCTATCAACGCATGAGCGGCGACGACCCATGAGAGGCGTGGTCATCATTCGAGCTTCAGAACATTTTCGTCTCAGGACAACAAGCCAGATAACGACGCCTTGACCGCCGCTTCAGTCTTGTTCGACGCCCGCAACTTGCGCATCGCATTCACCAGATGGAACTTCACCGTTCGTATGTCGATGTTCAGGATGATCCCGATTTCGACATAGGTTTTTCCCGATGCCGTCCACCTGAGAATTTCCTTCTCCCGGGCGGTCATTGGTTTGTAAGTATCGACCATGGTTTTTGCGGAGAAAAACTGCGCCATGGCCTCATGTACCAGATGAGTCAGCCAAATCAGCTTGGTCTCTTTGCTTTCCATTTCCTGTATTGAAATGCGTTCGCTTGAGCGGGAGACGGAGAGCAGACCGATCGAGTTATGTTCACGCCGCGAAGAAAGGCACCAGCCATGGTTGAGGTTGTAATGCCGCGCTTCTTCCCAGAACCCGCGCCCTGGATTTTGCTGCTGCGCAGACCAGCGCAATGGAATCGAACGGGTCAGTCCATGTTCAACGGTGGGGTCTTGGGAGAAATAATCGCCGGCAATGTACTTTTTTTCCCAGGCGTCCGGGTAATTTGAAAGCAGAAAATATTGCGCCGACGCTAACGGCGAACTTAGTCTTAACCCATAAGAGCAAAACTCGAAGCCTAAGTCTGTTGTAATTTTAACGAGCTCGTTAAATAGCTGGTTTTCGTAAGTACAGCCAGCCACAAGCGCTATAAAGTCTTCACGCCAATCAATCACCAATATTACCTTCCGTGGTCAGCGCTCTTTCGTGATAAGAGCTGGGCTCATTATACAGGATTAAAACGCTGTCGGGAGATGTAGTGGCCTTCCGATGGTAATCCTTCAGACCGATAAGGCCCGCAGCCCGACGCTTCCAAACATTCGGCATCGCCGATGCGTCTAGACAGAGCAATAGCGGGCAGATTTAATGGCGCATTTTTTAGTACGGAAGTGCCAGGAAAGCTGGCAAGAGACGGCATTATTCTTTTGTCGTAGATACAATTCGGTATTTACAAGGAGTACCTTGTGGCGACTCGCTGATTTACCTGACCTGCCCATTCGGGCAGCTACCCACAAAGAGCCCGGTTTGTTGTACTGGCGGAATAATCTTCGTCAGGAGGTAGTGATGCTGGCCGCGGTAACAGGGACTGTTAGTGATCTTTTGCCAGGAATGGAAACTGCTCTGGCTAAATATAGATA
The DNA here is from genome assembly GCF_031570495.1 of Pseudomonas sp. JL2. Taxonomy (NCBI): domain Bacteria; kingdom Pseudomonadati; phylum Pseudomonadota; class Gammaproteobacteria; order Pseudomonadales; family Pseudomonadaceae; genus Pseudomonas; species Pseudomonas sp. JL2. The sequence goes on from NZ_JAKUDH010000006.1 coordinate 159,286, forward strand.
TCAGGTATTCGTTAAAGAGTTAGGTTGGCCTTTGCCCTGTGAAAAAGGGATTGAATTAGATGCCTTTGATCATTCTGACACAGTGTATGTCCTGGCCTGTGATGATAATCAGTGTTGTTCAAGGATTACTTCGTAGGGCATCAGTTCGTATTGCTGTGCGCCGTTTTTCCTCTCGCGCTGACCCTGGCCGAAGCGAAGTCCCCTCACACGTGGGATACACCGTTCTTGTTCATGGTCGGCAATGCCATTGTCACCGGAGTCTATTTACTGTGATTTATTTGATACGCCACGCCACCCCCCTGATCGACTACGGACGCTGCGGTGCTGTCTCGGCCAAAGTGCTGCTGGATGAGTACAACCAGACTTCGTCGATCGACGAGGCCGAAATTGCCGACTTCCTGAGCCGTGCGGAGTTGTCCGGGCCGCTGATGACGCCAGGGCTGAACATCATTTCATCGCCGATCAATCGAGCCTATGCCACGGCCTGCCGGCTGTTCGATGCCGGACGTATCCGGCAAGACAACCGATTGAAGGAGTTCGACCTGCGGCTGGGTCGCGTGCCTTTGTTGAAGATGGGCTTGAGGCAATGGTTTGCCTTGCATCGCGTGCTATGGCTGATGGGTATTTCGTTGGGGGCCGCATCCCGAAGATCGGAACACCTGCGTGCCGTGGGGGTGGCCGATGAGCTTTATACCGCGTGCACTACGACCGGGGAGACCACGGTCGTGGTCTCCCACGGTATGTTCCTGAGGACCGTGCGCAAGACGCTGCAAAGACAGGGCATGCAGTTCCGTACGGTGTATCGCTCGGGGTGTTTTACGGTTGAGGCTTTGGCGCCAGGAAAAGGACCCGCCGCGAGCGTTTGCTGATCGAGATGGATCAGGTGGTGCCCTGGAAAGGCCCGATTGCATTGATTGAACCGCACTATCCGAAGGGCGAAGGCAGTCGTACGGCCTATCCGTTGACGATCATTCATGCACCGAGTTCGACCAAGAACAAGGACGGTAAACGTGATCCTGAAATGCATCAGACAAAGAAAGGAAACCAATACTATTTCGGAATGAAGTCGCACATTGGCGGGGATGCCGACTCCGGTTTGGTCCACGGCGTGATCGGCACGGCGGTCAATGTCGCGGATGTCGCCCAGGTTGATCGGCTGCTCGATGAAGGCGCTGTCGGCCTAAAAAATACTGATTTTGGCCCGTCCTAGAGGCTGTAAAAGCCGCACTGATGTGCTCCAGGTTACAACCGATGCGACACGCAGTATCAATCGTGCAATCGCTCAGCCAACGGGTGTCGATAATCCAAGACGTTGAGGTCGTGATCGTTTTTACACACTCTGGGCCGAAAGCAGCCAATTGTGAGTTGACCTGTGAGCAGGGGGAAGGAGTAGCAGCCAGCAGGCGATTTTTGGGTTAGGGCTCGTCTCGAATTGGTCCTTTGCAATTGATACTTAGCGCGGGCTTTTGACTGTTCCTAGGGCCGGTTTACATGCCGGCGTGAGTGGATGAGGTGATTACTGCGCAGGGTTTGTATAAGGTCGTCGCGATTTTGGGTACCAGCACGAGAGAGCATGTTGGCGATTGCTCGCAACGCGGTGAGGATTAGTGTCTGGTATCGCTGGCGTACTTGATTGATGTTGGTTATGTTCTCCGATCCCGCAAAAGGTATTGCGGACGGGTTAAAGCCACCATTAGCTCTGCCGATAACTCCGACCGTGAATCCGTAACCGCGTCCAGTGTAATGTCTGGGCCTACGACCAAGGTCCGCTGCTGGGCGGTCGCCTCATTTAAGGATAAGTGACTGTGATCATAGGTATCGACCTGGGCACTACCAACAGCTTAGTGGCTGCTTGGGATGGCGAACGCGCCAGGCTACTCCCTAATGCCTTGGGCAATCTTCTCACACCCAGCGTGGTTGGCCTCGACGACCACGGCCAACTGATCGTCGGGGAAATTGCCCGCGAACGGCTGCATACCCACCCGCACCTCACTACGTCTCTATTCAAGCGTTATATGGGCAGCGCCCGTGAAACGTTACTGAGCGGGCGCGCTTACCGTGCGGAAGAACTCTCGGCGATGTTGCTGCGCAGCCTCAAGGCCGATGCCGAGCGTGCTTTAGGCGAGCCTGTTCACGAAGCGGTGATCAGCGTACCTGCGTATTTCAGCGACGCCCAGCGCAAGGCCACCCGTATTACTGGCGAGTTGGCCGGACTGAAGATCGAAAAACTAATCAACGAGCCCACCGCAGCTGCCTTGGCTTATGGACTGCAAGAGCGAAACGAAACGACTTTTCTAGTGTTCGACCTCGGTGGTGGCACCTTCGATGTGTCCATCTTGGAGCTGTTCGAGGGCGTCATGGAAGTGCGCGCCAGCGCGGGGGACAACTTTCTTGGGGGTGAAGATTTCGATGACCGGCTCGTGGAGCATTTCATCGCCAAAATCGGTGTCGCTGATCTCCCCGACATAACCCTCCCAGCCATAGCACAGCGGTTGCGGCGTGAGGCTCAGCGGGTTCGTCATGCATTGGGGCAAGCGCAAGTCGCCCACTTTATCCTTCGCGAGCAAATGCGGGAGTGGAGTCTGGAACTGACCCAGAATGACCTGGCGGACATTGTCCAGCCTTTGTTGGAGCGCCTGCGCACGCCGATCGAACGTGCGCTGCGCGATGCCCGGATCAAGGTCGCGGATCTGGACGAAATATTGTTGGTGGGCGGCACCACGCGCATGCCCCTGGTACGTAAGTTGGTCGCGACTCTGTTCGGGCGAATCCCGGCAATGCAACTCAACCCGGACGAGGTTGTTGCGCAGGGAGCGGCCATCCAGGCGGCGCTGCAGGCGCGCCATGCTTCCCTCGAGGAAGTGGTTCTTACGGATGTATGCCCCTATACCTTGGGGATCGAGACCGTAGTACAGCTAGGCACCGATTACCAAAGCGGTCACTACCTGCCAATCATCGAGCGCAACACTGTGGTGCCCGTGAGCCGCTCCCGTGACGTGTCGACCGTCAGCGATAACCAGAAGGTGGTCAGGCTGGGTATCTTCCAGGGCGAAAGCCGGTTGGTGGCCAACAACATTTTCCTCGGTGAACTGGAAATTCCCGTACCACCACGCAAGGCCGGCGAGGTTACGCTGGACGTACGCTTCACCTACGACAATAACGGTTTGCTCGAAGCCCAGGTGCATTTGCCCATCAATGGCGAAACCCGCCGGCTGGTTATCGAGAACAATCCTGGCGTACTGGCTCCCGAGGAAATCGCGCAACGGCTGGCCGCCCTCGAAGCGCTGAAAGTGCACCCGCGCGACCAGCAGATCAATACCCTGCTGCTGGCTCGATTGGACCGCCTTTATCAAGAAAGCCTTGGCGATCGCCGGCAGTACATCGCCGGGCTGGCGAACCATTTTCAGCAAGTGCTCGATACCCAGGATGAACACCGGATCCGTAAAGCCCGTGGCGATGTTATCCAGCGCCTTGCTCATTTCGAGCAAGAGGGGTAAGCCGTCATGAGTCATTGGCAAGTGCTGGGCCTCACCCCGGACGCGGACGAACGCAGCATCAAACGCGCCTATGCACGGCTGCTCAGAATCCACCGCCCAGACGAAAACCCCAATGAGTTCCAGCGCCTTCGTGAAGCCTATGAAGCCTCGTTGGCCGAGGCGCGCTGGCGTGCGCAGGCCGGAAGGAAAGTCGTTTACGCCCCGTCAGCCGTAAGCGCGTCAACTCCCGAGCGCTACCAGCCGGCGGAAGATCCCACGCTGGTCATCCACAGAGAGCGCGTCGATATTCCAACTACCGCCAGCCCACCGGAACCGTCCCTGGGCCAGATGCAGCAGTGGTTGGCTGAGGGCAAAGATCGTCAAGTAATGGACGCGCTAAGCCTCTGGCTGGCCAGCGACTGGCTATTGCCGTTCGAGCGCCGGCAGCAGTTCGAGCAGAACATATTGGATTGGCTCGAATCCGCAGAGGGATGGTCGCCAGCCTTCTTCGATGGGGTGTGCCAAGTGATGGGCTGGGACGAAACCCAGGGCAACCTACCCTGCGAGTACTGGCGCTGGGATCGCCTGATCCGGCAGTGCGAGGCACAAGCCTTGTCAGAGACCGTACTCAGTGATTTGGCCAAGTTCGACGACGATAAAATCCACGGGCAGGCAGCCGCTATGCTGTTCAAGCCCATGACTGACGGCCGTCGTCGTGAAATGGCCGACGGCTTTAGCGCCCTGGACTGGCAACGTTTTGCAGAGCTCGGCCAAGCCATCGAATATCAATATCCTGAAGTGCCCCAGCGTCTTGGGTTGCAACCACTCGACAACTGGCGGGATTGGTTACCGCCCACTAGCTATCGAGGGGTCTACCTATTCCTGTGGTTGGCAATGTCTGCAATTCTTGTCGCTTCGGGGATTATCGGGCCGAAAAAGAACGATGTGCTGGGCGTGGTGGTTTTAATGCCGCTGATGATCTTGTTCGTGAATTGGATCGGCATGAAGGCATACCACGTTTGGGCTATGGTAGCTGTGGTAGCGGGCCGCCTGGATGTGCTGATCAGTCGATGGTTATTCCCGCGCCGCTGGTACCGGCGAGGCGCTGGGCTCCTATTGCTGCGCCACGTACTCCCCAGCGCAGTGCCCGCAGCCCTGGCATGCTTATGGTCCAGTGATGTCCTGTGGCTGCGGTGGGCAAGCCCAGTGGTGGTGTTCCTCGGTACGATCTACTTCACGAATGGCGCACTGAGCGGCGGCAGGGCTTCAATGTGGACTCGAGCATTACGAGCGCTAAAACTGAGGATCGGACGGTTGCCTTGGCACCTGTTGAAACGCGAGGGCCTTCTGGCTGTGATTGCAGTGGCGGTGATGGCTGCCACAGTCTATTTCCGTATGAAAGCTGTTGTTTAGGACGGCACGCGCAGTGGCTGACTGATTGTATTCGATTGCTACCCGCCAAGCGCAGCTCTGATCAATCACAGTCGACCGTATGAGTAAGTAATTTGCGACGAAGTGCCGTGTAGAGGCGGGCCACACTCAACTCGTATAAGGGTTCGTTTATTTCGCTTTTGATACCTGCTGAAAACAATTCCAGAATCGAGTCCTATCCTGCTCCAGGTATCTCGTCCTGGTTTGAACCGTGTTTGATAGCTTTCTTGATACGCACGCTGAGGGTCTGCTTTTGGCCGAGGCTGTGTAGAAACGTTTTGATCGTAATAGGTGGCTGGATTCGACACAAAAATTGGCTCCTACGCAAATTTCAGGTCTGCTGAGTTGCCGAGTGCCAGCAATCCTAGAGCTCCACTTTGTTGTTCGCGGACTGCGTCAGAAACTCGGTGATCAGTGACGTAACCTGCTGTTGAATTACCTCGCGCGGGCGAGCATTGTCGCCATCCCCGCAAATGATCCCATCGCCAGGAATGTCCTCTTCGAGCAATGCCACTGCACCTGGTTTGCAAATCGGCAAGAAGCTGAAATGGCTGGCGTCACTGATCTCGACATAGCGGCTGGACGCTTGGGGCAGGCGTGTGGCCAGGTTGGCGGACTCCAACTGAGCAGGCAGTTCCACCGATGGTGCACCGGCAGCGATAACCAGCACCGGCACCGGCAGTGCCGCAAGGCTCTCATCAGTCATCCCGCGCGAGAGTCCCAGGTCCAAAGAAACCACAGCGGTGACCCGTTGATCGCGCAAATCGCCGGCCAGACCAGCCTTTAATACCGGAGTACCCTCCGGGTTGATCTTTTGATAAATGGTACAACTGGATAACTGCGGATGGAGTTCGCAGTCACGGGCAAATAGGGCTGGGTCGAAACGAGCGCCGGCGATCTCCATTGCAGTCCAGCCGCCTAGTGAATGGCCTATTACAGCAATTTGATGCTTTGTGGTCACGCCAAATTTTTCAGGTTGAGTGGTGACCGCCTCAATGGCCCGATGCAGGTCAATGGGCCGCTGCCATAACTGCGCGGCCGCTTGCGGGCTTCGATCATGGGTCGTGGTGCCGGGGTGGTTGACCGCTGCGACAATGTAACCTTTATGGGCCAATGCACTCGCCAACCAGTTCTGATTGTTCCAATTGCCTCTGAATCCATGGGAGAGCACCACCAATGGGTGCTAGCCAGCAGAGGGCGGCGCGTTGCGAACCGCAGAAGCACCGACAAACACCACATTGTCGCCGATCAACTGTGGGGTGGTGGTCGTTGTGCTGGGATACCAGACGACCATCTCCAGCGGACGCTCATTGCGTGGGTCCGGTAGGGTGTAGGATTGGAAGCCGACAGAGTTGACGTCAGCGAGAGCGCTGGTCGTCAGACACGTTAAAAGCAGGGCGCCGAGAGCTGTTTTCAATGGGTTGTCTTCCTTGATTTAGATAGGGGGTCAGAACCTGGAACCCACCGATAGTGTGCATCACATCTCGCAAATTATAGAAATCCTGCGCCGTGAGCAGTTGAGTCTGCACCGACATTAAAGCCGATACTCCGCCTAACATGCATAGTTTTCGTTATCTGCATTGACCGGTCAGCAGGCGAGCTTTTGGGGCAAGTCCGAAGGGCCGCTATTGGTAGCCACATCAGCTCGACGTTGCGTTGGGCTTCTGGTTCAAGACACCGACTCGATGGAATGCGGTTCAGATAACCGTAGATGTGGATCTTCAGCAGGATTGCGGGATGGTAAGCCGGCCGGCCAGTATCAGGCGGTATGGCGCCCTCGAAACCCAGTTTGACCAGGTCGAGTTCGTCGACAAAGACATCGACTACGCGCACCGAATTGGTATCGCTGACGTAATCGTCGAGGCTCTCCGGAAGGAAGGTACCTTGGCCTCGATGTTCACCTTGGATAAAGCGCTTCATGAGCGGTCCCTGCGATGAAATCCTCAGAAGTCATAGCAAGGGTTTGCGAAAGCGTTTTTACACACTCTGGGCCGAAAGCAGATGCTCGAAAACAGGTTGATGTTATCTCGCGCTACTGGCGCTTAGTTAACAGCTGGCGCGTAACGATGAAAATCGAACGCCCTCGCTTTTCATCTCGCACAATGATGACCAAGTTGACGGTGCCCGCCGTATAGCGGGCACCGCTTCCTACCTGGGGAAAAGGCTTAAACGCCTGCTTACCAGCTGTAACTCACTTTGGCGGTAATCTCGCGACCCGGGTTGTAGAAGTTCGCTGTGCCGGAACCGACCACGTGCTGCTCATCCAGCAGGTTGCTGACGTTCACTGCAAGGTCGGTGCCCTTGGCGATCTCGTAGTTGAAGGCGGCGTCGAACAGCGTGGTGCCATCGCTTTTGCCGGAGTTGGCTGCATCGAAGTAATAAGAGCCGACGTAGCGCGCACCCAAGCCAACGCTGACATCAGTGCCAGGCACGTCGTAATAACTCCAGAGCGAAGCGGAATGCTTGGGTGCCGTGGTGAACTCATTACCCTTCAGGGAGCTGCCGTCGTACAACGAACCGCGCAGTACCTCGGACTCCATATAGGAGTAGCCACCAATCAGGCTGAGGTTCCGCGTCACCTGCGCCTTGGCCTCCAGGTCGAGGCCACGCGCCCGCGATTCGCCCACCGTCTGTTGCTCAATGATGCCGCTCGGCAGCACTACGGCGATGGTGACGTTTTCCTGGGTCAAGTCATAAACGGCTGCGGAGAACAGTGCGTCCATTCCCATCGGAGCATACTTCACGCCCACTTCGTACTGCCTGCCCGTCTGCGGTGTTACGCCAACCTGAGGCGGCGAGACGGATTCCACCATGCTCACATAGGTGGACACCTCATCGTTGACGATATAGGTCAACGCACCTCGGTAGGAGGTTTCGGAGAAGTTGTCCTTCTCAGTGGATTGCAAGCCTTTGCTGGTAAGGTCCATCGAGTCGTTGCGCATACCCGCGGTGACGATGAAACGCTCGTAGAACGATAGGTTCTGCTGGAGGAACACGGCCTTGGTGGTCGCGTCTCGCTTGTTGACGGCATACGGCGTGATTGAGCGTGGAACGCCAGTAAACACGGGATTTGCAATGTCAATCGGGGTCGTCAGGGCGTAGACCGAGCTTTCCTTGGTGGTCGAATCGAGGTACTCCACTCCGACCAGGCTACTGCTGTCGATGTTCTCGAAGCGGGCATCGTATTGCAGCATCAGATTGCCGTTGAACTGGTCGGCCTCACTGTCCGTTCCAAACAGATACCGGTCAACGCTAGTACCGACACGTGCGGCGCTGTCGCTGATGTAAACGTAGCCAAAATCATCGGTCAATTTGCTGTAACGCAGGTTGCTGCGCAGTACGAAGCCGTTGTCGAAGTCATGGGTGACGTTACCGCTGAGGCTGGTGCGCTCGACATCGTGAAAGTTGTAGCTGGGCTCACCATAAAACTTGCTGCGGTCGTATTCCTTGTCCAGCGGATAGCCGCCACTGTTGGGCGAACTTTCAGTTTTCAGATAGTCCAGAATCACGGTGGCTGACGTGTAATCCGTGGGTGCCCAGGTGAGGCCACCCATCACCAACCGATTGTCGTCCTGTGAGTGATCGTACTCGCGGTCGCTGTTTTGGCCTTTGGCAGTAAAGCGGCCAGCCAAGGTTTTCTCGTCGTTAAGCGCATCCCCCACATCAATGCCTGTCTCGACATGGTCAAACGAGCCGTAGGTCACATAGCCCTGGCCAAACTGCTCGAAGCGCGGCTGTTTGGTCACGAAATTCACCGAACCGCCCGGGTCCGCTGGGCCAAACAGTGTGGAGTTGGCGCCACGCAGAATCTCTATGCGTTCATAGGCGAATGGATCTTCGCGTACGCCGCGCATCGAACTCAGGGTCAAGCCGTCACGGTAGGTAGTAGCCTGGAAGCCCCGGATCTGGAAATAGTCGTTGCGGTCATCCGTACCATAGAAGTCACTGACCACGCCCGGCGTGTATTGCAGCGCCTCTTCCGTGGTACTGACGCTGCGTTGCTCCATTTCCTTGTTGGTAACAACCGACACCGAGGCCGGTGTATTGAGAATGCTGGTTGCCACCTTGCCGCCAACCCAGAGCTCCTTGGCGACCACCGAGTTGGCGTCGTCGTCGGCACTGACCCTGACCTTGGCATTGATGATGAGGGGGGCAAGGCGGTAGTCCTCGACGTCTGTTGCGTCGAGCTCCAGCGGGCCGGCGGGCTTTGGTTGAGGGAACAGTAGATAGGCATTCGGACCTTGCTGTTCGATTTGCAATTCGCTCCCCTGCAGCAACGATGACAGCGCTGCCGACGTATCGAGCGTGCCATTCACGCCAGCAGTGGTGCGGTTCACTACACTCGATGCGTCGAAGGAAAGACTGATGCCAGCTTCGCGCGCAAAGCGGTCAAGCGCTGGCGCCAGTGGGCCGGCAGCGATGTTCCACTGTTTCACTTGATTGCTGTGGTCAGTGCTCGACGTTTGCGCCAGCGATGGCAATGCGTAGCTGCTTACGATCAAACCCAAAATCGCACCGTGCAAGGCACGATTTAATGGATGGCGCTGTGAAACAGGGGACGAACTCATTTTCTCGCTCCAAGAAAGGACATCGGCAGACTGGCCTGTATTCCGGCCTTCCTTAGAGGTCGAACGAGAATGAGAAGCTACCTCATTATTTTTCAGGTAGCACAAAGTTCTGATGGGCTCAGGTGGCAGCGGTCACGGTCACCCAATAACGGGTCCGATAATCAATGTGCAAGTGCAGTGACTGCGCGATCAATGCCAGGACCTGATCGTTGTCGGCGAGCTGGAAGGTGCCGGAAACGCGACGATCAGCGACCTCTTCGGCGCAGCGCAGTACCCCGGGGCGATAACGCGACAACTCCGCGATGAAATCATTGAGGCGCATATTGCGCGCACTGATCACCCCGTCACCCCAGCTCCATAGATCAAGGCCGTTGTCCCTGAACATTCGGGCGCCACTTGATGTGAACAGCAGGTGATTTCCTGCCTGGACGCTGCGGCTCGCAGGAGTTTGATCGGAGCCGGGGAAAACCGTGACTGATCCTTCCTGAGCCGCGACCAGAGTGCCATCGTCCAGCTCGCGTGCCAGAAAGCGGGAACTCTGAGCGCGGATGAGCCCGTCACGTGATTGCACCCAGAACGGTCGTGCTCGAGGCGAGTGTTGATCCGCGCCGACATTCACGATGATTTCCCCACGTCGCAGGATTATCAGGCGTCGCTGGGCGTCGAAATCGCTGTCGACGGCGCTATCGCTGTTGAGCTGGATAAGGCTGCCATCATCGAGTTGGAAGCGTCGTTGCTCGCCGGTACTGCTGCGCTGCTGCGCAAGCATGGCGGGTACGGGTGTATAGTCCCGGCCGAGCCAGGCTGCAGCGCTAACAGTCGCCAATATGCCCAGTAGCTTCAGGCTTTCCCGCCGCCGCATTCCATGATTGGTGCCATTAAGGGTTTGTCGGGCCAATTGAGCTGGCACGCCTGCGAATTCATCCCCAAGCGTTTCCACACGCTGCCACGCCACCACATGCTCCGGGTGCTGCTGCAGCCAGTGCTCAAAAGTGCGCTGTGTCTGTTCATCGGCTTGATTGAAGCGAAGGCGCACCAGCCATTGGATTGCCTGCTCAACAATGGCCGGATTGAGCGCCTGCGGCTCACGCCTCGACATAACGCAAGCGATAGCAGTGTTGCAGGGCCGTGGCCAGGTCGCGTTCCACCGTCGCGCGGGAAACACCCAGCTTTTCGGCTATTTGCGCGCAGGTTAGACCGTCGAGTCGGGCAAATAAAAATGCCTGGCGAACTCTTGGTTTAAGCATACCGAGCATGCGGTCTATGCGCTCGAGCGCATCAAGAATCATCAGCCGGCTTTCTTCCGAGGGAACCTCATGTTGAGGCAGCAACGTGATGCTTTCCAAGTACGCACGTTCGAGTTCGCGACGACGATACTGATCAATCATCAGTCCGCGGGCGATACTGCTCAAATAGGCGCGTGGTTCGCGCAAGGGGCTGGACTGACGGGATTTGAGCAGACGTACGAAGGTGTCCTGCGCCAAATCTGCAGCGTTGTCGCGACATCCAATGCGTCGGATTAGCCAGCCGTGTAACCACGAGTGGTGGGTTCGATAGAGCAGCCCTAGATCTGCAGTACCTAGTGTTTCATCGCTACGCATCGGAATCCCGGCAAATACATGATTGATAATTAATCGCATTCTACTCACGCGGTAGGCCTTAGGCAAATACGTGGTGCTCAGTGTCCGCTTTTGGGTGAAGGCGATCATTCTGTAGAGGCTGCGAGTGAAAGAATGCATCCAGCGTTTGGAAGATTTGAACGCTAGTCACCGGCACTGTTGAATTTCAAAGTGCTTTTATTCCGCCGGCTCCTCCACGACTCCCGCTCGGCTTCAGGAAACAGCGGACCGCCTCGACTGACGACTTAACCCAGGCGTCTTGCCCGTAATGCGCTTGAATGCGCGACTGAACGCGGCCTGAGAGGTATAGCCCAAGCGCTGCGCCACCTCTTCAATCGGCAGCCTTTCGAGCGTCAACCACTGGCTCGCAAGCCGCATCCGCAACTCAGTCACGTAGCGCAGTGGGGCCATGCCAATAGTCGCCTGGAAACGGTCTGCGAAGACCGAGCGAGAGGTATTGCATTGCTCCGCCAACTGCGCAACGGTCCAGTCGCGTCCCGGTTGTTGATGGAGCGCGAGAAGCGCGCTTGCCAAGCGTGGGTCGCGTAATGCAGCGACCAGGCCAGAGGCATTACCGCAGGCGCACTCCACCCAACCGCGAACGACCATGGCGGCCACCACATCGGCCAAACGCGCGAGGATACCGGCGAAGCCGACACGGGCGGCGCTGACCTCGCGTTCCATGGTGGTCAGGATAGGCACGAGACCGGGGTAACGCTGGCCGCCGGCATCAATCAGCATCAGGCCCGGCATCAGCCTGCCAAGGCCATGAATACTGCCCAGTTCAAACTCCATGCAGCCACTGAACAAAATGGTGGTCGGCGTGGCGCTGGCATCGGTTCCGGTATCGACCGCGCTGACCGTATCACCGAGGGGGGCGCCGTCTAAACGGTCGATGTCCTGAACAGGCACGTCCGTGTGGGAAAGCAGTTGATGGGCCGCGCCATGGGAGATGAATACGGCGTTGCCGGCAGACAGCGCGTACGTTGTCCCGTCCTCCATCCGCAGCACCGCATTGCCGATCGCCAGGAAGTGAAACCAGGCATGCCCAGGTTTGTCGGCGAAGCTCAGGCCAAAGGCTGGACCGGCTTGGATACGCCGGTACTCGACGCCACGCAGGCGCATGCCGCGCAACAGTTCGTTGATGAGATCCGAGGAGAGGGCAAACTGATCGGTAGGCATTGTTCGGTGTTTTAGTCAAAAAAACGAGGTTTTCGATCATAGATCATCCAGCTTCTCGCGCCTAGACTGCGGGTCGCAATGAAGATTGGGAGATCCGTGCAATGAATGACTGTGTTTGTAATGCCATATCCAACAACCGTCCCGGCGCCGCGCTGGATATGGAACCTGCGGCCCCTGCGTGGATGGCAGTCTTCTCGTTGGCAATGGGCGTGTTTGGATTGCTCACCGCTGAGTACCTGCCGGCCAGCCTGCTGACGCCGATGGCTACCGATCTGGGGGTGTCCGAAGCGCTGGCTGGCCAGGCGGTAACGGTGACAGCGGTGGTGGCACTGTTCGCTGGCTTGTTGGTGCCAGGCCTGACCCGCGGTATCGACCGCCGCTGGGTGCTGCTGGGTTTTTCCACGCTGATGATCGCATCCAATCTTTTGGTCGCCGTTTCCTCCAGTTTTGCGGTGCTATTGGTAATGCGTATCTTGCTGGGCATTGCCCTTGGCGGGTTCTGGAGCATGGCGGCAGCGGTGGCGATGCGCTTGGTACCGGGGGCTTTGTTGCCCCGAGCGCTCTCGATCATTTTCAGCGGCATTGCCGTCGGGACGGTGGTTGCGGTCCCGCTGGGCAGCTACTTAGGCGGCCTATATGGCTGGCGCAGCGCGTTCTTTGCAGCGGCGGCGGTAGGTCTGGTGACCCTGGCTTTCCAGTCGTTCACGCTGCCGCGCCTTGCGCCGCGCACCCCGGCACGCCTGCGCACCGTACTTGAGGTGTTGCAGCGCCCGGGCATCGCCATGGGGATGTTCGGTTGTGTGCTGGTGCACAGCGGTCACTTCGCGATGTTCACCTATGTTCGGCCATTCCTTGAGGGTACCACCGGCATCGGTCCGCAAGGGCTGTCGCTGATGCTGCTGGGTTTCGGTGTGGCAAACTTCGGCGGCACGCTGTTGGCCGGGTGGCTGCTTGAGCGTCACCCGCTGGCCACTCTGGTGTTGATGCCCGCGCTGGTGGGCGTTGCAGCACTGGCGTTGGTGCTGTTGCCGGCCTCGGTGCCGGGGCAGGCGGTGCTGCTGGCGATCTGGGGCCTGGCTTTTGGCGGTGTGCCGGTGGCGTGGTCGAACTGGGTCGCCAGCGCAATACCTGATCAGGCGGAAAGCGCCGGGGGCATGGTGGTGGCTTCTGTGCAGTCGGCCATCGCAACGGGCGCAGCCGCTGGCGGTGCGATGTTCAGCCTCGGTGGCAGCGCAGGCGTATTCGTAGCGGCGGCCGTGCTGATGCTGCTGGCCGCGTTGCTGATTGCGTTGCGTGTCCGGGTCCCTTCTGCCCATGGCAGTGCCCAGGCCGGGCAAGCGCTGCACCTTTGATCCGGCTCCCCAGCCGCCCCGATTCCATCCGTAACCCGGAGATAGACATGAACAATACGACGTCTCACCAAGGACGCCTGAAATCCTTGCGCGCGGCAGGTATAGGCAATGCGCTCGAGTGGTTCGACTGGACGCTGTACGCTGTACGCAACCTTTTCGGTGTACCTGGCAAGCAATCTGTTCGACAAGTCCGATGCCCGCTCGGCGATGCTCGCGACCCTTGCCGTGTTTGCGGTGGGGTTTGTCGCACGTCCTGTCGGCGGATGGTTGTTTGGCCGGCTGAGCGACCGATTGGGGCGCCGGACCATCATGGTGATCACGATGTTGCTGCTGGCGATCAGCAGCCTTGGCATCGCGGTTATCCCCGACTACCAAAGCATTGGTTTGTATGCCTCGGTCGCGCTGCTGTTTTTCCGCCTTATACAGGGACTCGCCCATGGTGGCGAGACAGGGGTTTCCTATACCTATGTCGCCGAGATTCGAGGAATACCAGACTGCTATCGACGCCGCTGCGATAGCGATGTTGTGCCATGTTGTAGTAGTCCTGGGTAGACGGCACCAGGTCTCGTTGGGGCTGAAGCTGTTGCTGATAGGTTCGCAACCTTTTCATCAGGTTGATCGCCGAGAGCTCGAATATTTCTGCCTCCGAGGCTATCGCCGTAAAGACGATGCTTTCGATGCCGAGCTTAGTCATCCGCTGATTTTGTTCCACTCTTTCGGCAGAGTAACCATTGACCGGGTGCTCAGGCTTCCGATTTTCTACTTCACCCAAATAGCGGTCATGCTTCTTCAGCCATCTCGGCGAACACGCTTGTCAAGGTGCCAGCGCGGGCATAGGTTTTTTGCACACGAAGGATCTTTTCAAAAGTGGTGGATCGGTCCTCATGGAAAATACCTTGCTGGCTCACCGAGTCTTCCATTCAGGATTCAGGCGACACCATCCGATCAACGATTCCGTAGATGGCTTTCGCCAACGCCTGATCCTCCATCATGGTTTCAGCAACTTTTTTTGATATGTTGCCGAATTCGGGATGTTCCAGGATGCTTTCGCCAAACTCCCAGCGCAGGATCTCCTGCACCGTGATAACTGGGGCCGCTTCGTGGAAATTCCCAGTATGTTTCTTAAGATCTCGAAGGCGACTTTGCAGGTGAACACGCAGCACTTCGAGATCTTTTTCGCCTTTTTTGACCTTGGCAGCGCTGACGTTGTTTGCTGCGCTCGGTGTTACTCGTTCCTTAGGCTTGGCCAGCGCACCCAGGACCTGGGATAGACGAGTCGAATCGATCTTGCTCATCAGGACGTCTCGAAGGTGTTGCGATAGGCGCCAAGAAATACCGCCGGTTCGGCAGCATCAGGACTTTTGAGGTCGGCGGTGCCTGAAAGACTGGCCAGCACTCGCTCCATATCAGCCTTTAATGCCGGATTTGGGCAATCTGTCAGGCCCTGAGTTAGCCGGGTGATGGCGTTCGGTATGCGTTCGTCGAGCAGTTCCAGATAGGCACCGGAAAACTCCCTCAGGCTCATATCCTGCGATGTGTTCTGCAGTGAGTTGAAGGCGTTGCGGGCGTCGTCCAATTTCGATAACTGAAGACTGAGCAAACCCAATTGAAAGCGTGCTATGTCCATCTCAGGATCTAGCTCAAGTGCCTCGATCATTTCCGCGTGAGCACGTTCCAGCAGGCCAAGCTCGGCATGTTCGGCGGCGCGAAAGTAATGGACCGCTGCGTTTTTCGGTTCTATTTCAAGTGCAGCGTTAAGATAGTTCAGGGCGGCGTGATGGTCGCCGTTCTGACTGGCATTGATTGCCAGGTGCAAATATTCCGATGCGTCCAGCATGTTGAGCTCCGTATGCGATGACCTAGTGTTGATCCGGATGACGGTCTGGGATTTTGTTCTGGTGTGTTTGTAGCCACTTTTCCATCAGGATCCGGCCAGTGTCGCTGCTATCGGGTCTCGTCCGGTCCAGAACCTCACCGATCAGTTGGACTGCCTTTTCTGGATGTCCGGCTTGCCGAAGCAGGAGGGCCTCGGCGTAGTGAGCCGACAGGCCGTCCGGCTTGAGTTTGAGTGCGCGGCGAATACCTTTTTGGGCGCGCTCCGTCATTCCATCCATGATGTCGACGATTGCCAGTCCGCCATGGGTCTCGCCAAAATTACGGTCCAGGGCATAAGAGCGGTCGAGCGCTTGGCGGGCTTGAATACTGTCACCGCGCAAAATGTAGATCCAGGCCAGAAGATGCCAGGTGCCGATGTGGTCCGGCATGAACTGGACAGCTGATTTGAGGTGTTCTTCAGCCGCGTCGAACTCCAGTTCGTTGAACTCCAGTCGAGCCAGCCCGGACCATGCCCGGCCGCATTCAGGGTGCTTGGCGACTGTATGAAGCCAGGCGTTGCGTGAGGCGCTGATGTTGTTTTGATGGAAGTGGACCGAGGCGCAGGCGATCAACGCGTCGAGTTGATCGGGGTTTTCCGCCAACGTTTCGTGGGCAGTGATCAACGCCGGGGAGTAGTGGTCATTCTCGTATTGCAGCAGGGCGAGCAGGCCGCGAATATCGATGTTTTCCGGTTCCAGCAGCAATGCGCGTGCAACCAATACTTCGGCTTGCTCGGTTTCTTCCAGTTGATGCAGTGCGCGTGCATGCATCATCAGTAGCGGTGCAGGGCTTTTCGGTTCATGGCTCAGGCGCGAAAGCAACGCATCGGTGGCCGCATAGTCGCCGTCGTAGAAATGGCCCTGGGCGGTGTTGAAGATAACGGCTGGATGCTGGATTCCACCTTCGATCGCCTTATCACCAAACGCGCCCGCTGCCGCATATTGGCCGGCCTGCAAGGACACATGGGCCGCCAGTGCACAGACGTTGGGCTCTTCGATCGCCTGGGTCTTCATGTGGTCGATCAATTGTTGGCCATGAATGACGTCGCCAAGATCGATGGCCAATGCCAACGCATCGGCCAAAAGCGCTAGGTTGGTTGGATCATGCCCAAGGAAAGTGAGCAGGCGCGCCAAGCGATTCTGTTCAGCGGACGTGTTATCAGTGCTCATGACTGGATTCTTTTTTGGCGATCGGAAGAAGGGGGAGGCGGTCCTCCCGAGCGATTATTGCCTTGATGGCTGCGACCTGTCATGCGTTAAACAGCCGATTTCAATGCTTCATAAAATATTTTCCTTTACCCCTAAACTTTTTTCGAAAGCCGAGCATAAGCACTGACAGTAGCGCTGCTTGGTCGTTGGGCCGGCAGCTATGTTTCAGCCGCGTGGGCGGCTCAGCTTCGTCGGGGAGTTAAGGGAATCATGGTCGCCATCGTCGCCGGTAATGGATTAGGGCTGTTCAACGCTTCGGTGAATTCGCTGGGTGGCAGCGGCCAGGGCAACCTGGGGCAGGCCGGGGGCCAGGCACTGGTCAACGTCAGCAACGGCAATCTGGTGCTGCGCTTTACCGACGAGCAACTGTCCGGCCTGGGCCAGGATCTGCTGCACACCCGCACCTACAACACCCAAGGCGGCTTGAGCGATGGCGATGCCGATGGCTGGCGCTGGGACGGCGAACGCAGCCTATTGTTGACCGGCACGGTCAACACTGCCGGCAGCCAGGTAACCCGTACCACGGGCGACGGTCATCAAACGGTCTATCAATGGAGCGGCAGCCGTTATCAATCGACCGAGGGCGATGGTGCCCATGACACCGTTACCTGGGATGCCGGTGCCGGCCAGATGGTCTGGACGGACGGCTCTCGACGGACCGTCGAACGTTACGACGACAATGGCCGGCTGTTGTCGGTCACCGACGCCAACGGCACGCAAATCAGCTACGGCTACGATGCCAATGGACGCTTGAACTCGGTCAAGGACAGCTCCGGCCAGGAACTGGTGCTGAGTTACAACGCGTCCGGCAAGTTGGAGCGCGTCGACACCCGCAGTGCAGCGGGCGGTGCGCTGACCCAGCAGGTGTACTACGGCTACGACGCTCAAGGCCGACTGATCAATGTCAGCACCGATCTGAGCCCGGAAGACAACAGCATTGCCGATGGCAAGGTCTACCGTACCGACTATACCTACGACGGGGCCAGCTTCCGTATCGCCAGTGTCGTGCAAAGTGACGGCACCTCGGCCAGCTTCACTTACCAGTTGCGCGATGGCGAGTACCGGGTCAACTCGGTTTCCGACGGTTCGGGGACCACCACATTCAACTACGACATAGCCAGTAACCGTACGGATGTTCTCAATGGCTCAGGCCAGCAGTGGAGCTATTACTACGATACCGATGACCGTTTGATCGAAGTGCGAACCCCAGCGGTGGATGGCCTGCGCCTGTCCACGCGGTACGCCTATGACGTGGACGGCAATGTCACCAAGGTCACGGACGGGCGCGGCAACGCCGTGACCTACCAGTACGATGCCAACGGTAACGTGCTGTTGGAGCGTGATGCGACGGGTGCCACGGTTGCGCGTACTTACAGCGCTGACAACCAGTTGCTTAATGAGATCCGCTACACCGCGACAGCAACCCTGAACACTACCACCGGGGTTTGGACAGAGCCGCCGGCCAGCACCGCCCAGGTCACCCGATTGGCCTACGACGGTAATAATCGGGTGCGCTTCATGGTCGATGGGCGTGGCCAAGTCACGGAGTATCGCTATAACGACCAAGGGTTGAGAACCCAGGAAATCGCCTACGGTGATGCCTTGTTTGTGTTGACCGGGCTCACACCGCAGGATGTGTTGAACGAGTCGCAATTGGTGACTTGGGCCGGTTCGCGAGATCGAACCCGCTCGACCCTGACCGAGTTGAGTTATGACTACCGCGGTAATTTGAGTCGCCGAGTAGCTTACGGCTCGGTCAGTACTGCCGGCACTGGTATCCAGGAGAGCAGCACCAGCGTAACCGAGTACGTTTATAGCCAGCACGGTCAACTGTTGCAGACGCTCGTAGTTCGTGCGGCAGACCGTAGTCAGCAGATTACCCTCAGCTCAGTTGTCTATGATGGCCTGGGGCGCGTGATCAGCCAGACCGACTCGGCTGGCACCCGGACGACGGCCTATAACGGTACCGGCCGTACCGTGGCGGTGACCAATAGCGCGGGCATGACCCTTACGCAGACCTACAACGACAGAGGTCAACTACTTGGTCTGACGCAGACGGCAGCCGGCCTGGCATCGCGCTCCACTTCGTATGTCTATGATGATGCCGGCCGGCAGGTTATGGTCCAGGACGCGACGGGCGTACGCAGCTATACGTTCTACGACGAGGCCGGGCGGGTCAGTGCCCTGGTGGATGGCCTCGGCGCGGTGACCGAGTACAGCTACAACGCCGCCGGGCAGCGTATCCAGGAAAAACGTTACGCAACCCTGGTTGATACTTCGGCTTGGTATGACGGTGCCCGGGTGCTCAAAACGCTCGTCGCTGAAGTTCGCCCGCTGAGCATCGCTGCTGATCGCGTGACTGTTTTGAGTTACGACAATGCCGGTCGACTGAAGACCAGCACGGATGCCATCGGTACGCTGACCACCTTCACTTATGACGGCAACGGCCGGCTGATCCAGCAGCAAACCGGCGATCGCACAACACGATTTTTCTATGACGCCAGCGGACATCAGATCGGTCAATTGGATGCTGAAGGCTATCTGCGTGAGGACCGTCATGACGCCGCCGGTCGGCTGACTCAGAGCATTCGTTATGCGAACGCGACAGTGCTCGCCAATCGGGCCTCCGGCACCCTCGTCAGTTTGCGCCCACCTTCCGCAGGTGATCTGACGAGTTGGTATTTCTACGACACGGCCGGTCGGCAGATCGGCAGTGTCGATGAAAAGCAGTTCGTCACCGAAACGGTGTACGACGAAGCGGGCAATACCCAGAAAACCATTCGTTATGCCACGGCCTACACCGCCGCGATTTCCGCTGCGACCACATTTGCGACGATCAAGAGCGGCGTGGTGGCGGCTGCGGCACAGACCGCGACCACGACGTTTGACGACCAAGGGCGCGTGGCCCTGCGTGTCGCCACCGATGGCACGGCCACCGCGTATGAATACGATTCGGCCGGGCGCCTGGTGCGTGAAACCCAAGCCCAGGGCACCACCGAAGAGCGCAGCACCCGCACCCGTTATGACGCCTTTGGACAAACCATTGGCAAGTTGCTCGGTGAAGCGTCGGCTCGCATAACGACTGGCATGAGCGCCACTGAAGTGGCTGCGATTTACGCCCAGTACGGTTTGACCTATCAATATGACGCGGCCGGACGGGTGGCCAGCGCCACTGACGCGCTGGGTAACCGGACGTTGTCTTACTACGACGCGGCAGGGCGCCTGACTCACGTCGTCAACGCAATGGGCGAGGTCAGCGAAACGGTTTATAGCGCCTTTGGCGATGTCCGCGAGCGGACTGATTTCTCGGGCCGATTGGCGGCGGCGGACACTGCCACCCTGTCGGGCGGTGTGTTGAATGCGCAACTGAAGACCCTGGTACAAGCGATCCGCAACGCGACCAATGACAATCGGCGTGTGTATGGCTATGACAACCGTGGCCTGCTGACGTCCTCGACCGATGCCATGGGGTACGTGACTGGTTACGGTTATAACGCCTTCGGCAACCAGACATCCGTCACCCGCACAATCGCCACGGGGAACACGATTGTCAGCAGCATCACCTACAACAAGCGTGGGGAAGGACTCAGTCGTGTTGACGACGTCGGTGGAATAGAGCGCAGCACTGCCACCGTCTATGACGCGTTCGGGCGGGTGATCAGCCAGGTTGATGGCCGGGGGCTGACCAGCACCACGACGTATGCCAGCAATGGCCGGGTCATTACTTCCAGGAACGCACTCAACCAAGGCCAGACCAGCGAATACGACGCCTTCGGTCGAGTGCTCAAGCAAACGGATGCACTGGGCAAGGTCACCACCTACGCCTACAACGACAGCACACGCAGCCTGATCGTGACCACGCCCGACGGCGTGAGCGTAGTGACCATCAAGAACCGTCACGGCCAGACCCTGACGATCACCAATGGCACCGGGGCCGTGACCCGCTACAGCTACAACAAGGAAGGTCAGCTGGTCACCACCCAGGATGCTCTGAACCGCTCTACCACCAACGCGTATGACGAAGCTGGGCGACTGCTCACCGTGACCGACGCCCTGGGCCGGATCAGCCGCTATGGCTACGACGCCGCCAACCGCGTGCTGACCCGTACCGATGCCAACAACAGCGTGACCCGCTACAGCTTTGACGGCCAGGGTCGCCAGGTGCGAGTCGTTGATGCCGAAGGGAAAACCGAGCAACGCATCACCGATTACGCCTACGACAGCAAAGGTCAGTTGCTAAGGGTGACCCAGGATCCCAACGGTCTGAAGCTCACCACCAGCTACAGCTATGATGGCGTGGGCCAGCAAGTGCAGGTGATGCGTGGCACGGTGGCCAGCCCTAGCCAGCAGATCACCCTGTATGTATTCGACAAGCTGGGCCGGCGTACCAGTGAACGCCAAGACCCGAGCGGGCTGAACCTGACCACCCGATACAGTTACGACGACAACGATCAGGTCACGCGCAAGATCGATGCGGCGGGGAACAGTACCTGGTACACCTACGACAATGCCGGTCGGGTGAGCGCAACCATCGATGCGCTGGGGTATGTCAGCGAAAACAAGTACGACGCCAATGGGCGGGTGGTCGAGACGGTGCGTCATGCCAAGCCGATCCAGGTGCCGACGGTGGGCAGCAGCGACGGTCGAACGCTGTCCCTGACCGGAAACTCTCGCCTGTTGACCTCGTTGGACAAAATTGCCATCGATCCGACCAAGACCTACACCGTGCGCGTCAAGCTGCGCCAGGTCACGGGGGAAGGTCTCGTGTATGCCGGCGTGGTGACTTACGACAGCGCCGGCAACAGGCTCGCCAACACGTCTGGAGGCACCTATTCCTATAACGCCGCTTCGGCAGTGAAGCTGACGCCGGAGATGGGTTGGCGCATCTTCGAAGGCACTATCAGCGGCACCAGTCCGAACAGTGGGGGAGACAACCGCAACAAGTTCATCGAGGGCAGTGCGAGCGCGGTGCCTATGCTGTTGTACAACTATGGTGTCGACGGCAGCGGCGATCCCAGTCGCTTGGTCGAAATGGATTCGCTGGAGTTGATCGATACTGCTACCGGTCAGGTCCTTAACGTCAACGCCAACGCGAGTGCCGGCCAGGCAAACTGGTACGCAGTCAGCGGTGTGCACAGCGCAAGCGATGCGCTTAGCGCCGAACATGTCCAGACGCTGTTGCGTCCGGACACCGATGACCGGCACACCCAATTCGTTTACGACGCCGTAGGCCGTCAACGCTACGTGATCGACGCCCAGGGCGCGGTGACCGAGAACAAGTACGATGCCAACGGACGGCTGACCCAGACCGTTCAATACGCCACCCGTATTCAACGACCTACTTATGGCAGCAGTGACGGGGCGACGCTTTCCCTGAAGGGCAACTCAGGCATCTTTACCGCCCTGGAACAGATCGCCATCGACCCGGCCAAGACCTACACCGTGCGTGTCAAGCTGCGCCAAGTGACGGGCGAAGGCCTCGTGTATGCCGGCGTGGTGACTTATGACAGTGCCGGCAACAAACTCGCCAACACCTCCGGAGGAACATTTTCCTATAACGCCGCTTCGGCAGTGAAGCTGACACCGGAGATGGGTTGGCAGACCTTCGAAGGCACCATCAGCGGCACCAGCCCGAACAGTGGAGGGGTCAACCGCAACAAGTTCATCGAGGGCAGCGCCAGCGCGGTGCCTCTGCTGTTGTACAACTATGGCGTCGACAGCAGCGGTGATCCTAGCCGTTTGGTCGAAGTGGACTCGCTGGAGCTGATCGACACCGCGACCGGCCAGGTTCTGAACGTCAATGCCAATATCAATGCTGGCCAGACGAACTGGTCCGTGGCCGGCGTCAACGACATCCATGGCGCAAGCGATGCCCTAAGTGTCGAACAGTTGCAAACCCTGCTGCGGCCCGAAAGCACCGGTGACCGCACCACCACCTACACCTACGACGCCGCCGGTCAACAAAAAACCGTGACCGACGCCGCGGGCAAGGTCGAGTCCTACACCTACGACGCGGTGGGCAACCGCAAGACCCTGAGTAATAAAAACGGCCACGTCTGGACCTATAACTACGACGCGCTCAACCGTTTGGTGGAAGAAGTCACGCCAGCGGTCGCGGTGGCTAGCATCACCGAGGCCGGCGTGGTATCGGCGGTGAGCCGCTACCTGGTCACCCGCAATACCTACGATGCCCTGGGCAATGTCACCAGCCGTACCGAGGGTCGCCTACGGACCAGCGTCGCCGCCGACCCGGCGCTGGACGAACTGACTGAAGCGCGCACCACCGCCTATGCCTACGACGCCGTCGGCCGGCAGATCCGCACCACTAGCCCGGGGTGGTACAACAAGCTCAGTGGCCGCTACCAACAGACCTCGGACGGCACCGCCAACACTTTCCAGGTCAGCACCGAAGTTACCTACGACAGCCTTGGCAACGCGGTGCGCAACCGCGTGCGGGTCAACAACAGCGGGGTGGCGGCCACTGACTTCGTCGACAGCTACAAAATCTACGACGCGTTGGGGCGGGTCAGCCATGACATCGACGCGCTCAAGGGCGTAACCGCCTACGCCTATGATGGCCTGGGCCAGACCACTCGTACTGTCCGCTACGCCAATGCGTTGACCCAGGCCGTGCCGGCCAGGGGTTATTACCTCGGGACCGACGTCACTGCTACCACGTTGATCCCCGACGCGACCCAGGACCGCACGCTGATCACCAGCTATGACGCCCTTGGGCGCAAGACTGCGGTGCAGAAGAATGTCGTCAGCCTGTTTACTTTCACCGGTAACGTCGCCACCTCGACACTGACCAATCTGGCGCCAACCACGCTTTACAGCTACGACGCCTTCGGTCAACTAGTGCGTGAGACCCAAGTGGCGCGCAACTCCAGCGGCGCCACCGTGCAGACCGGCGCCAGCACCGTGTACTACTACGACATGGGCGGCCAGCGCATCGGCAGTGTGGATGCCCTCGGTTACTACACCCGCATGGAGTACGACGCTCTCGGTCAATTGACCCGGCAGACCGACTACGCGACCAAGCTCGCCAGTTGGAACGAGAACGCTGTGCCGACGGCCCCGACGGCCAGTGTTAACGACCGCCGCGTTCGTTTCAGCTACGACGCCATGGGGCGTCTCAGCCAGACCACCGTGGAAGGTGCGCGTTTCTGGCAGCAGAGCATCAACGCCACCACGGGAGCGGTCAGCGCCACGTTGGTGACCGCCGATCTGCTGCTCAGCCGCAGCACCTACGACGGCGTGGGCAACGTCAAGACCGTCACTGACGCTAAAGGCAACGTCGTCAGCACGGACTACAACGCCCTAGGCCAAGTGATTAAAGTCACCGAGCCCGCACGGGCAACCGCCAAGAACGGCGCCGTCGACCCTTTTGCCAGTGCCGAGGTCATCGCGTCGCCAACCACCACGCTGCTGCTCAACGCCTTCGGGCAGCAGATCCGGGAAGTCCGCGCGGCAGGCACCGACAGCGCTGGTAACGTACAGGCCGGCCTGGGCCAGATCACCCGCACCCGTTACGACGCCGCCGGGCATGAGATCCTGGAGATCGATGCGGCGGGCTCTGTGCAGAACTACAAGGTCGATGTGGCAGGCCGGCGCATAGAAGAAACCCGACAAATCAATGTCACGATGAGCGCCTGGATTACGGTGTTTGGCGTGCCGATGGCGATGAATCACACCACCCGCCGTACCTTCGAGTACGACGCGCTCGGCCAGCAGACCGCTACAACGGACTGGTATACCGTGGGTTGGGACACCAAGGTGTCCGCGCGCGAAAGCGCACTCTATAACCGCTTCGGTGAAGTCGCCCGCAAGCAAGTCAATGGCGGCACTGTAGAAATCTTCAACTACGACCAGGTTGGTCGGCTCGGATCCTACGGTAACGCGACCAATGTCACCGTGTTCCAGTATGACCTTTCCGAAAAAGTCAGCAAAAGTACGGTGCTGGGAGACTGGAGCATCACCACCGACGACCGCATCAACTACATGCGCAACGACTTGCTCGGCCGCACCTTTGAGCAACACTTGCCAGCGTTCGAGGCGAACCTCAATGCCGATACCCTGAACAACGCCACCTTGACCCTGAGAACGCCGATTATTCGGCAGACCGTCGATCGCTGGGGCAACGTGCTCAGTCGTACCGATGCCCGGGGCTACGTCACCAGCTACAGCTATAACCACGCGAATCAGGTGCTCACCGAAACCCTGCCGGTCACTGACATCCTGCGCGAGAACGGCACCGGCTACCGCGCCAGCCTGATCCACGAAAAGCGCTATGACATCCTCGGCCAACTGATCCAGGAAGCCGATCTGGTCGGACCTTACACCGGCGTAGCCACCAACACGCTGCTGCGCACCCGCCAACACGTCTACAACCAGGTTGGTCAGCTGACCCGCGACGTTGATGCTCTCGGCAACTCGCGACGATACCGCTATGACGTCCATGGCAACCGCGTCGCCACTCAGGATGCCTTGGGCACAGTGTTGGTCGACGGCTACGATGCCATGGATCGGCAGATCAACCACGGCATTATCCGTGGGGGGGCCAAGGTTACCTTGTTGACCAACAAGTACGACCAGGCTGGGCGTTTGTATGCCGAAATCAGTGGCACAGCGGAGACAGCGGAAACTCTGAAGAACGTGGAAGACGGCCGTCAAGGGGCGTCCTATATGTCCGGGGTGGCGGGGAATACCCGATACACGGTTTATAACGAGCGCGGCAATATCACCCATAGCAATAACGAGTCAGGGGTGATGTTCAGCTATGAATACGATGCGCTCAATCGCAAGACCCTTGAACAGGACGAGATGGGAAGCACCAAGACCTGGACCTACTCGGCTGGGGATGTTTCTCGACTGGTTGGGCATAAGGATTGGGGCGGACATACCTATACCTATACCTACAATGCTTTTGGTGAGGTGGAAAAAGAGCAGGTCGGCGATGGCCCTGACAAAACCTATCATTACTTTGCCAATGGCCTGACCAAGTTTGTGATCGAAGGGACCACAGATAACTGGGCAGTCACCGGTTCGGAGTATGACCTGGCCGGAAACAAGGTACGTGAATTCAATTCCACCATCATTACGTCAGGCTCGGCGGCCGGTGGTGCCAGTTTTGAAACGTTCTACAAATACGACGCGTTAGGTCGGCTGTCGGGAGTAAAGGCACCTGCCGGTACTCAGCATGTGGGTCCCCGCGACATGCGCAGTACAACCGCTCGTATTGATGCACTTACCTATCGCTACGATGAGTTCGGCAATCGTCGCCGTGTCACAATGGATACCACCAACCAAGTCGGCGCACGTACGGTGATCGACAATTGGTTCAAATATGATCTGGAAGGGCGGGTTCTGGTTGAGGATGGCTTCCTGAATAGTGGCGGGCGGGTGGCCGCAGGTGTCGTTAGCGGTAAAGGGAAGGGCAAGGTCTACACCTACGATGTAGCAGGTAAGCGGACGTCTGCCGAGGAGTATGTAAAAACTATCGATTTCTTTGGTTATCCCAGTCACGAATATGTGCTGAATAATTACACTTATAATGACCTTGGTTCGCTGCTCACCACCACCAAGCGGGCTTCGGTCAGGAATCTTTCGACCAACCCTGATACTTCCTATGCCTCGCTACTTGGTGAGGCCACTCAGATATTCAGTGCCCAGTACGATGTTCGCAATAATCGAGTTTTTCAGGAGGATGTCAGCGGCAGTGAGCGCACCCGTACCACTTATACCTACCGCGGAGATGGGCAGCTCAACAACCAGTTGGTAACCCGCTGGAACGGCAGCAGTTGGAAAGCAAATCAATACACCTTCTTCAATGAAACTCGAAAAATTGGCGTTGATGGCGTGGAGCGCGACTCCCTGGTTGGGTATGACGCTGCGGGACGGTCCTACCACTATCGATATACCGTCTATGACCAGAACGGTAATGCGGCCATGTGGGGTGAAAATGTAATAACTTATACGGGGTTCGAATCATGGAAAGAGTTGA
Source organism: Pseudomonas sp. JL2 (assembly GCF_031570495.1). Classification (NCBI taxonomy): domain Bacteria; kingdom Pseudomonadati; phylum Pseudomonadota; class Gammaproteobacteria; order Pseudomonadales; family Pseudomonadaceae; genus Pseudomonas; species Pseudomonas sp. JL2. The sequence goes on from NZ_JAKUDH010000006.1 coordinate 186,000, forward strand.
TAGTTTCTGCGACGGTCAATAGAGGGACTAATGGCAAGACAACCATGGCCTACAGCGCTCGCGGTGAACTGCTTATTGCGTATTCAACCGGAAAAACGCCTTTTATTCGACAGTTTGCTGCGGACCGAAATGGTCAGTTGACCCTGCGTACGGAAGGTAACAATGCCTCTTCCCAGCGTTATGTCCTCCATAACGGTAACGTGCTGGCTAGCATCGGTAATAACAGTACTCCAGAGATCTACGACACCATAGCGTCGGTTTCACCCGCTGAGGTGGCACGTGCTCCAAGCAGCTACGTGATCGTCGACGGCGATACCCTGCAAACCATCGCCCAGAAAACCTGGGGTGATTCGAGCATGTGGTACCTCATCGCCGATGCCAATGGCCTGAGTGCCAATGATGCCCTGGAGCGCGGCACAAGTCTGGTCATCCCCAACGTTGCCGGCAGCAACGCCAACAACGCCGACACCTTCAAGGCCTATGATCAGAGTGAAGTGACCGGCGATCTGACACCGGTGCCGATCTATCAACCGCCCAAGCCTAAGAAAAAGAAAAGTAAAGGGTTAGCCAGCGTCGTGATGGTGGTGGTGGCGGTGGTTGCGACGGTGTTTACGGCGGGGGCCGCCACAGCGGTGATCAGCGGAGCAGCCACAACCTTTGGCGGTGCGGCCGCTGCAGGTACTGCTGCACTGTCCGCCGCCGCGGCAGGAACGGCTGCCACTATTAGTCTTGGCGGTGCAATCGTCGGGGCCGCCGTGGGTAGCGCGGCTTCCCAATTGGTTGGCATGGGCATGGGCGCAGTGGATAAATTCTCCTGGGGGCAAGTAGCCGCCAGCGGAATTACCGGGGGCCTCACTTACGGAATCACCTCCGGCGTCGGTACATTGGCCCAAGGCGCTCAGCCAGGTTCCTGGGCCCAAATCGCGGCCAGTGCCGCCAGAACCTATTCGGCTCAAGGCGTTTTTAACTACGCCGCCAGCCAAGTGGCCAATCGCATCGTTGGCCTTGACACCTCCTTCAGTTGGAATCGCCTGGCATCCTCAGTGGTGGCTGCCAACGTCAGCGGCGGTTTGAATGGGCGCTTTGGCAACCAACTGTCCGGTCAGATCGTGAGCGGCCAAGCCGGCGCATACGCCTCGGCGGTGATAAGCGATAAGTGGTTAGGGGGCTCACGACCTAATCACGGTCAGATCGCGGCGGATGCTTTTGGTAATACGCTGGGCAACTTCTTCGTGGATCAATTCCGTGAATCTTCGGATGAGGCAGTGCAGCGGGGAATGAAGTTGGCTGGGCTGCCGGATGATGAGGTATATAGGGACGACTTCAGGCGGGCGCTGGCCAATGGAGTCCCTCCTGAGCAGTTGAGTGAGTTCTATACCCATCCTGGAACAAGACAGGTTGCGCTTCACCCAACGCGACCTGGCGAGAATGGCGGCTTCATGAGCTATGAGGGCGACGGTGTATGGGTAGGCGTCCCGCCGCCACAAGAGCCGATCACATACTCGGTGGGTGATCTGGAAGGCATTACGAGCCTCAACGGAAGCAGCACTTGGGTAGACTGGGCGAACGACTTCACTCCAGTCGTCCATGAAAGGTTGGTCGGCTTCGGTCAGTTCGCTGCTGAGCATGAGGGGGCGACCAAGCTGCTTAGTTTTGCGGCAGAGACGGTCAGCTATGCGTTGATGGGGTGGATGCGGGCTGGGCTCAGCATCGCGACCGAGGCGGTCCTTGGGGCAGCGAAAAGCCAGGTACGCGATTACGCGATAGAACGAGTTGGCGACTATTACCAGTCCAAGGGTGTTAGCACCGACAATGCTGGAATTCTTGCGAGTGGTACCGTATTTGGTGCCGAGGTTGCTATCGGCGAGGTCGGGGCTGCAGTGAAAGGAGCCCAGCGGTATGCGATGCGGATGGATGATAAAATTGGCCCAATCGGTGGGAGGGAGCCCGTAGTCATTGATCTCTTCGGTGGTCGAACATCTCAGATCCCTGGAGCAATTAATATCGATATTGTGGCGGAACAGGGGATTCGAGCATCTGCTCTGCAACTTCCAATAAAGTCTGGTGTTGCAGATCAGGTTGTTGCAAGCAATCCATATATTAAAGGGTTGACAAGCGAGGCTTGGCTTCCCGGCGCAGCAGATGCGTTAAAGCCGGGTGGTCACCTCATCATTAACGCTACATCTAGAAATACAACAGCTATTTTGCCGAGTGTCGAGGTGTTAGATGGTCTAGGTCTTCGTGTGATACGGGAATCTGGATCGCTATTGCCTCAGTTTGAAAAGAATGTTTTCAGAACAACTGATGGAGTCAAGATTCCGAATTGGAAGGTCCAAAGTACGATTCTTGAAAAAAGGTGAGGCGCATGAGACGAATTCCTGAAAATTTTGACAAGCTTCACTTTACGGAGTCTCGGCTAGGTAATCCTGTAGTCGAAGGAAGAACCTTGTGTATTCCTGTGGATGGATTGCTTCCGATGATGGGACATCCGTTGATGGACGGTGGTCCGCGATTATTATCCGGAAGGCTGATATTTCGAGGTGTTGTTACATCGCGAAGAGATTTGACCGAATACATAGGGGATCCAAAAAGTCCAGACGGCTTCAAGGACGAGTATTCAGTGGAAGACTTACCTCCCCAATCCAATGATTCTGGTGTCTGTCGAATGTATCTTTTTGAGGGTTTATTTGACGAGCCTGTTGCTTGGGTTGATTGGGATGTTTTAGCAGAGTCCTTCGAATTTGTAGTTGATGAATGAAAGGGAGGAGAAAAAGTGGGGGCCGACCCTGAGGGATCCCCGAATTTTCTTACAGAAAATCAAGAAGTTGGAATATTGAAGAGACCTGCATGAGTCGGCAACTTGGTTTGTACAACACAAAAACAAGATCCCGAACCCATGCAGGCCATCCGATTTGTACACAGAGCGCTCGCTCAAGCACTTCCCTCTGTCCATTCCCGCCGTCTGACTACGTTGATGAGTTGTGTCAGTTCGTTACTGCAAGGCCGTCGTCTGACGCTGACAGGCCTAGGGCGGTCTCTGCCTGGCCGGGCTTACCCCCAAGCATGCCATCAAGCGAGTCGACCGATTGCTGGGTAATCAACACCTCAGAGCAGAGCGTCCACTGTTCTACTGGGTGATGTTACGAGCGTTGCTGGGCTCGCTAAAACATCCGTTGATTTTGGTCGACTGGTCTCGAATTGATGCTCCAGGGGATGCTTTTTTGTTGAGAGCAGCGATCCCGCTGGCCGGACGCTCATTTCCCATTTATGAAAGTGTGCATGAGCGCGAGAGTTGCCCGAGCTACCAACAACGCTTGCTTAATACACTGGCCGAACGACTGCCTGACGGTTGTATTCCCATCCTGGTAACTGACGCGCTCAAGTCTCTCCAAGGTTCTTCGAGAATTTGAGTTGCGTCCGCAAAACGTGTCTGTCCCGGAGGGATCTGCGAGCATCGGGTCCTCGCGTAGGAAACTTCTGAAAATCCCACCAAAAGCACTATTCTGGCCCTAAGCCTCTCGCCGGAGGTTTTCTGTCGCGTTACGCTCTGGATGTCGCTGCACATTCAGCGACCGGGCTTGGTAACCCGGTGGAATAAGGCGTAACAGTGCACAGACAGGATTGCAGGCTTTCAGGCCTGCGATTTTGTTTTATGGCAGCTGTGCGTGGGACGTCTTCTGACGTGCCGGTTTCCTTGATTCCCCGGTTTACCAACCTGCGCACAGCTGCCACCCATTCGCTTGGTAACGGATGCGGCAGCTCTTCGAATCAAGGGAGTTGAACAATGCATAGCAATAGATCAAGAAAACGGCCCCATCTGTTCCGCAGCTCTGTACCGCGGTCCCGCTGCATCTCAGTCAGTGGAGATAACAAATGATCGAACAGGCAGAAGCAAAAACTATCGGCTACACCCCATTCCATTATTGCGCCGATCGTCCGTTGTTCCGCGTTAACGGCGGGGTTCCGTTAAATGAAGCGTTGCAACAAGCGTCAGATCTCTTGCATCTCGCCTACCGGCTTGCAGAGGACGCAACCTACGAAAGGAAAACGGACCGCCATGCTTGGGCCGCTCATTATTTAATGGAGATGAGCAAAGCAGTGATTGATGATGTCGTCAAAGTCATGACAGTTAGATCCGGAGAATCAAAGCACTCCAGTAGCTAACCACGCACCGAGACTGCAAGCATCCTGATTCGTCGGGGCGGGGGAAGGCGGGGACAGACCACGAGTATGGGGTGGACCGATTACAGGTGAACTCAAATCGTGGTTTGTTCCCTCGTTTCCGACCCCGGGGGAACTCCACAAAATGCCCCACTTCTTGCCGTTTCTCATCCGCTGCGCCAGTATTCCAAGCCCAGCCATCACAGCGACAACACCATCACCAATCCACGCATCCATTCCATAACATTTTGTTGCGCCCCCGAAACAAATTTCGCTACCATAGCCACGTTGATGGCCATCTGCTACGTAGTGTAAGCGCGCTGAGGCTGAGCGATATCGTGACGTGAAGCTCAACACGCAGTGAGTAAGCAACGCCAGGTAGATACAAACGTTCGGTATCGTTTTATATATTTTGATCCTCTGGATCATTAAAGGATTCGGAGTGTACGTAGATGATCGTGGGTGATGTTGCTGTAAATGAGTTTGTGCAGTTGCTTGATGTCGCACTTTCTATCGCAGAAAAATATAAAATCGACACCAAAGATCCCTTCGTTATTCAAGCTGCTGAAACAACGGTGAAAAACCTCAAGGGTTTTCGTAAGTTGGCTCTTTCTGGCGCACTCCCGAGACCATCAAAAGGCGATTTTTCTCAGGCGATGGATCTTGGATTAAGCCGAGAAGTTGGCGAATGGGCGGCAAGTAGCAACTTGCGTGCTGCTGTTTTTAAGGTCGAAGATTACTATAAAAATTCAATGTAAGTATCTTTGGACAACTCGCGCCCGATAGCAGCATTGAATTCCCTCGGGCGCCTAATCGTAGGGGCGCGGCGCCTGGGAAGCCCGAGCTCTTTTGATTGGTGCAGGCCCTCCAGTAAGCCAAGCACCACCGTCCGTCCTCGCCTCGTAACATCCTGTTGCATCCACTGACACTATATCGCTACCATGGCAAAATAATGGCGATCAGCCATTTACGTTATGGCGCGCCCGAAGCGCACCTGGATTAGCTCAGTTTGGGGTTATGGATGACGCAGGATTTCATGCTCTACGCGCTCAAAGAAGCGCTGCTGACCTCCGCGGTGGTGGCTGCTCCGCTACTTCTGGCCATCCTGATCGTCGGCCTGCTGGTCAGCATCCTGCAAGTCGCGACCCAGATCCAGGAAATGACCCTGACCTTCATCCCCAAGCTGATCGTGACGGTGGTCATGCTGTTGGTGTTTGGTGGCTGGATGTTGACGGTCCTCAAACAATTCGCACTCAGTGCATTAACTCAGGCCGCTAGCTTCTAGCCGCGTTTTTTGGTGTGAGTGTGCTGACATTCTTCTTCCTCAATGCGCTTCTCGTGTCGGTCAGGTTGATTCCGCTCGTGGTGGTTTCGCCGGTCCTGTTTTTTTCGCGCATTCCATTGACCGTCCGGTTGATCCTGGCACTGGCGTTGGCCGCCGTGCTGGTCAGCAGCATGACGCTCACCCAGGCCCCTGTTTTCACACTGCCGGTGGTGTTGGGCGAGTTGTTGCTGGGTGTATTGATGGCGTTCGGTTTTCATGCCGCCCATGCCGGTGTCGATATGGCCGGCAAGTTGATCGACACTCAAATCGGTTTGAATGCGGCCGGGGTGTTTGATCCGGGCACTTCGAACATGATGGGCCTGATGGCCGAGCTGTTGGTCTGGTCGTTGGGTGCGTTGTTTGTCGTGCTCAATTTGCATCACGACTTGCTCAGGGTGTTCGCTCAGTTGCTGGTGGCGGTTCCGCCCGGCAGTGTGTCGCTGACCACGTTGTCCGTGTCTTTGGCGACGGTCATGACGCAGCAGTTTTTGCTGGCGTTCATGATTGTCGTGCCGGTGATCCTCGGGTTGTGGCTGATCGATGTGGCGTTTGCGTTTTTGTCCCGTTCCATGCCCCAGGCCAATGTCTATTTCCTGTCCTTGCCCCTCAAGTTGGGCGTGGGCATGTTCATTTTTATCCTGACCTTGCCGATGATCGTCCAGCGTTTGCCGCTGCTGATTGAAAACGCCTTGCGGTTTGCCCTGTCGCCGGCGGGTGTTCAATGAGCGATCAGCAGGACAAGAGCGAAGAGGCCACGCCCTACAAACTCGAAGAGGCCCGCAAGAAAGGGCAGGTGCCTCGCAGCCCCGATCTGTTGTCCTTCATCATGTTGTTGACGTTCCTGATGGTTTTTTCGGCCATTGCTTATCCCTTGGCGAGTGTCATTGCCGCTCACACCCACTGGTGGCTGGGCAATGCCGGGCAATTGGGGCAAGGCTTTGGTTACCTGGGCGAGCAGGGCGGCTATAGCCTGCGACAGGTGGTGTACGGGTTGTTGCCGTTGATTGGTGCGCTGGTGTTGATGGCGATCCTGACGAATCTGCTGTTCAGCGGCCCGGTGTTTTCAATGACGGCCTTGAAGCCGGATTTCAAACGACTCCATCCGATCCAGGGCCTCAAGAAACTCTTTTCGCGACGCATGTTCGTTGAGCTGATCAAGGTGCTGGTCAAGGGCGCGTTGTTCTCGCTGGTTTTGTATTACCTGTTCCAAAGCGTGTTGCCGCAATTGTTGGGCATGGCGACGATATCGCCCCTGGAGTTGCCGCAGGCCGGCAAGCAATTGCTGATGCAGTTGGGCTTTACTGTGCTGGCGGTGATGGCGGCGGCGGCGCTGTTTGATATCTGGTATTCGCGCCGCGAGTTCGGCCGGCAGATGCGCATGAGTCGTCGGGAAACCAAGGACGAACATCGCCGCCGCGAAGGCGATCCTGAAGTGCGTGCCAAGCGCAAAGGTATCCAGCAGGCGCTGCTGAAAAAAGCGGCTGCGCTGGGCCAGGTCAAGGACGCTGATGTCATCATCACCAACCCGACCCATTACGCGGTGGCCTTGCAGTACCGGCCTTCCAGCATGCTCGCGCCCAAGGTGCTGGCTATGGGGCGTGGCTTGCATGCCCGGCGTATCTGTCATGTTGCGCGGAAGCACCAGGTGCCGATTTTGCGTCGTCCGCCCTTGGCGCGGGCGCTGCACGCCCTGGCGCGGGTCGATTCGGCGATTCCGGATTCGACTCAGGCCGATGTCGCGCGTATCTATCGCTGGGTGATCGCGTTGCCAGGCAATAAGGTGCTTTCGCCATGAAGCCACTGTTGTCGCGCATGCTGTCCGAGGGCAGTGACCTGCTGCTGGCCGTGGCGGTCATCGGCATTTTGCTGGTGTTGTTCACGCCGATCCCCACGTGGCTGTTGGACTTGCTGTTGCTGACCAACTTTGCCGTCGCGTTGATGGTGCTGCTGGTGACCTTCGACATCGACAAGCCGTTGAGCTTCTCGACCTTTCCGTCGCTGTTGTTGATGACCACGTTGTTTCGCCTGGCCCTGAATATCTCCGCGACGCGGCTTATCCTCACCGACGGCGATGCGGGGCTGGTCATCGCGGCGGTGGGCACCCACGTGGTGGGCGGCAACTATGTGATCGGCTTTGTGATTTTCCTGATTCTGGTGGTGGTGCAATACGTGGTGGTCACCAGCGGTGCCCAACGCGTGGCAGAGGTCGCCGCCCGTTTTACCCTGGACTCGTTGCCGGGTAAGCAGATGAGCATCGACGCCGATCTGAACATGGGCATCATCGACCAGGAAGAAGCCAAGCGCCGACGCAGCCAGTTGGAGCGTGAGTCGAACTTCTACGGGGCGATGGATGGCGCGTCCAAGTTCGTCAAGGGCGACGCGATTGCCGGCATTGTGATCATCGCAATCAACATCATTGGCGGCCTCTCGGTCGGGATCCTGCAGAAGGGCCAGAGCTGGGGCGATGCGTTGCATCACTACACGTTGCTGACGGTCGGCGACGGCATTGTGACGCAGATTCCGTCGCTGATTATCGCCGTGGCGGCGGGCATCATCATCACCCGCGCCGCGACCGATGCTCGGCTGGGGCCAGAGCTGGGGCGCCAGGTGTCGGCTTATCCCAAGACCCTGGTGGTGGTGGCGCTGGTCACGCTGTTCCTGGCGATGATGCCAGGGTTGCCCTTGGTTCCACTGATGATGCTGTTTTGCGCGTTTGCCGCGGCGGCGTGGTTTTCCTACCGCAAGTTACGGGGCAAGGCCAACGCAGGCGAGGACCCGGAACAGGACCTGCTGTCCGGGCAAGACAGCGAATCCAGCGACGTCTACGCATTGATGAACACCGATGCGTTTGAACTGCGTTTGAGTGCCGACCTCGCGGCTCACGTCCTCGCCGCTACCAGCACCTTGAGCCTGCGCATCGAAAACCTGCGCAAGCAGTTCGCCAAGGATTATGGCTTTGCCTTGCCATCGCTCAACGTGCACGCCGACAAGAAACTGGCCAACGGCACCTACCAGGTCTGTGTACAGGGCGCGGTGATTGCCGCGGGCGAGTTGGAGTTCGATAAGTTACTGGCGATCAACCCCGGTGGCGCAACGCTGGTGCTCGAAGGGCGCGCCACCAAGGAACCTACCTACGGGCTCAAGGCGCTCTGGATCGAGGTGGCGCAACGGGCCCAGGCGCGCACGGCGGGGTACACCCTGGTCGAGCCCGACACCGTGTTGCTGACCCATTTGTCCGAGCTGGCCCGCCGCTATGCGCCGGAGTTTCTGACCCGTGCCGAGACCGAGCGACTGATCGAGAAAAAGCGCGCGGGCCTGGGCAGCCTGGTGGATGAACTGGTGCCTCAGGTCCTCAGCTACTCGGACATCCAGCGGGTGTTGCAACTGTTGCTGCGTGAGCAGGTGTCTATCCGCAACCTTGAGACCATTCTCGAAGTGCTGGTGGATGCGGGGCGCAGCAACAAGAGTGCCGAAGACCTCGCCGAGCGGGTGCGCGAGCGCCTGGGCGCGGCCCTCTATGAGCGTCTGGTGGATAAAAACGGCGAGCTCAACGTGTTGACGATTGCACCGCAACTGGAAGGCTACATGCTAGCTGCCGCACGTCCGCGCGAAGGCCTGCAATCGGCGTTGTTGCCGGCCCAGGAGCTGGAGCGATTTGTGACCACCGTCGCACGTGAGGCAGAACGGCAACTTAGCGGTAACAAGCAGCCGGTGCTGTTGTGTGCTGCACCATTACGACGGGTGCTGCGAGCCTTCATGTCGCGAGCTGTGCCGCACATGGCGGTGCTGTCGGTCAATGAAGTGGGGCAGCACGCCCGCGTCACCTCGGCGGGCATGATTGACCTGCCCGGTTTCCCCAGCCTGGAGTCCCCATGAGCGATTTGATCATGCAACTGGCTGGGGTCATCCAGCGTGATATCGACAACTTGAAGGCCGTGTCGCAGAACGTCGCCAATGCCAATACCTATGGCTACAGGGCTGAGCGCACGTTCAATGTCATGGCTTCGAACGCGGCCGGTCCTGGCGTCGCCGGTGGCCTGGATGACATCCAGGCGCAAACCTGGATCAGTACCGAAGGCGGAGCGTTGCAACACACCGGGCGAGCCACGGACCTGGCGCTGGCGGGCGATGCCTGGTTTGCGATCAAGACACCGGGCGGTGTGTTGCTCAGTCGCGATGGCCGTTTCCAGGTCGACAAGGCCGGTTATCTGGTCAGCAGGGCGGGTTACCCGGTATTGGCCGACGACGGTCCGCTGCAGGTGGCGGACGGGGTGCTAAGGATCGATGGGACTGGTGAAGTCAGTGTCGATGATCGGCCGGTAGGGCGCCTGAGCATCGTGCGCGTCGACAATCCGCAGCAGTTACTCGCCGTTGGCGATGGACTGTATGCGGCCAGTACCGGAATCACCCCCGCCAACAGCTTCGTGGTGCATCAGGGGCTGCTGGAACGCTCGAACGCGGCCATGGGCACCGACATGGTGAAGATGATGGAAGTGTCGCGGCATGTCGAAACGATGCAGCGAGCGCTGTCGGCCTACGACGGCATGCTCAACAGCGGTATCAACCAAATTGGCAAGAACTGATCAAGGGATGTGCTTGTGATTGACTCATTAAGTATTGCCAGCTCCGGGCTGACCGCGAACCAGGCATGGATCGACAGCATTTCGAACAACGTTGCGAACATGCAGACCATCGGCTACAAGCGCAGCCAGGTGGACTTTCACGACATGGTTCGCGAAGTCGGGACACGCGACGATGGCGGTGGCATGACCGAGAGCCTGCTGACCGGTGCGGGCATCCAGGCTTCACAGCCGAGCCAGGTCTTCAGCCCAGGCACCGTCCGCGAAAGCGGCAACGCATTGGACCTGGCCATCCAGGGCGATGGGTTCTTCGAAGTGGCGTTGCCGACGGGGGAACTGGCGTACACCCGCGCGGGGCGTTTTCACCTCGACAGCGAAGGCCAACTGGCAATGCCGGATGGGCAGACGCTGACGGCCGATTTGCGCGTACCGCCGGACGCACGCAACCTGGTGATCAAGCAGAACGGCGAGGTCCAGGCGACTATCACCGAGACAGGCGAGATCATCAGTGTTGGTCAGGTGCAACTGGCCAAGTTCGCCAGCGCCGAGGCATTGAGCAAACTCAGCGACGGCCTCTATCGACCAACGCAGGCCAGCGGCGAAGCCATTTATGCCGAGCCGGGTCGAGACGGTCAGGGTGTGCTGCTGCAAGGTTATGTCGAGATGTCCAACGTCAATCTGATCGACGAGATGAGCGGGCTAGTGCTGGCCCAACGTGCCTACCAGATGAATGCGCGATTGCTGCAAGCCAGCGATCAGATTCTGGAAACTATCAATAACCTGCGCCGTTGACCCTCATGAAAATCCATTGGTTGGCCGGACTCGGGCTGTGGCTCGCCTGCGCGGGTTATACCCAGGCAACGCCCGATGCCAGTTGCGATGCGTCGGCGGCAAGTCATGCCTTGACGACGGTCACTCAACGAATCCAGGCGCAGTTGGCCACGCCTGAGGTTGAACTTCAGCTCACGCCCATGGGTGAGCTGCCGGCCATGGCGCATCCGCAAATCCGGCTGTTGAGCCAGGGCATTCGCAGCCGGGTATCCGTGGCGTTGAGTGGCACGGTGTGCGGTCACGAACGACCCAGCGTGGTGACGGTGTGGTTCAAGGTCCAGGCCTGGAAGCTGGCGTGGGTCTACGGTCGCAACGGGCGAGCCGACCAGGCCGTGGCCGATGTTCAGCCGCGCCTGGAGCGGGTGGACCTGGCGGCGGGGCAGATGTCGCCCGGCGATTTACCCAACGACCTGGCAGGGCTTTGGCTGACGCAATCGATCAATGCCGGCATGCCAGTGCTCAAGCGTCATCTCAAGGTCGAGCCGTTGGTGTACCGCGATGCTCCGGTGACCGTGGTGGTCTATGGTCCGGGGCTGATGCTGCGCACCGAAGGCAAGGCGCTGCGCCCGGGGGTGTTGGGCGAACGCGTACCGGTGATGTTGGACGGCGCCGAATCGAGCCTGTTGGCGGTGGTCGCCGGTAAAGGAGAGGTTCATGTGGACCAGTAACGTTCGCAAGGCAGGGCTGGTGATGCTGTTGCTGCCGGGTATGGCTTGTGCACAGAGCCTGATCAATCCCGATGGCTATCGCTCCCTGACGGGAGATCGCCGCGGCTACCACCTTGGCGACACCCTGACGGTGTTGGTGGTGGAATCAACCACGGCGCAAAGTGCGGCCGGCACCGGGGCCGAGAGCAATACCGACATTTCCGCGCGCACGGGCCTGGACAGCAACACCCATCAAGCGAGCCTGGGCTTGCGAGGCGATACCAACGGCACCGGGCAGACCAACCGCAGCGGACAGATTCGTACCAACGTTTCGGTACGGATCATTGAACAACTGCCCGAGGGCTTGTTGCGCGTCAGCGGCGAGCAACGGGTGACGGTCAATGACGAAAAACAGCAGGTGCGGATCACCGGTCTCGTTCGGCCCGATGACATCGCCTACAACAACACGGTGCTTTCCTATCGCCTGGCAGACGCACAAATCGACATCGTCGGTGACGGTGTGGTGACCGACGCGCAGAAGCAGAACATCGTTTTTCGGGTGCTCAAGTGGCTGCGAATCTTATGAAAAGTGTCGTTCGACTGCTCTCGGGCCTGCTGCTCGCCCTTTTGCTGCAACCGACGTTGGCTGATGTCCGGATCAAGGAGCTGACGCGCATTCAAGGTGTGCGGGACTATTCCATCATCGGCTACGGCCTGGTGGTGGGTTTGGCCGGCACCGGCGATACCGACCGCAATCGGGCCACTCGCCAATCATTGGTCAATACCCTGAAGAACTTCAACGTGAATGTCGCTGATGGAGACCTCAATACCCGCAACACAGCGGCGGTGATGGTCACCGGAAACCTGCGCTCGTTCAGCGAGTCGGGGGACAAGCTGGACGTCGAGGTCTCATCCCTGGGCGATGCCCGCAGTCTGCTCGGCGGCACCTTGCTGATGACCCCCCTGTATGGCCCGGACGAAAAACTCTACGCCCTGGCCCAAGGGCCGATGTCGGTGGGCGGGTACGTCTTCGAGGCCAACCAAAATTCCGTGCAGAAGAACCATCCGACCGTGGGGCGCATCCCTCGGGGGGCGAGCGTCGAGCGTTCGGCCTTTTCGGAAAACGATGAGGTTTCGAGAAACCTGGTGCTGATTCTCAACGAGCCGGACTACACCACCGCCCAACGCATCGCCGATGCCTTGAGCCACGAGTTGGGCGTGCCCGGTGTGCGTGTCGTGCATGCCGCCAAAGTGGAAGTACCCGTGACCGCCGGCATGACCGTGCCTCGGTTGATTTCGAGGGTGCAGAACGTTTCCGTGGCGCCGGATTATGCCGCCCGGGTGGTGGTCAACGAACGCACCGGTACGGTGGTGGCGGGCGCCAATGTCCGATTGGGCGAGGTGAGCATTTCCCAGGGTTCGCTGAGTGTCGTGATCAGCACCAAGTTCCAGGTGTCGCAGCCCTCGTGGGTGGCCCGCACCGGGCCGAGCGTCGGCACGGTGGTTGTGCCTGACACCGAGCTAACGGTGAATGAAGAAGAACACGGGCCGGTGAAATTGGCCGAGGGGGCGACGGTGGGAGATCTGGTGAAAGCCCTCAATCGGGTTCGATTGAGCACGCGAGAAGTCATCACCGTGTTGCAAGCCATTAAACAGGCGGGCGCTCTGCACGCCGAACTCATCGTTCAATAAGGAAGATTGATGTCAACCGATATGAGTCTTGCAATAGAGACCGTGCGCTTCGCCATGAGCCTGGAGCAACTGCGGGCGAAGGTCGCGGCGCACAATATCGCCATGGCCAACGTTCCGGGGGGCAAGGCCATGCGCCTCAACGGTTACGAGCCGATGGCCGCCTTGCGCGGCTTGCACAACGACCCTGAGTTGTTCGGCCAGGCGTTGCGTTCGATTCAGGACAGCGAGCTGACACCGTATTTGCAAAGCTACACCCCGGGCACACCATTGGCGCTCGACGGTGAAGTGGCGCAGATGTCCGCCGCGAGCGGTCGCTACCAGGCCTTGGCAGACGGCGTATCACGCCAGTTCGCATTGATGCAGTTGGCTGTCCGGGGAGGTCGCTGAGAATGCCTCTGGACAACATCAGCGAGATCGTTCGCGGGAGCATGGCTTATGAGCGTTCGCGAGCAGAAGTCGCCAGCTACAACCTGGCGATCGCCAACGTGGCAATAGGGCCGGGCGAACGTTCGCCGTTGCTCAGCGTCTCGCCACCCACCAGTTTCGCCGGCCAGTTGGGGTTGCAGCAGCCGCGGGTTCACGCCCAGGCGCGTAGCGATAGCCGCTTGGTCCATGAACCGAGCCATCCCATGGCTGACCAGAATGGCATGGTGCATTACCCCAACATCGAAGCCGCCAGAGAGATGGCGACCTTGGTATCGGCGACCCGTGCCTATGAAGCCAATATTCGCTCCTACAACAGCTTGCGTGAAATGACGCTCAAAGCCTTTGAAATTGGAAAGTGACATGACCGCCGCCATTGCGCCTATTGCATTGACCCCCGATCTTTCACCGGCCGCTGCCTTGGCGGACGGACCGATGGGAACTCAGGGCACCGATTTTGTCGATTTGCTGAAATCGGGTGCCACCCAACTGAATGCACAAACCGGTCAGGCCAGTGAGATGCTGTCGGCGTATGCGCTGGGCGACAACATTGCGCCTCACGATCTGGTCATGGCCATGGAGCAAGCGAAGCTGTCGCTGCAGTTGGCCGTTGAGGTGCGCAACCGTCTGGTAGATGCCTACCAGGAACTCACGCGGTTGCAGATCTAAGCCATGGAGAATCAACCGGTGTCTTCGTTCCTGGCGGGTCGTACGCGTGTCTTTCTGCTCGGTGCCTTGCTGATTGTCGGCCTGCTGGCCGCGTCGGCGTGGTGGGTGATCCGACCGCAATATGTGGCGTTGTACAGAAACGCCGACGAGGCGTCCCAGGCTCAGATTCTGGCCACATTGAGCCAACGTCACGTGCCCTATCGGATCAATACGCAGCAGGGTGCGATTGAAGTCCTGGCCGATCATGCGGCCTCTGCCCGTATGTATCTGGCTGAGGCGGGGATCCCGACCCGTGGCGGTACGGGGTTCGAGTTGTTCGACAAGGCCGACTACGGCATGTCGGAGTTCAGCCAGAAAATCAATTACCAGCGGGCCATGGAAGGGGAGCTGGCGCGCACGATCATGAGCATGTCCGAAGTGGAATATGCCCGTGTGCACCTGACGTTCAAGAAAACCAGCCTCTACCAGCAGACGGAAGAACCACCCAAGGCGTCGGTGATTGTGCGTCTGCGTTCCGCGGGGACGTTGATGCCACAGCGGGTCAGGGGGATTCAGCAACTGGTGTCGTCGGCGGTGGAGGGCATGACCCTTGAACGTGTTTCGGTGCTCAACGAAGACGGCCAGGTACTCAGTGCCTCCGATGGCGCAGCGGCGGCACCGGAACACCTGCAATTGACGGCCCAGGTCGAGCAGGCGCTCAAGTTGAAGGCCGAGGAGCTGCTGGCGCGTCCGCTCGGCAACCATGGTGTCGATGTGTCTGTGCGAGTGCTGATGAATTTTGACCGGGTCAAATCCATCAGCGAGCAACCGCTGACGAATAAAATGCGTCGTGAAAAGCGTACGGAATCCACTGAGAATTCCAGTGGCGAGTCCACCAGCAAGCGCTCCCAGAACAACCGGGAAATCGATTATGAGGTGGGTAAGGCACGTGCTGAAACCGAACATGCGACAGGCAAGATTGAGCGCATTACCGTTGGCGTAGTGCTCAGCACACCGGTATCGGACGCGCAAATGAAAGATATCCAGGCGTTGCTTGAAGCGGCTTTGGGGTTGGATCTCAAGCGGGGCGATCGCTTGGTGATGGTGTACATCCCCGATATGCCCGTGCCGGATACGCCTAAGGTGGCCGAGCCCTTGGCGCAACCGGTGCCAGTGAGTAACGCTGAGGTACCTGAGCCAGTCAATGCTGATCTATCGTTGCCAGGGACGCGCTGGTTGGGTGTCGGCTTGCTGGCTGCCCTGTCAATCGGTCTGTTGATGCTCTGGGTGAAAGGACGACGCAAGTCTGTTTCCGTGCCCGCCATTGTGCCGCGAATGACATCGGTCGAGCGCGAGCAATTGCTGGTGGACTTGCGCCGCTGGCTGTTGGAGGGGCGCTGACATGGAGTTCTCAGCGCTTCGTAAAGCGGCTATTCGCCTTGCCTGTTCTCATGCCGAAGACCGTGAGTGGATTCTGGCGCGGCTGGAATCCGAGGAGCGTCGCCAGGTCGAGGTGCTGTTGGAGGAGATCAATCTCCTGGGCTTGAACAACGATCCTTCTGTTGTCGCCGGGCTGATGAGCGAGCTGGCGGCAACACCGCCGGCCCCTCGCACGATGCCCGACAACGCGCCGCTCAAGGCCCGGCTTTCGAAAGCGACGCATCCGTTCTGGGGCGCGCTGGTCCTTCAATTGGAAACACCCACTGCACGCCGTGAAGTGTTGGGTAGCCTGGCCAACAGTGCCGAGGTCCGTCGTTGGGATAGCAAATTTGCCAAGCAGGTACTGCCGCCGGCACTGATGAATAGTTTGAAAGCCCGGATGGATGCCCAGGAGGCGGGTGATGAGCGCGCCTAAGCCGCCCCTGTCGTCGACGGTGTTGCGTCAACCTTCCCAGAACCTGGGAACTCGACGTCTGCCAACCCTTGGCGCCGATATCCGAACGAACACCTTGTCCAATGAAACGCTTCAACCGGACGTGAAGCAGACGTTGCGCGATACCTTCGCGCTGGAGCTCGCGGAAATTGAGCGGGAGAGCCGCGAGAAGGGGCTATTGGAAGGCGGCAAACAGGCCCGTGCGCAACTGAGCGAGGCCCTGGCCCATCAGGAGCAGCAGTGGTTGAAGAAGGAAGCTTCCCTGCGTACTGCGCTGGAAACGGAACGACTTCAACTCGCACGTTTGGTTGAAGCCTTGGGGGCGCAACAGAAGCAATTGATGGTGGCCATGGAGCCCTCGCTAGGACGGCTCGCGCTGGCAGTGGTAACACGTCTTTTAGACCTGCATGCCGAAACGCGTCCGTTAATCGCCGACCTGGCGAGGCGGGCCATCGAAGAATATCAACTGGTCGGTCCAATGCGGATTCGTGTTGCCCGTGGGGATTACGAAACGTTGCTTCGGCTGGCACCGGATGACGCGCTATTGGCGTCGTTTCAGGTCGATCCACAGGCCTCCCCCGGTAGCTGCCTGATCGACTTCGGCGGCGGTCAATTGGATGTCGGTGTGCAAACGCAACTGGCCAATGTCGCAGCCGTGTTGATCGAGCGGGAAGATGGCCGTGTGGCAGGGGCTTGAGAGTCGACTGTTGACGCAGCTTACCCAGGCCCGCCTGTGTCGGCGGCTGGGCCGTTTGAGTTCGGTCCAGGGCATGGTGCTGCACGCCACCGGCCTGGATGTCCGGCTGGGAGAGTTGGTAGACATCCACCCAGCTCGCGGTGGCGAGGTCATTGCGGCTGAAGTGGTCGGCTTGCGCAGTGAATCCACCCTGTTGATGCCTTACGGCACGGTGGATGGTTTATGCCTGGCCAGCGAAGTCCATGCCCGTGGAACCCCCTACACGGTTCCCGTGGGGGCCAGTCTGTTGGGGCGTGTTCTGGATGCGACCTGCAACCCCCTGGATGATTTGCCGGCCCCTAAAGGGCTGACGCGAATGCCGCGTTTCGTGGCGCCGATCAATCCTTTGCACCGCTCGCCGATCGACACCACGCTGCTCACGGGGGTGAAGGCCGTCGATGCCTTCACGCCGCTTGGGCGCGGCCAGCGGATTGGCATTTTTGCCGGCAGTGGCGTGGGGAAAAGCACCTTGCTAGGCATGATGAGCAAATATGCAGAAGCCGATGTGATCGTGATTGCCTTGATCGGCGAGCGCGGCCGCGAGGTGGGCGATTTCATTCGCGACAGCCTGGGGCCGGAGGGTTTGAAAAAGGCCGTGGTTATCGCCGCGGCGGCCGAGCAACCGGCGGTTCTGCGGCGCCAGGCAGCCTACACGGCGACGACGATTGCCGAATGGTTCCGGGCCCAGGGCAGGCATGTGCTGCTGATCATGGACTCGATCACCCGTTTTGCCCTGGCCCAGCGTGAAATTGGTCTTTCAACGGGCGAGCCCATGGGGAGTCGAGGCTATACGCCTTCAGTATTTGCCTTGCTACCGCCGCTGATGGAGCGTGCTGGTGCGTTGAACGGGCAAGGTTCCATTACCGGGGTCTATACCGTACTGGTCGAGGGCGACGATATGAATGAGCCCGTGGCTGACCATATGCGGGCCATTCTTGACGGGCATATTGTCTTGAGTCGCAGTGTGGCGGCCCGTGGACATTGGCCGGCCATCGATGTACTGCACAGCATCAGCCGATTGTCGGGTGCTCTGCACACCCAAGAGCGCAAAGCCCAAGTCGAGCGCCTGCGCTCAGCGCTTGGCAATTATCAGAACAGCGTGGACCTGATCGAGCTGGGCGCCTATGAAAAGGGCTCGCAGCCGTTGCTGGACACCATGATCGACTTGAAACCCGAGTTCGATGCGTTGTTGCAGCAAACCCCTCAGGAACATTTCTCTGCCTCAAGCACCTGGCAAACGGTTCATCAGTTGTTCCAGCGGCTGGGCAAGGGGGTGAGCGATGCAAGATGAGTGGCGCAAGTCGCGGCAACTGAATGCGGCCTCTCGTTTGCGTGCCATGCAGCGGGAAAGAGCGGAGCTCGTTTACAACCACAGTCGCCATGAGCTGGCCCAAGCCGAGCATCGACTGAGTGCGGAGCAGCTTCGCTACGACAACCTCCAGGCGAACCATGACGCGTTGGGGCGTATTGGCGTCATGCTCGATCCCTCCCAGCACGAACAGCGCTTACTGGCGCAGACAGCCGCTTTTCAGCGGCTTGCAGCGGCGCATCAGCCCGTCATCGAGGCACGAAGCCTGGCGCATGCGGCCATGTCACAGCTGCTCAAGTGCAAGGTGAACGAAGACCTGATCGACAAGGCCAAGGATCGACTGCAGGTGCTGCTGGATAAAGCGGTGCGCGAATACGAAGCCATCGACATTTTTGATGCACAGCAAGCGCAGGGGATGGGAAATGGCCGTTAAAGTAGGGGCATCGTTGTGGACCATGGCGGCGGATCAGCAACGTCCTCCCGCTCGTGAAACGCAGGCAAAGGACTTCGAGCGCAAAATAGGCCTGCATGATCAATCACCGACTTCAAACGAAAGCGCAGGTCAGCAGCGCAACCCGCAGGTGATGTCGGAGCAACGACTCGCACACTCCGCCATGGCTGAAGCGGATCTGGCGCGGGTCATGCAGTTGCGTTCCGGCGGTGCGTCAGCGTCCATGACTGCCGAGGCGCTTGAACTGTATGCGCTGGGTGCACACGCCGGGCATCACCTGTCTTATCTGCCCGATGTATTCCTGGCGGAGCCGGGTGTGCACAGCGTCGCTTCAATCGGTGCTGAGCAAGTCTATTCAGCCCCTTCCAGCGCCTTGTCGACGACTTCGGCAATGTTCTCCATGCCCGGTGCTGTCTCGACAAAAGGCCCCGATAGACCTTGGAGCGAGCCCGTAACCATTGAGCAGCAGGGCGCTGAGGATTCCACTAGTCACCCGCTGTTGAGCTATTTGAACGGGAAATGGTCGGATCGGCATTTTCAGTTCCTGCCACGGGGCCAAGGCATCGAGTTGTTGGTGCGAGACTACCGGCTCACCGCGCAAGAACGCGATGAGTTGATAGACGAGCTTTCTCGTCGGGCTTCATCGATGCCTGAGCGGCCGCAGCAGATCTGGCTCAATGGTCAGCAGGTCTGGCGCGCATCGCCTCTTTCGAACGATTACAAAGGTGAACACGATGGCCGTTGAAGCGATCGGCAATGAGCTGAGTTCCACCACCTCGGAGTTGGCCCAGAGCCGTCTGGGGCAGGAAGACTTTATCAAGCTGTTTTTGACCGAGCTGACATTTCAAGACCCGTTGGAGCCGATCAACAATCGCGAGTTCCTGGCGCAGATGGCGCAGTTCGCCAACCTTGAGCAGACCCGTATCACCAATGAAAACACCGATAACTTGGTGTCCATGAATGCCACTTCACAGTCCCTGGGCCTGCTGGGGCGCCAAGTTGAAGTCAGCATCACCACGGGTGGAACGGCGATTGGCTCGGTGACGGCGATTGCGTTTTCATCGACGGGGCCGGTGCTGTCTGTCAAACGAACCGACGGTACGGTCCTCACTGACGTGCGACTGTCACAAATCAAACTGGTCAGGCAGGGGGCGTGATGCTGCAAGCTTTCTTTAATGGAATGAGTGGCCTGTTTTCCTTCGCCAAGGGCTTGGATAACGTCTCCAACAACGTATCGAACATGAACACGCCCGGCTACAGAGGCAGCGATACTTTTTATCGCGCCGTCAACGGGCAGGATGGCCAGAGCTTCGGTTCAGGCATTGCCGGCACCCAAGTCCGTATCAAGCCGGGTGAGAACCGCCAGACCGGAAATAACACCAACGTGGCGATCAACGGCGCCGGTTATTTCGTTCTGCGCGATGAACAGGGCGCGTTGTCATACACCCGCGCCGGGCAATTCGAGGTGGATAAGGACGGTTATCTGGTCGATACCATCAGCCAGCAACGCATCGCGGGTATCGACTCGTCCGGGAATCTGCGCGATCTCAATATCCAGGGACAACGTACCTTGCCGCCGCTGGCGACCACCCGAGTCGAGATGGTGGGGGCCTTGGCTCGTACCGGTACTACGGAGGCGACCCATCAGATCAACGCCATCCAGGTGTTCGACTCGACCGGTGCGAGCCATACCCTGAGCGTGAAATTCGAGCCGAAAACGACACCCGCCAATAGCTGGAACGTTACGGTTTCCGACGCGAGCGGCGCTCAGTTGCAAACCGGCACCATTGCTTTTGGCATAGACGGCAGCCCTTCTGCTGGTTTCAACACGTTGTCGGTTCCATTGGCGGTGAATGGCAAGGTTCAGAGCATTGTGCTGGATTTCGGAACACCGGGTAGTTTTAACCTGGCCTCCCAGGTCGCCAGTGGACCAAGCCATACGCTGGGTGCACGAGTAGTCGACGGTAGCGCGGTTGCCGGTCTGAACTCTTTCGCATTCGATGAGAAGGGCATTCTTAAATTCACCTACGCCAACGGCGAGAAACGTGATGGAAGCCAGTTGGCGCTGGCTGACTTCGCGGATGAAAGTGCATTGATCGCGGGCGCCAATTCGCTCTACCACGCGCCTTCTTCCATGAAGGCCGAGTTTGGCCGAGCGGGGGAGAAGCAGTTTGGGCGTATCCAGGGCGGTTACCTGGAGTTGTCCAACGTCGATCTGGCCCAGGAATTCGGAGACATTCTGATCATTCAGCGTGGGTATCAGGCCAGCTCCAGGGTAATGACGGTCTCCAATGAAATGCTGGAACAGCTGTACAACGGAACGAGAGGGGGCTGAACAATGAGGATGCTGGGATTTGTCGGCACGACTCGTCTGCGTATGGCCTGTGAGCGATTACCGGCCGTGGCCAGGCACTGGTATGAGCAGTGGTGCATGCCGGATGCACGCCACACCTTCGAAGTGAGCTGTTCGACCCTGGACGATTCAAGTGAGTGGGCATCGGCACAGGGTTGGCAGAGTGCCAATTCGGCCAATGGCTCAATCAGCCTGGCGGGTGATGGGGCTTCGATAATCTTCGGTCCTTTCATGCATGACATGCCTGGAGATGAGACCGCCAGGCATCTGGTAAGCGAAGCACAATTGGCGCTGATCAATGATGTGCTTGAGGTGCTCGGGCAAAGCGGCGTCTCCCAATTAACTGCCGAGTCATCCCGGCCATCCTCGGGCTTACTCAGGGCTCAGGTATTGCTGCAACTGCGCGTCGGTCAATCGGCGCTGCATCTGTCGCTGGATGCGGCATTGTTCAATGCTGCGCTTGCGAAGCCCGTTGCTCGCAGGCCGTTGATCGAGCGTAAGCACGCACTGGGTAACGCTCGGGTGAAGTTGTCGGTGCGTCTCCCCTTGGCAAGCCTCTCCATCGGTGAGATGCGAGACCTGCGTCCTGGGGACACCTTGCGGGCCAGTGCATTGCTGGCCGATCCGGTCTCGCTACAGCTGGCCGAAGGCCCTGTGATCGCGAGTGGCTACTTGGCTAAGCAGCAAGGCCAAGTCGCCGTGCAGTTGATTTCCCATGAATGAATCAGGAGTGTTGGTGTGACGGCAACAGTAGATGCAATTGAGCTGGAAGAGGCCCGGGTGGCGGTCAATGACGGGCAGTCACCGCTGATCAAGCGGGACATGAATTTGATCAAGCATGTGGTCGTGGAATTGGTGGTGCAGCTCGGTCATGCCTCCATGAGCGTGGATGAGTTGTTCGCGCTGAAGGCTGGCGACGTGGTCAAGCTGTTGGAGCAGGTCCATGAGACGGCGTCGCTGTGCCTGGACGGTAAACCGGTTGCGCGAGGCAATCTGGTAGCGGTCGATGACAACTTCGGCATTCAGTTGACGGAAATACTGTGACGTCTGAAACCGTAGCTCAACCGCTTGGATTAGCGTTACGGCAGGACGATCCGCTGTCGTTCATGTTGATGATCAAAGTGATGCTGATCACGGCTGTTTTATTGGCGGTGGTCTACGGCGTGATGCGTTGGTATGCGCGACGTCACGCCGGTGCCGACAGCCCCTTGGCTGGCCCGACCGAGTTGCAATGTGTACGCGCCTTGCGCTTGTCAACCAAGACCAAGGTGTATCTGCTCAAGACTGAAACGTCGCAGGTGCTGGTCACTGAGTCTTCGAACGGAGCAACCGTGACCCTCTTGCCTGAACAATCCTCATCCTCTGTGCTGGATGTTCGCTCTTGAAGAATTCGATATGACTCGCCGCTTGCTGTTCCTGATGCTCAACTGCTTTGCTCCCCTCGCGGTAGCGGCGGATGACTTCTCTGAATGGGGAAGTTTGCACATCAATCAGATTCAGTCGCCGGTCAGCGTTGTGGCTTTGCTGACGGCGCTGTCGTTCCTGCCGTTTTTGGTCATTTCCCTGACCACGTTCACTCGCAATATCGTGGTGTTGTCCCTGACCAGGCAGGCGTTGGGGCTGCAACAGACGCCGCCGAATATTGTGTTGATCGTACTGTCGATGTTCTTGACGTTATTCGCCATGGCTCCAACCTTGGAAAAGGCCTATGACGCCGGCATCAAGCCATTCCTGTCGAACAAAGTAGGGCTTGACGGTGCCGCGTTGCAAGGTTGGGTGCCGATCCGCGATTTCATGATCAGGCAGACTCATGAAGAGGACTTGCGACTGATTTATGAGTTGGCCAAGGATCCGCTGCCGCAAACGCCGGAAGGGCTGTCCCCGGTAAAGCTGGTGCCGGCGTTCATGTTGAGCGAGTTGAAACTGGCTTTTCAAATCGGCTTTATGATCTTCTTGCCATTCTTGATCATCGATCTGGTGGTGGCGTCAATTCTGATGTCATTGGGGATGATCATGGTGCCCCCCATCACGATTTCGTTGCCATTGAAAATCATGCTGTTTCTGTTGATCGACGGTTGGGGCCTGATTGCCCAGACGTTGATGCGCAATCTCGGCTAGGGCAAAGGTGCAGCCTTCCATGGTGACGGATGAGCCCAACAACGAAGGCGATGACGAGCAAGCGTTGTGGCGCAATTGGCTGGACAGTAGGACAGAGGCGGCCCGGAGCCGGTTGTTCTTTTTTTACGGCCAATGGCTTCGAATGATTGTCGGGCTTTTGTATTCTCGCTACCCACATCCATTGGCTGAGTGGGGGGACTACGTGAACCTGGCCTCGATTGGCCTTTTGCAGGCCATTGACCGGTTTAATCCAGGATTGAGTACGCGTTTCCAGTCCTATGCCGAACCTTACATGAAAGGTAACGTCCTCAAGGGTTTGTCCTGTTATGTAAGTGATCGACGTCGCTATTACCGGGAACGGCTGGAGAGTATTTCCGGCCTGCAGGAGGAGGGGCGAGCGGAGTCCGATCTGGAGCAGGTGGCGAACGTCGCTATTGGCTTGGCGTTCGGGTTGTTCTTGGAGTCCGGGATCGTTGATCCAGAGCCTAAGGACAATAACCCGCTAAGCCTCTACGAAGTTGAGCGTGAGAGCGACACGCTGGAGGCGTGCGTGAAGCTTCTTTCGGCGAATGAACGGCAAGTCATCCAAGGTCACTATCACCAGCATTTGAGCTTTACCGAAATCAGCGAACTCATGGGCATCTCGAAGTCACGCGTTTCACAATTGCACGCCCAGGCGTTGAAAAATATTCGGATAAGCCATGCAAGATTAATGGCTGGAGGTAGCTGGTAGCATCGGTGGGGTGAGGTAGGGGTTCCAAGCGAAGGGGCAAGACCGTGGCAGTTGCCGTTGGATCGGCGAACTGTAAAAAAACACTATAAAAAGAGTAAAACAATTGACTCACCAGCACAGTACGCAAACCAGGCGCACATGGATGCCACGACCACTTGCAAACCGCAACCTGAGCGCTGTGTTGTATCGCATCGTAGGCGAGGCAATGAAGCCGTTAGGCCAGGGCAGGGGCTTGAACCTTCTGCCTTTGCTGATTGGCGCATTGGCTTTTTTCATGGTCATCGGGCCGCGTGCGTTGGACCCGCAAAATATCGCCTGGTTGGGAAATGGCGATCCGGCCACTCATTATTTGGGCTGGTTGTTCTTCAGACAATCGCCGTGGTCGTTTCCTATCGGTCTGAATCCATCCTACGGGCTAGAACTTAGCAACAGCATCGTTTTTTCGGACTCCAATCCGCTTCTGGCCTTTGTATTCAAACCCTTCGCGTCGTTGCTTCCTGAGCCTTTTCAATATTTTGGTCTCTGGCTGCTGGCGTGCTTCATGCTTCAGGCGTGGTTTGCCTGGAAGTTGGTGGGATTGATTACGCCCAATACTGCTGTCCGAGCCATCGGCGCGGCGCTGTTCCTCTTTGTGCCTCCCATGATCCTGCGCATGACCGTACACCTGTCTTTGGGCGGGCATTTTTTGATCCTGGCGGCGCTGTACCTGAACCTGCATCCAGCCTTACGCAGAAGACGTGCGGCCTGGGGGGCGTTGTTGGCGGCGGCTGCGTTGATCCATGCCTACTTGCTGGCAATGATTGCACTTATCTGGCTGGCCGACCTTGCCGCCAAATACTTTAAACGCCGAGTGTCCCTTGGTGCTGCGGTCGTCGAGTTGGGTTTGCTGTTTTCCCTGGTCACCCTCTGTTGCTGGCAGGCCGGTTATTTCACCGTCGAGCGCGCAGGCGTTACTTCTGATGGATTCGGTCTTTACCGGGCAAACGTCCTGACGCTGTTCAACCCTCAGGATTGGTCGTATGCGTTGAAAAATCTTCCAGGCGCGCTGGGGGACGGTGACGGTTTCGCTTTCCTGGGGACAGGCCTGATTATTTTATCGATCTGTGCCTTTGCAGGATGGTTGCGTGGTAACACGGGGCTTGGTTCGGCGCTGTATAAACGGCCGATGCTGGGGTTGGCGCTCATCGGCCTGGCCATTTTTTCGTTCTCGAACCATGTCGCAATCGGCTCGTTCGAGTTTGGCTATTCCTTGCCCCCACAAGTGATTTCTATCGCGAACATTTTCCGTGCTTCCGGGCGAATGGTCTGGCCGATTTACTACATTGTGATTTTTGCGATTATCTTCCTGATCGTTCGTGCCCATACGTCAAGAATTGCTGCGTATCTATTGGGGATGGCGCTCTTGATACAAGTTTTCGACACGCACAGTGGCTGGTCGGACGTTAGAAAAACATTCATGGTCAAGCCCGCATCCGAATGGGCAATACCTTTTGTCGATCCATTTTGGAAAAGCGCTGCATCTCATTACCAGAAAGTTCGTTGGGTCGTGCCGCAAAATCTATCCCCACATTGGCTTTCTGTTTCTGCCTTTGCAGGTCTCCATCATTTACCAACGGACGCCGTTTACCTTGGGCGCGTGAGTATGAAGCAATGGCGACAGGCTGACGAAAAAACAACCCTGGCTTTAGCCTCGGGAAAGTACGAACCGGATTCGCTGTACTTGATGGACAACCGGGCTATGTTGCGTGCGTTGGGTACCGTCGATACCTCCGCTGATCTTTTCGTCAGAATCGATGGCTTTACCGTGCTTGCGCCTGGCTGGAAGCAGTGCAGCGAATGCCCGCAGTTGACAAATGAACAGGCGCCGACAGCCGCCCCACTTGAGCTTGGGCATACCGTGCGATTCGATCAACGCGATTCAGGTACTGCGTATTTGGCAAAGGGGTGGGCTGAGGCGGGACAATGGGGCACCTGGACCGAGGGAACCGATGCGGAAATAGTATTGCGAGCGACAACCCTCGTACATTCCATTCGCTTGGAAGCCTCAGCCTTTCTTGTGCCGGGGCATGCACAGCAGAAAGTCACTGTTCTTATCAATGGCTTACTGGCATCGGCCCATACGCTTGAGAAGTCAGAAGGCAACGTCCTCGAAATACCCGTTACGCCCTCAATGCAACAACGCATCGCCGATCAAGGCTTCTTGAGGATGCAATTGCAATTTGCAGACGCGATAAGCCCGCAGCAGCTCGGCTTGGGCGATGATGCCCGAGTACTTGCGATTGGCTTGAAGACGATGACTGTCAACTAACTGCGGGTGGATGGCGCAGGGGGACCAAACATACGGTATTGCCCAAAAGGCGACGTTTCCCGCTCTAACTCACAAAAAAAGCCACTCAGATGAGTGGCTTTTTTGTGCTTGAGAATTGCCTCCATTCATATCGACAGATTGCTTTCGGCCCATTTCTGCCACTGAGTTTGGGCTGTATCAGTATTCTCATGAATTACCGTGCAGCGCTGTGGCCGCAGCCGTCACACCCTGCGCAGTGAGGATAATATCTGCCGCGCGTTCGCCGATGACCACGCACGGCGCCATTGTGTTGCCCACGCTAATTTGCGGCATGATCGGTGCCAGTAAGTCACGGCCGAGCGGCGGATAAACTGCTCCATAACGCGATGTTCTTTCGGGCCGGGCACAACTTCGCGTTTGACCAGCCCGGTGAAGGCTTCGCTGTTACCGAGCGTCCTGCTGGTTGTTCAAGGCGCGGCGCGTCGCGGCAACATCGTCGGCAAGCGAGGTGAGCGGGTTTTGCACAACCGTAACGGCCACTCCCTTGGGCTTGGAGCAGTGGCACCACTTTGGCCCAATCGGAGCCGTCGGCGAACGTGCCGTGTACGATCACCACGGAGGGCGTTGTATCCTGCGCGTGACTGGCGCTTGCGGTGAAGGTACCGGCCAGGGCAAAAGCGACGGTAGCGATTTTCGATTTGATTGTTTTCATTGGATGAGCTCCTGTTCGGGAGTTCAAATTCCGCTGACCGGCCTGCGATGTGGGCCTCGGTCAATTAGCCGACCCCGGGACATTTTTCATGGATAGTGAGTTGCAACTGGACATCTCCCTGGGTGGGGCACTGGCGACGATCGCCCAGGTCGGTGACCTCAGCATGGGACAACCTCTCGGTCATTCCCGGCGCGTTGCCGCACTGGCGCGGATGCTTGCGCAGGCCCAACACGGCGACGGTGAGCACCTGAGGGTAGCGGAACAGGTTGCCTTGCTGCGCTGGTCGGGTTGCACCGCCAATGCCGAAGGCTTTGCGGATCTGCTGGGCGACGACGTCGATGGCCGCCGCGCGATGCTCGATTTGACGCTGGGCAATGAGCAAATGAACGCGGTGCATCAGGCAACCCCGCTTGCCGTCGTGCACTGTGAGGTGTCTGGAGCCATCGCCAAAACCCTCCAGCTCGGTGCCGCCGTCGAGGCGGGCTTGTGTCGCGTGTTCGAAACCTACGACGGCACTGGCCGGCCGCTGGGCCTGACCCATGAGCACATTCCGGAGGTCGCCTATCAGGTAGTACTTGCAGGCGATCTGGATATTCTCAGTCGTGCACACGGCCTGGATGCGGCGCTACGCTGGATCAGAGAACAGTCGGATCGGCGCTATCCAGCGTCGCTGGTATCGTTGCTTCTGGACAACGCAAAGGACTGGCTGGCGGATCTGGAAACGCTGTGGAAAACCGTTGACCACGGGCATGAGCAGCGTTGCGTCTCACTGACGTTGGTGGGAGACATAATCGACTTGAAGCTGCCGTGGTTGGCAGGGCATTCGCGGCAGGTCGCGCATGTCGCCGTGGAAGCTGCACGCCTGTGGGGGCTGCGTGAACCGACTTTGACAGACATTGGCAAGTCCGCGCTCATCTACGGTCTCGGCCGGGCAGCTGTTTCGAACCACCTGTGGAATACCGCAGGAACGCTGCCATACAGCGCTGCGGAGCGGGTGCGCCTTGTCCCTTACTGGACGCAACAGGCGCTTAGACCTATCACTGAACTGGCTGTGCCCGCAGAGATTGCAGCCCATGCCTATGAACGGCTCAACGGCAGTGGCTATTTTCGAGGCGTGGCGGGTGATGCGCTGAGTGCCGAGCATCGCCTGTTCGCCACATCGGTAGCCTGGGTCGCGCTAAGGGAAGCCAGGCCATGGCGATCGGCTTACGGCGAAGCGGATGCAGCCAGGCTGCTCAAACAGGATGCTGGCAATGGCTTGTTCGACAACGATGTTTGCGAAGCAGTCATTGCCGCCGCAGGTGGCGAGCGGCGGATGCGGCAACCGAAGGCTTCGTTACTCACGTCTCGCGAGTGCCGCATCCTGCTGGAGATCAGCCGTGGCGCCAGCAACAAGGAGGTGGCGCGGCTGCTGGACATCAGTCCGAGCACGGTTCGCACGCATATGGAAAGCATCTTTCGCAAACTGGAATGCTCGACCCGGGCAGCCGCTACCTTGAAGGGGCTGACACTGGGGTTGATTGCCTGAGCCAGGTCAAGGTCAAGCCTGAATCAGGCGAGCCCGTCCAGTTTGGCTTGACTGGCGCGTGCCAGGTCGATGAATGCCTTGGCTGCCGCGCTGGGGTTGCGGCGGTTCGGGTAGTACAGGCACAGCTTGTCTCTGGGCGGTGTCCAGTCTTCGAGAGTCCGCACGAACTGTCCGGTGCGGATTTCGTTGTGAACGTCCTGCTCCATGAAAAAACCGAGCCCCATGCCTTCCTGCACCGCCACCTTGACCACGCTGGATTCATCCAGCGTAAGCGGCCCGTTCACATCGAGGCGAGTCACTTCCCCGTCCCGCTCGAAATGCCACGGGAAAATCGCTCCATTCGGTAGTCGAACGCGGATGCAGCGATGCTGGAGCAGCTCGGATGGCGTTCGCGGTTTACCGTGTTTTTCGAAGTACGCCGGCGAACCGACCACCGCGTACCGTTGCGGAGGGCCGAGCGGGACGACAATCACGTCGTTCGGAACGAGGCTTGCTGAGCGCACGCCGAAATCGAAGCCGTCAGCCACGATATCCACCAGACGGCCTTCGGTGACGAGGTCGATGTGTACTTGCGGATGATGCTGCAAGAACTCCATCACCAGTGGCAGGAGCGCCGATCGGGCAGCGCTGGCGAACGCATTGATACGCAGCGTGCCTGAGGGCCCGGCGTTATGCGATCGCACTGCATCGAGTGCAGCACGCAGATCCTGCAAGGCTGGCCCCACCTGCTCCAGAAATATCTTGCCGGCTTCGGTGATGGCCACGCTACGGGTCGTGCGATTGAACAGCCGCGATTCGAGGCGGGTTTCCAGTTGCGCGATGGTGTTGCTCAGCGCGGTGGTGGAGACGTCGAGATCGATAGCGGCTTGCCGAAACGAGCCCCTGCGTGCGACCGCTATAACAGCGTCCAGCTCACTGAGGCCTAAACGATCTTGTGGCATGGATTGTCCTGAATTTCGGGATTGGTCATAAAGGTTTGTCCCAGTTGAACAAACTATCCGTCAGGCAGCAAGATTGCTCCAGGACATTCATCCAGGAGATCGGCAAATGACCCTTCAGCTTCCCGACGTCGTGCAGACGTACTTTGCAATCAGCAATGGTGGCGATACAGCGCAACTTGCGAGCTGCTTCCGCTCTGACGCCACGGTTTGCGATGAAAGAAAAACGTACGAAGGAACGGCTGCCATCGAAGCCTGGCAACAGGAGGCACGCATAGCCTTCATCTATCAGGTCCAACCACTGCAAGCCCTGCAAGGGCAGGGCGAGCTGACTGTCATTGCGCGCCTTGTTGGGAATTTCCCCGGTAGCCCGGTTCAACTGAGTTACCTCTTCACACTGGAAGACGGTCTAATCCGTTCCCTGGAGATCACGCCATGCTGAATCTAGGTTTGACTGGCAAGCGGGTCCTCGTCACCGGTGGCACCAAAGGCATCGGCAAGGCTGTCGTCGAGTTGTTACTGGCCGAGGGTGCGAAGGTCATTACCTCGGCCAGGCAGGTGGACGTGGAAATGCCGGGCGCTCTTCTGATTGCGGCTGATCTTTCGACCCGGGAAGGTTGTGATGTACTGATCGCCGCGATCCAACAGCGGCTGGGTGGCGTGGACATCATGATCCACGTCCTGGGTGGTTCGTCGGCACCCGGCGGCGGTTTCGCTGCGCTGGATGAGGAACAGTGGCAACGAGAGCTCAGCTTGAACCTGTTGCCGGCGGTGCGCCTCGATCGCGCTTTGCTCCCGGGGATGCTGGAGCGCAGGGAAGGGGTCGTCATCCACGTCACCTCCATCCAGAGTCGGCTGCCACTGCCGGAGGCTACAACAGCTTACGCGGCGGCCAAGGCCGCGCTTTCGACGTACAGCAAAAGTTTATCGAAAGAGGTTTCGCCCAGAGGCGTCCGCGTGGTTCGGGTTTCGCCGGGCTGGGTTGAAACCGAAGCGTCGGTCGCATTGGCCGAGCGACTCGCGCAGGAGGCAGGTACTGACTACCAAGGTGGCAAAGAGATCATCATGAAAGCACTTGGGGGTATCCCGCTCGGCCGCCCATCGACGCCTTGCGAAGTTGCTGACCTGATCGGTTTCCTGGCATCGCCGCGAGCGGCATCTATCACGGGAAGTGAGTTTGTGATCGACGGCGGAACAGTACCAACGGTTTAGCCCGGAGGTAGATCCGACAGGCATAAGCAGGAAGGCCGTGCCATCAAAGACCGAGCAGGTTGTACCGCCAGCCCATCAGCTTTAGGTATTTTCCGATGTCACAATCTGCAGCGGAATATGCACCCGGTGACGCACAGGATCGAACTGCTGCGCAGTCTGCAATTCCACCAACAGATTCACCAGCGCCGTTGCGGTCTGGCGCGGCTGAGAGTCGATCACCACGTCGACCAAACCCTGAGCCAGGGCTTGGCGTGACAGCTCGGTGGACTCCTGCAAAATGCAGCACAGCGTCGGGCGCTTGGGCAGTTGCGCCAACGCGTTGATGATCCCGTCGCCACCGCCGCCTACCACGCATAACCCGCGCAAATCGCTATGCCGAACCAGCAGGTCGAGGGTTGCTTCCTCGGTGATGTCGCAGTTATCCAGATTGATCAGCGGCTCCAGCGGGCGCAACCCAGGTGCGTGTTCGGCCAAGTAACTGTGCAAGCCTTCGACCCGCTCCTGGTGGCCAAGAAAGCGATGGCCACCGAGCAGAATGCCGATGCTGCCTTTGCGCGCACCACAGGTGCGGGCCAGCAGCCACCCCATCGTGCGCCCGACTACTTGATTGTCCTGGCCGACATAGGGCTCGGTCGCCGCCTCATGAATGCCCGACAGCAGTGCCACCACGGGCACTCCGGCCCCGCGAATCTGGGCAAGGGCGGCGTTGATCAGCGGGTGGGCGAAGCTGACCACCGCCAGGCCGTCGCATTGCACTGCCAACTGTTCGATCTGGGCAATGATGGCGCTGGGGGTGCGATCAAAAACGTATTCGAATTGGCAGGTCAGGTTGGCTCCGGCCTGGCGCTGCGCGGCCTCGGTGATGGCTTGGGCCAGGTTGGCGTAGAACGCCTGGGCGGTGCCCAGCAGCAGGATGCCGAAACGGTACGTGGGGCGACGTTCGAGAATGCGTTGGCCGATCAGCCGCGCGGCAAAATAACCCACGGCTTCGGCGGCCTGAAGCACCTGTTCGGCAGTGGCTGGATTAACCGGGGCGCGAGCGTTGAGCACGCGGTCGACGGTGGCGACACTTAAGCCTGCGTGTTCGGCGACCGTGGCGATGGTGGGGCGTTTATTGTTATTCATGATGAACCTTCAAAGCGTCTTGATAGAAAACTATCAAGCCCCGCACGAGCTGGATGATAGCTTGATAGGGAATGTATTCAAGCCCTTGAGGGGGTCTTCCACGCTCTCTATATTTTCTTACGCAAAGCACCTGACATCTCACGCTTGCGGAGAACAATAACAATGTCTCAAGACAACACCGCCTCTACTCGGGACTATCGCCTGACCGGCCCTGAAGCCGCACGCGCGGCTGAAAAAGGCCTTGTATCGGCCAGTTGGTACCAGTCGCCCATCTCCCGTCAACGCATGAAGCAACTGATGCAGCGCCGCGACGGTCCGGCCTTGCTCGACACCGCCATCTGGCTGTTGGCCCTGCTGACCACCGGCTTCGGCGGCTACTGGTTCTGGGGCACTTGGGCTTGTGTGCCGTTTTTTCTAGCGTATGGCGTTCTGTACGCCACCGCCTCCAACCCGCGCTGGCATGAAACCGGCCACGGCACAGCTTTCAAGACTCGCTGGATGAATGATGCGCTCTACCAGGTGGCGAGCTTCATGTGCATGTTCGAGCCCCATGTGTGGCGCTGGAGCCATGCCCGGCACCATACCGACACCATCGTCGTCGGCCGCGATCCGGAAATCGTCGAACCGCGTCCACCGAGCTTGTTCATGATGCTGCTGAGCCTGTTCCAGATCCCGTTGCTGCTGAAGACGATGGGGGGCGTGTGCCGGCACGCGGTTGGCAAAATGGATGCCCAGGAACAGACGTTCATTCCTGAGTCCGAATGGCCCAAGGTGTTCCTGGCGGCCCGTATCTGGCTCGTGATTTACGCCGTTATCTTTGGCGCGGCGCTTTACCTGCACAGCTGGTTACCACTGATGTATATCGGCCTGCCCATCCTGTATGGCGGCTGGTTGTCCTACCTGTTTGGCCTCACCCAACATGTAGGCCTGGCGGAAGACGTGCTGGACCACCGCAGCAACTGCCGCACCATCTATATGAACCGGGTACTGCGCTTTCTGTACATGAACATGAATTATCACCTTGAGCACCACATGTACCCGATGGTGCCGTACCACGCCCTGGCGCAACTCCATGAAGAGATCCGCCACGACTGCCCGCCGCCTTACGCCAACATAGGTGAGGCCTTCAAGGAAATCATTCCGACCCTCTTGAAGCAGCGCAAGGACCCGACGTATTTCGTGCGCCGCCCCGTCGGTAGCTCAAGGCCTGCCACCGAAGCTCATCCAAAGGCTGAAGCCACCCTGGGCTGACACCTTCCGGCTGTACCCCGAACAAGAGAAAACGCCATG
The DNA here is from genome assembly GCF_031570495.1 of Pseudomonas sp. JL2. Classification (NCBI taxonomy): domain Bacteria; kingdom Pseudomonadati; phylum Pseudomonadota; class Gammaproteobacteria; order Pseudomonadales; family Pseudomonadaceae; genus Pseudomonas; species Pseudomonas sp. JL2. The sequence goes on from NZ_JAKUDH010000006.1 coordinate 218,971, forward strand.
AACGATCAATGGATCGATGTATGCGCCGTGGGCGAAATCAATGAAGAAGACGTCATTCGCTTCGACCACGGTCCGCATACCTATGCCATCTACCGCTCTGCTGACAACGAGTTTTTTGCCACCGCTGGCCTGTGTACTCACGAGTCGATCCACCTGGCTGACGGCCTGGTGATGGACCACGTCATCGAGTGCCCCAAGCACAACGGGCGCTTTGACTATCGCACCGGCAAAGCCTTGGGGGCGCCAGTGTGCGTCAACCTCAAGACCTTTCCGGTACGGGTCGACGCGGGGCGGGTTCTGCTCGCCATTTCGGCTTGACCGCCAGGAGTGCACGCCATGAATGCTCCACTGATTATCGTCGGCGCCGGCCATGCCGGTGGCCGCGCGGCGCTGACCTTGCGCGAGCAGGGTTATACCGGTCGGCTGATCCTGATCGGCGATGAACTCCATTTGCCGTACGAGCGTCCTCCGCTGTCCAAGGGCTTGCTGCAGGGCACGATGGACCTGGACGATTGCCGCCTGTGGAGGGATAGCCGGCTCACTGAACTGAACATCGAACACCTGGCGGGCAACCCGGTAAAAAGCCTGGATCCGCAGCACCACCGCCTGCAATTGACCGACGGATGTTGGTTGCCCTACAGCCGATTACTGTTGGCGACCGGGGGCAGAGCGCGTCGCTTGTCCCTGGTGCCTGAACCACTGGCCAACGTGCTTTACCTGCGCACCCATGACGAAGCCCTGGCCCTGCGCAGCGCATTGATCCCCGGCACGCGCCTGGTGATCATCGGCGGGGGCTTTATCGGCCTTGAGGTCGCGGCAACGGCCCGAACCTTAGGCTGTCAGGTGACGTTGCTGGAAGCCGGGCCACGACTGGCCGGGCGAGTATTGCCTGAAGCTGTGTCCCAGGCCTTGTTGGAATTGCATCGGCAACAGGGCGTAGACGTGCGGCTGAACGTAGCGCTTGAAAGGGTACAAGGCATCGAACGCGCTGAGGCGGTGCAACTGGTGGACGGCCAGGTGCTGCCCTGTGACTGGGTGGTAGTCGGTATCGGCATGCAACCCAACATTGAATTGGCCGCGGCGGCGGGGCTGGAAGTGGGCCAGGGGATTCGAGTCGATGCCCAGTTGCGCACCAGCGCGCCAGACATCTTTGCTGCCGGCGATGTGTGTGAGTTTCGCCTGCACGCCGATGCGTTATTCCAGCGCCAGGAAACCTGGCGCAATGCCGAGACCCAGGGCCGTCACGCGGCATTGAATCTGTTGGGCGGCGAGCTGCCGTTCGAGGGTGTTCCCGGCTTCTGGTCTGATCAGTACGACTGGGGCTTACAGACGGTGGGCGTGATCCCACCGACGCCACCTTCGGCTGTTCGCACCTTGGCAGGCGGTGGTCTGCTGCTGTTCTACCTGGACACCGAGCAACGTTTGCAAGGCGCCTGCGGCTGGGGGCAGGGCAACAGCGTTGCCAAGGACATCAAGTTGTGTGAACGGCTGATTGCCAACCTGACTCCACTCTCTGTGGACGCATTGGCCGACGCCGATGTCTCGCTCAAACATCTGCTAAGGCCCTGACATGCGTGAGTTCCTGGTATTTCAGTCCCTGTGGGCCATGCAAGATCACCGGGGTCAATGCGATCTTTGCCTGGAGGCGCAGGTGGAGAAGATTGCCGCTGCTGGCTTCGATGGGGTCACCGACCATTTCTGGGTCGCGCCACAGGCCGAACGTCTGCATGCCGCTGCCAAGGCGCAAGGCCTGCAAATCGAAGGTCAGCTGTTTCCCCGCACCGTGAGTGACTTGGCGCAAGCGCTTGAGGTGGCCTCCCGCTACGGCTGCCACCACCTCACGCTGCAAGCCGACGTCCGGCCGCGCACGCTGGCACAGGCGATCACTCTGATCGAAGGCTGGCAGCGTCTGGCCGAGCAGGTGGACTTTCCGATCCTGCTGGAAACCCACCGCTATCGTCTCACCAGTGACCTGTTGTTCACCCTCGACTTGCTCGCGCAGATGCCCGACCTCAAGTTGTTGGCTGACTTGTCCCATTACGTTGTGGGCCGCGAATTGCCTGAGCCGGCCGCGGTCGAAGACGACGAACAGATTCACACCATCCTACGACACAGTTGGGGTTTTCACGGGCGAGTCGCTAATAGTGAGCAGGTCCAGGTGCCCTTGACCTTTGCCCAGCATCGCCCCTGGTTGGACCGGTTTCTGGGCTGGTGGCGCTACGGAATCAAGGATTGGCTCGCGCGACCGAACACTCCTGCGAGCCTGTCCTTCACCTGTGAACTTGGCCCGCCACCCTATGCGATCACAGGGAGTGATGGGCGCGACATAACGGATCGCTGGGGCGAGGCGCTGCTGCTGAAGGAACTGATGCGGGGTGTTTGGGGTGAGTGTCAGCAGGGACAAGGTGCGCCCATTCCTTCAGGGCATGATCGGTAGTTCAATGAGATTCGGGCAGCCTGAGCGAATACCTTCTTCGACAGCTCCTGCAATATCGCTGGCGCGCTCGATCCTGCGGGAAGGGATCCCCATGGAAGAGGCGAGGGCCAGGAAATCGATCGCCGGGTCGCAGAGGTCCATGCCGATGAACTGGTGAGTGCTTGCACTCAGATAGTGCGCCTGGCTACGAGCGTAACTCTTCAAAATATTGTATTCGCCGTTGTTCATGACAACGAACGTGATCGGCAGCCGTTCATGCGCCGCCGTCCAGAGTGCTTGCGGTGAGTACATTGCCGAGCCATCACCGACCAGACAGACTACCGGGCTGCGGTCCAGGCCAAGCGACGTACCGACAGCCGCCGGCATGCCCCAGCCCAGGATCGCGCTGCGGGTAAAAAGATACTGGCGGGCCGAATGGGAGTCCAGGCAGGCACGGACGTGAGGAATCGTGACAGGTGCTTCGTCGACGATCCAGACGTCCGGCCCGATTGCCCGGATAGCCTCGTGGGCAGCCACGAAAGGCGTTGTCACCGGCGTGTTGAATTCGCGACTGACGCGAGCGACGACGTCGGCACGACGTGTATCGCGTTCTTGGCCTGCGACGTTTCGCAGCGTTGCGATTGCCTCGCTGTGTGGGACCAATTTCTTGTCCAATATCGGCAACAGCGTTTGCAAGGAGAGTCTTAAATCTCCGATCAGCCCTAGCGCTGTCTCGTGGACTCTGCCTAATTGGTGTCCATCGCCGGTCAATTGGATAAGGCGACAGTGAGAGGGAATAGCGGGGCCCTGGGAATATTGATAGCTGATCAACGAATGGCCGCCGAGCAGGAAGACTGCGTCGAAGTCAGAGAACGTCTCTCTGATATCGGAAGCCTTCGCAGGCAGCGTTCCCCGCCACTGCGGATGAGCCGTCGGAAACGGAATATGCCCGGGCCAGGATGGCCCGTAGACCGGCGCGCCGAGTGCTTCGGCGAGCTTCACGGCTTCAACTTCCGAGCTCGACTGGAACACTTCCTCTCCAACGATAATCGCCAGACAACCGGGGGTAATTGCCGCTAAGGCAGCGGCCAATTCCTCAATCGCCCCGGTCACGGCACCGCGCTCGATTCGCGATGGCGGGCCGGCCGTTACATCCGTGTGTTGCTCCATCACGTTTATCGGCAGGGAAAGGAAAACCGGGCCGGCCGGCCCCGTGCGACAGTCCTGAAACGCACGACGCAGCAGCATCGGGATGTGTTCGGGATGATGAATTTCTTCCGCCCATTTGACGCTCGGTCGGGCGAGAGCGACGAGGTCTCCGTGGAGCAGCGGGTCGGTCACGCCATGTCGCGTGTCTTGTTGGCCCGCCGTGACGACAAGCGGCGTATTCGCCATCTTCGCGTTGAGAATTGCGCCCATTGCATTGCCGAGTCCACCGGCCGTATGGAGGTTGACGAAGCCGGGGCGACCGGATGCCTGCGCATAACCGTCGGCCATCGCTACGACTGAGGCCTCTTGGAGTCCGAGGATGTATTGGATGTCTGAGGCGCCTGAGAGGGCGTCGAGCAAAGGCAGTTCGGTTGTCCCCGGATTGCCGAAGACGTAACGTACCCCCTCGCTGCGAAGCACTTCTACGAACAGGTCCGCGCCGCGTTGCCCGCGGCTGTTGAAAAAAACATTGGATCCTGAAGGCATGGCGCAGAACCTCATCTGATCTGGAAGCTTTAATTTAGCTGGTTTGCTGTGGCGACGGTTAGCTGGCTCCGGACCGAACCGTTACCCGTGGCCTTCAAAATCGCATTGCACAAGGCCCGGGCGACAGGTGCGTAACTGGTCTGGCTGGGCTGGCCGGCTTCGGGAGCCCCGGTGGGATTGATCAGGTGCACCGCGATCTGTCCTGGCAGCCATGAGACGAGTGGCCAACGGGTGCGATAGGCAGGTTTAGGTCGGGTATCTCCGAGGGTCGGCTCAAAATCGCAGGATGTCACGAACGCTATCCCTATCAGGCAAGCGCCTTCGAGCTGCGAGCGCACGCGACCAGGATTTTTCAAGAAACCCAAGTCCGCGACAACGACCGCTTCATGAATGATCAAGCGGCCTTCGTCGCTCACTTCGATATCGAGAACGACCGCCATGCAGGTCTGCGCGTCATAGTGGGCAGCGATGCCTTGCGCCCGACCATGTCTTGGGGGCTTGCCCCAATGAGCTTTCTTTGCCGCTTCGGTGATGACGCTCTGCATTCGATGGCCGTCGACGCTTGATGAGTGCCGAGTGCCATCGTTCACCGTCGATGCCGGATCAATCAGCGAAAGCAGATAGTCCCTGTGATCCAGCTTGCAGGTTCGCACCTGCGCGGCCATGAATCGCTGTTCGGCGAACAGGCGGAGCAACAGGCCTTTTCTGTCCAGATTGCTGTCGAGCGTCGATTGCCAAGTAAATGGATCAAGAGCACTAGCGTGCGCATCAGGATGGCTCATTGCGTTTCTCCTTCCGGCGGATGGCAAGAGGTCCAGCTAAAGCGATGTGTCCTTGGTGCCTGTAACGCTGGCACCGTAGGGCAGTCATTGGGGGTACTTTAGGGGCAAGGATCTGACGTCAGAGTGACCGGAGGCTGACAGGAACATGTCAGGCGGTGGGCTGGTCGGCTTTGGTCCAGGCGTCGTTAGGAAACGCACGATAGACGTGCACCGGCGTCCCGGGTTCACGCACCAGGTCGATGTTAGTTCATGGATTTCTGAACTAACTATTTGCTACAGCCTATTCAATCATTTGTCACGATGGCCTTAGGATCCTCCACACGGGACCGCCGCCATCAGAGCAGCAGCCCGCAGCAGCCCCTTTTCGACTGCCCAGCAACGCCACCAGCCCAATCCGCCAGTGGCCCGACGCAGTCGAGAGGAATGCATGAAGCTAGAGATTTTCCGTACCTTATGGGGCTATACCGCCGGCCATTCATCCGCCCTGGATGAACTGCTCGCCGCCGGTTTTGATGGGATCGAAGCACGCCTGCCACTGCAGGCCAATGAGCGTGGCGAATTCGGCGCTTTCCTGCACAGCAATCACGTCCCCTACATTTGCACCCTGTTTAGTGCTTACGATGTCTTGCCTGATCAGCGCGCCACGCCTGCCCAGCACTTGGTCGACATCGATTGTAAGCTCGGCTGGGCCTCGGAGCTGACACCCCGTTTCGTCAATCTGCTTGCAGGCAATGATCGCTGGCCTCTGGCGCAGCAGGTCGAGTTCTTCGGTCAGGCCCTGGAGCTGGCCGCCAGGCATGGGGTGTTCTGCAGTTTCGAGACTCACCGCGCCCGCTCCCTGTATAGCCCTTGGGTAACTCTGGAACTGATTCGCCAACTGCCGGAACTGCGTTTCACCAGTGACATCAGCCATTGGGTGGTGTGCTGTGAGCGGTTACTGGACGACCCGGCCGACGATCTGTCGTCCTTCGTCGAGCGCGTTCATCACATTCAAGCTCGGGTCGGTTATGACCAGGGCCCGCAAGTTTCCCATCCCGCCGCCCCGGAATATGCCCGTGAACTGGTATTTCACCAGCGTCACTGGGAGGCCGTCTGGGCTTCTCAATTTCAGCGCGGCTATGCAGTCAGCACCCTGACCCCGGAGTTCGGTGCCGACGGGTATCTGCATCACTTGCCCTTCACCAACATGCCAGTGGCCGATCTCTGGACCTTGAACCAGTGGATGGCGCGAACCGAGCGCGAACACTTCAACCGTTTTACCTGTGAAGGAGCCCACCATGAATAAGACTTCGCTGACCCAGGCCAACTTCAATCGCATTCCGGTGGTGAACATCGCCGGCCTCTTCAGTATCGAACTGGAGCATCGCCTCGCCGTGGCCGAGCAACTGGGGCGTGCCGCCAGCGATGTGGGGTTTCTGTACATCACCGGGCACGGCATTGATCCGGCACTGATCGAGGACCTGCGCCAGGCGAGCGAGGATTATTTCGCGCAGCCCCTGGAGACCAAGATGCGCCATTACATTGGTGCCTCGGAAAGCCACAAGGGCTTCGTGCCCGAAGGTGAGGAGGTGTACTCCAAGGGCAAGCCGGACCACAAAGAGGCCTTCGACATCGGTTTCGAAGTACCGGTGGACGATCCGCTATTCCTGAGTCGAACGCCGCTGCTGGGCCCGAACCACTGGCCCGACGTGCCGGGTTTTCAGGCTGCAGTACAAAATTACTATCAGGCCGTGTTTTCCCTGGGCCGCCGACTGTTCGATGGCTTCGCCCTGGCCCTGGGCCTGGAAGAGGGCTACTTCGACGCACTGGTCACCCGGCCGCCTTCCAAGCTGCGGCTGATCCATTACCCCTTCGACGCCACTGCTGTGGATGCTCCCGGCATCGGCGCGCATACCGACTACGAGTGCTTCACCATCCTGCACGCCGATCAGCCGGGGTTGGAGGTGTTAAACGACCAGGATCAGTGGATCGATGCACCGCCAATGCCCGATGCGTTTGTGGTGAACATCGGCGACATGCTGGAAGTCATGACCGCTGGGACCTTTGTGGCCACCGCTCACCGAGTGCGCAAGGTGGCTCAGGAGCGCTATAGCTTCCCGCTGTTTTACGCCTGCGACTACCACACGCTGATCAAGCCGTTGCCGGCATTCATCAATGACGCTCAGGTCTACGAGGCGCTGACGATTGGTGAACACATGTGGAGTCAAGCCCTGCAGACCTATCAATACCTGCGCAAACGCGTCGAGAACGGCGAGCTTGAACTGCCGTCCCGAGCCCGCAAGCCATCGAGCTTCGGTCGCTTGAAAAACACTGCCACTCATTCCTAAAAAAACCAACGGAGCTTCCCAACATGAAAACACCCTACGCCTTGACCCGACTGAGTCTGCTCGCCGCTAGTCTGTTCTGTGCCAGTGCCGCCTTCGCCAGCACCGCGACCCCGGGTGTATTGAAGGTCGGCATGGAAATCACCTACCCACCGTTCGAGTCCTATGACGCCAACAAGAATGTGGTTGGCTCCGACCCGGAGTTGGCCCATTCCCTGGCCAAGGCAATGGGCGTCAAGGCCAACTTCGTCGATACCAAGTTTCCCAATCTGCTCAACGGCCTCAACGCCGGGCACTACGACGCAATCATCTCCGGCATGTACATCACCCCGGAGCGCCAGGCCCAGGCCCGGACCATTGCTTATGCCAACACCGGCGCGGCGATCATGGTGCCCAAGGGCAGTGAGTTGAACCCGCAGGTTCCTGAAGACCTGTGTGGCCTGAAAGTCGGGCTGGAGCAGGGCACCACCTGGGTCGGCAAGTTCCGTCAGTTGTCCAGCGACTACTGCGTCCCGAACAACAAGGGTGCCATCACCGTCAGTGAGTTTCCCTCGGCACCCGAGGTGACGCAGGCGCTGCTGTCAAAGAACATCCAGGCTCAAGTGGAAATTGCCGGCGCCGCGCACATGATCGCTCAGCGTACCAACGGCCGTGTGATCGTCAGCTCGCAGAAGTTGGTTTACCCGCAAACTTTGGGCATCTACGTCAAGAAAGACGCCGACGCGACCTATCAGGCGCTGGTCAAGGCGTTGGCTGAGAGCAAGGCCAACGGCGAGTACGCCGCCATTCTCAAGGCGTATGACCTGGAACCAGTCTCTGAGTAATGCCTGAAACCGCGCCCTCGATCGGGGGCGCGGCTTGCGCGAGGTGTCTATGCAATTCGATTGGGCTTACTTTTTTTCGCTGTTCTCCATGGCTGACTTCTGGGCGGCGAGCCTGACCGTCATCGAACTGAGCACCCTGGCCTGGTTTCTGGGCATGCTGCTGGGTTTCGTCCTGGCATCGGCCAAACTGTCGAGCGTGCGCTGGCTGCGCATACCCGCATCACTCTACATCTGGTTCTTTCGCAGCATTCCGCTGCTGGTGCTGGTGGTCTTCGTCTACAACCTGCCGCAGTTGCTGCCCGGTGCCGGGCCGGTGCTGTCGGTGCCATTTTATTCCGGCCTGTTGGCGCTGGTGGTCACTGAGGCCGCCTACATGGCAGAAATTCATCGTGGCGGGCTGATTTCGATCGCCAAAGGCCAGAAGGAAGCGGGCCGTGCCCTGGGACTTGGGCTGCTTGGCGTGCAACGGCTGATCGTTATTCCTCAAGCGTTTCGTATCTCACTGCCGACGTTGATTAACGAATACATCACGGTGGTCAAACTGACCTCGTTGATCTCGGTGATTTCACTGACCGAACTGCTGACTGTCGGCCAGCGCCTGTATGCCCAGAACTTCCTGGTTATGGAGACCCTGGCGGCTGTGGGCGTGTACTACGTGCTGATCGTTACAGTGTTTGGCTTTGCCTTGCAGCGTCTGGAACGTTACCTGGACCTGAACCTGCGTACACCGCAAACCCTGGAGAGCGCCTCGACACAAGTGCTGCGTGACAGTCTGGCACCTAGGGTATCGAGCAAGGTCAGCCTCCCAGCCAAAGGTGCGGCCCCGGCCCTGCACCTGCAGGACGTGCACAAACGCTACGGCGATCATCATGTGCTCAAAGGTATCGACCTGAAGGTGCAAAGCGGCCAGGTGATTTCCATCATCGGCCCGTCCGGCTCCGGCAAGACCTCGTTGATCCGCACCATTAATGGCCTGGAACGCATCGATCAGGGTGAAATCCTGTTGTTCGGGGAGGGCTTCATTAATGCCGAGGACAAACCGGATGGCTCTCGGGTTCGTCAGGGCGTGCAGCGCATCGGCATGGTGTTCCAGAACTTCAACCTGTTTCCGCACCGGACACTGTTGGACAACATCAGCCTCGCCCCTCGTTATCATGGCGTCAGCCGCACACTGAGCGAGCAACGGGCCTGCCAGTTGCTCGACAAGGTCGGCCTGCTGGCCCACGTTCACAAATATCCGCATCAACTGTCTGGCGGCCAGCAACAACGTGTGGCGATCGCCCGGGCCATGGCCATGGACCCGGACATCCTGCTGTTTGACGAACCGACCTCGGCGCTGGACCCGGAACTGGTCGGCGAGGTACTTACGGTGATCGCCGACCTGGCTCGCGAAGGCATGACCCTGCTGATTGTCACTCACGAAATGGAATTTGCCCTGTCGATCTCTGACCGGGTGATTTTCATGGAAAACGGCAACGTGCAGCTGGATGCCTCGCCACAGGCAATCCGCGAAGGGCATGGCGCCCAACGGGTGCGACGGTTTATCGGGTTGGAAGAATCAGAGGAGGAGCGTTGCCTGTTGATGAGCTGAATTGAGCGCGTTTGGTCGCATGATCCGCTTTATGCCGTGGGCTTTTGACCGTCCCATGGGGGTGTTTGGCCTGCCGGTGCAAGTTCATTGCGGTCGTGGCTGCCAATGCGATAAGGAGATTGCAAAGCCCAGATGAGCCGGCGATGAAAGCTGCCGGATCTTTCGGGTCACCCGGTTTTACGATATCGGTCGCAGGTAGATACCGTTGCTCAGATTTTGCTTGAGCTGCTGGCTCGTCTCGTCCGCCAACACTTCCGGCTGGTCGTTGGCAACGCCATCCAGTGCGCGCTGGACCACATCGTGAGGGTTTGCCTTTGGCACGCCTTCGATACCGCGCGTCATGTCGGTGTCCACGAACGCAACATGCACGCCCACGACCAGGGTGCCCTGACTTGCCAATCGCAGGCGCAGGCCATTGGTAAGCGACCAGGCCGCCGCTTTGCTTGCCGAATAGGTAACGGTGGTGGGCAGGTTGATCCAGCTCAGGGCCGAGTGCATGTTGACGATTGCACCACCGCCGTTGGCGGCCAGGATCGGTGCGAAAGCCAGGCTGATGGCGAGCGGGGCGACCGCGTTGGTCTCGAACTCGTGGCGAAGGGTTTCCAGGCTAATGCTGTCATGCGCTTCGCCGCTGATGCCGGCGTTGTTGATTAGCAGCGTGAGGTCGTGTGCCTGTTCAGTCGCCGCCGCGATATCTTCGGGACGGGTCACGTCGAGTTTGATTGGCACCACGTTGGCCTGGGCTTCGAGAGTGGCGGGGTCACGTGCCGCGGCATAGACCTTCGCGGCACCCGCCGCGAGCAGTGCTTGCACGAAGGCCTTGCCCAACCCACGGTTGGCGCCGGTCACCAGCGCCACGCTACCTTTGATCTGCATGTTGATTCTCCAGTTGTTGGTCATGACGCAAACAAGAAACGACGCCTCAGCGCTTTAGCGTGTTTATTTCGCGAGACTGCCCCGTAGAAGGAACAGCGCCAGTGCGATCAGACAGGCTGTCGTCTGGACACCGCCCAGTGCTGTAACCGGTGCAAGCGTCAGCACCGAAACCAGCCAGGTTGTCAGTGCCGCCGCCCCCATGGAAACAAAGCCCAACAGGGCGGAAGCCATTCCGGCTTCCTTACCAAAAGGTCCCATGGTGATGGCCGTGCCCAGCGGATTGGCCAGGCCCATGCCCCAAAGAAACGTGACCATTGAAAGGGCATACCACCCAAGGCTCGGATCGGCCGGGCCTGCGAGCAGGAGCCCTCCGCCCGCCATGGCACAGGCAATGCCCAGCGTGGTAATGAGTCTTGGGCCGTAGCGGTGCGCCAGGCGCGGGGCCGCCATGCCGGCTGCGAACACAACGAACACCGTGCAAGCGAAGTACAGGCCCGTCTGCAACGACGTCAGGCCGATCCCTTTCATCAGAATAGCGGGGGCGGCGGCGAACGATGCGAACAGTCCGCTCATCAGCAGGCTCATCGAAAGGGCAGGTAGGATGAAGCGCTTATCCAGCGTCAACCGCCGATACGCGAGCACCACGCTCTTGGCTGAATGCGGCGCGCGGCGGTCGGCGGGATGGGTCTCGCCAAGGCCGCGAACGTAGAAGAAGGCGAGCGCAACGGCGGCCAGCCCTACCAGGATAAAAATCGCCCGCCATCCAAGCGTGACCGACAGCAGGCTACCCGCCAGTGGTGAAAAACCTGGCGCAGCGGCGGTGGCAATCATGGTCAGCGACAACGCGCGAGCGAGTGCTTCTCCCTCAAACAGATCCCGTGCAATTGCGCGCGACAGCACTGAGGCGGCACACACGCCCAATGCCTGGATGACGCGTCCTGCAATCAGCGTATCGAGGGTGTTGGCAAGGCCTGCGATGACGGTGCCCACCACGAAGATCGCGAGTCCGCCCAACACCAGCTTCTGGCGCCCATAGCGGTCAGCCAGTGGCCCGACCACCAACTGGCCCAGTGCGAAGGTGATGAAGAAGCTGGATAGCGTCAGGCCAAGCGCGCGGGCGTCCACTCCCAGGTCTTCACCGATGACGGGGAATGCCGGGAGGATGATGTTGGTGGAGAGCATACCGATAGCAGCCAGGCCAGCGAGCAGTGCCACGATTTTTCCGGTCAATGGCTGGATGGCCTGGACGGGGGCATTCACAAAAGTTGTCGTCATGGATTTACATCCCTTGGCGCTTATGGAAGCGGTAGTCGTGGAATTGGCCGTCAGGCGGAAGTCGGCCCGCACTCTGGCTACGGCGTATGATGGTTGTCATATTTTCAGCCAAGCATGATGATCATCATGTTATTCGTCAAGCATAAATATCGAGGTCCACCGATGAGATATCCTGCAAGCCAGACTGCAGAACGGCGCGAGAAAATCCTTGAGGAGGCCTCCCGGTTGTTTCGCGGCAAGGGCATCGCAGGGGCGAGCATTGCGCAGGTCATGAAGGCATCGGGCCTGACTCATGGCGCGTTCTATGCGCACTTCGATTCGAAGGATGCGCTGGCTTGTGCCAGCCTTGAACATGCGATGGACCAGTTGGCGCTACGGCTGCGCGACACTGTCTCCAGCAGCGATACGCCCAAGCAAGCCTTTCTGGACAGGTACCTAAGTCAGGGTCACCGCGACCACCCGGAAGCAGGCTGCGCAATGCCTGCGTTGGCCATTGATGTCGCACGGGAACCGGGGATGCGGCGTTCGTTCACGGGCCGGGTCGCCGGAATGATCGAGTCGTTCAGCGCCAGTCTTCCCTGGCGGCGTGACCGATCCAGGGAAGACCAGGCGATCGGTTTCATGTCGGCGATAGTCGGCGCCATGGTGCTCGCCCGAGCGGTCGACGATCAACCGCTGTCCGACCGCATTCTTCAAGCGACACGTGACGAACTGCTTGCGGGTGAGCAGGCTGGGGCAGCAGCACAGGCCTTGGACAATATCCCCGACATCAGCCGACCCGTAGCCCGGAAAATATCTAGTGAGCTAGATAATGTTGGGCTACAAAAGCGAGTTCCTGCCAAAAAGGCTGCAGTGCAACGGGAAGTCGGAACCCAACTGTCCTTTGCTCTGTACGGTGCCGCCAATCGGATGATTCGCCTGCACAAACCCTTGCTGGAGCCCCTTGGGCTGACGTTCCCCCAGTACCTGGTCATGCTGGAACTGTTCACGGACGCGCCCAGGACCGTGGGCGATCTGGGCGCTGCACTTGGGATGGATACCGGGACGATCACGCCCTTGCTCAAGCGTCTTGAAGTGTCGGGCATGGTGACTCGAGCCCGCGACAAAAGCGACGAACGCCGCGTGCTGATTGCGCTTACCGACACTGGGAAAGGCCTGCGCGAAGAGCTTTGGGCCGTCACGGACAAGATCAAGACCGCCTGTCAACTGACTGAGGATGGGTTGGAAGCTCTTCGCGGCACGCTTAAGGCCTTTGCGCGTCCCGCTGGCGAATGAGGGCAGCTCTTGCGAAGATAGGCGTCGATGCGGCAAGTGCATCCTTCACGTCCAACCGTTTAGGCAACAGCTTGTTGGCATAAAACAGATCTGCTGTGGCCTGCTGCGCTTCGATGATTTTTTCATCCATGGGCAGTACCGGTGACGGCTGCCGATTATCCACGTAACGAGCGATCACGGCTTCGGGCAGCCCCATGGATTGAGTCAGCACCCGAAGGCTTGCTTCTCGTTGCTGCGAGTCAGGGCTTCGGCTGCGGTAAGCTCATCGTTTCGCGGGTAACGCGATACCTAATTCAATGTGTCAAGATTCGGCCACCAAGGATGAGTACCCATCGAATATGCCTACTCTGACCTCCAATGCCGATTTCATGCAGCTTGCCCTTGCCCAAGGGCGCTTGGCCTTACCTGACTGCCTTCCAAACCCGCCAGTAGGTTGCGTGCTGGTAAACAGCGGGGTCGATAAAGTTTTTGTTGGATTGCTTGATCCCGATCCAAGAAACTCGGGAGCGGGCATAAGAATGCTACGAGATGCAGGCATTACAGTCGTTGTCGGCTTACTGGCGGAGGAAGCTGCTGAGGACTTAGCTGATTTTTTGGTAAGTAATTGCGGTGGATCGTTGGATCGCAATGATCAGCAAATCGTTAGTCCCTCAGCGCAAGATGGGATGCTCGGACGGTTACATTGAAAAGCATGTGGCTGGCGACGATCGTTGCTTGCGTCATCAGTGTGAGCTTTTGGCTGGCGGCGTCATGGTTGGCCGGAGTGAATGAGCCTTGGGACGCGCAATGTTATTGGGCTGTTCTATATCCTGCGTCCCTGGCGCTGACATTGACGCTTGGTCTGCTGTTTCAAAAACGCGGATGGCTGGCAGGCCCTATCGTAATGTTCGGGCAGATTCCGTGTGTGATGATGACATCTGGAGCGGGGCCGCTACTGGCAGTTGGCATTTTGTATTGCATTTTGCTTTCGATCCCAGCAGTGATGCTGTCTTGGGGCACGTGCGCGATCTATCGGCGGCTCGCCGCTAGCTGATGCAGATCGAACCGTGGTGAGCGCGCGGGGCGCAATTGTCCAGACGCCAATTTGGTACATGGGTGACCAGCCAGCTTACTGCCCCAGCGACCATCGTTTGCCCGCTTCTGGCCTAGAGTATGGTCTCTCAATAACGATCCCTATCGTAGTCTCCCGATTGGTTGCCCCTGATTGTTCCACTGTTGGTCATAACCAACGAAATATCGCAAACGCCTCATTAATTGAAAGTCATTATCATTTGAGATATTCTCGCGGTTCTTCCTCGCTTGAGTCGCTTGCGTGTCCTGGCCACCTGATCCTCATTCCGCTGACGGCGAGTTCGAGAGCCATTCGAGCGAGCTGCTGAGCTTCCTCACGCGGCAGGTGAAGTGCGCAGAACTGGCAGCCGACCTGCGCCAGGAGACTTGGTTGCGCTTTCGCCGGCGCGAGTCCGGGAAGGAGATCGGCAATCTTCGTGCTTTCCTCTATCGCATCGCGCGCAACCTGATCATTGACTACCGCCGTCAGCAAAAATCGCGCCCTGTCGAAGAGGAGATATCCGTCGAATTGGTCAGTGCCCAGCCTGGTCCGGAGCGAGCGGCAAGCGACGCCCAGCGCCTGGAGCTATTGCAGCGCGTAGTCCAGGATTTGCCACCGCATCTGCGTCAGGCGTTGTTGTGGAATCGCCTGGACGGGCTGACCCAGCGTGAGATCGGCGAGCGCCTGGGTGTCTCGGAAAGCATGGCCGGACGTTATATTTTGAAGGCCCTCGAACACTGCCAGCAGCAGATGGACCCGCAGCCGTGACTCATCCTTCGCTTCTCGATCAGGCCCGGCAATGGCAGGTGTTGCTGCATTCTGGTCGCGCCACCGCTGCCGATCGCGAGGCCGCGCATGCCTGGCGCCAGGCGGCGCCCGAGCACGAGCAAGCATTTCGTGAGGTGGAAGGGCTGTGGTCTTTGCTCGGCCAGATAGAACGTCCGGCCGAGCAGCCTCAGGTGCGCGTGATGCGTCGCCATCGACGTTGGGCGACTCCGCTGGCCTGCGCCGCGATGCTGTTGCTCGCCCTGTGGCTACCGCGCGGCACCTGGATTGGCCTGTATGCCGATATCAGCACCCAGCCGGGGGAGGTGCGCGAGTTGCGTCTGGCAGATGGTTCGTTGTTGACCCTCAACGGTGATTCGGCGCTGGACTGGCAGTTTGTCGACGGTCGCCGCGAGGTCAGGCTGTACCGCGGCGAGGCGGATTTCCAGGTAGCCCCTGACCCGGCTCGGCCGTTCACTGTCACTGCCGGCGAAGCGCGCATACGCGTCACCGGCACGCGCTTTGATGTGCGTCTGGAGGAGGGCGGTGTCGACCTCGCGGTCAGCGAGGGCCGAGTGTTGGCCTCCAGCGAGGGGCGCGAGCCGCTGCCGGTGGTCGGCGGGCAACAGGTGCAGTGGCGCGGTGGGGAGTTGCAGGTGCCGCAGGCATTGGATGCGCGCCAGCGCTTGGGCTGGCAGCGCGGCAAGCTGATATTCCGTGACAGGCCACTGGAGCAAGTGTTCGCCGAACTTGAGCGCAGCCAGTCTGCGCGCGTGCTGTTTGTTGACGAAGCCGCTCGCAGGGTACAGGTGACCGGTGTGTTCGCCCTCGACGATCCACAGGCGGTGTTAAGTGCTGTTGAAACCACCTTGCCTGTGCGTCTGGTGCGCTTGCCGGGGTTGATTCTGGTCGCGTCACGCCGCTGAGACTCGCGCCGCGCCTGGGCCTTCAAGAAAACAGAAAATATTTAGGCGGCGATGGTTCAGAAATCATCGGCCCCTTCGTCTTCTGTTCCTGCAAATGCGACTTCTTCGCATTGATAGCCAAGGACATCAGCATGCGGTCGACCCCCTTCCTCGCGGCGCTAGCCGTACTCCCCCTGGCCATGGCTGCCGCACAGGCGCAAGCCGTACAGCTCGACGTGCCCGCCCAGCGACTCGACGCGGCGCTCATCGATTTCGCCGAGCAGGCCGACGTGCGTCTGCTCTATGAGGCCGGCCTGACCCGTGGCAGTGGTGTGGCGCAGGCGCTCAAGGGCGACTATTCGGTGGTCGACGGCCTGCAGCGGTTGTTGGAGGGCAGTGGCCTGAGCTTCCAGACTGGCGACGACGGCACCATCACTCTGGTGCCGCTGCCCGAGCAAGGTGTGTTGGAGCTGGGCTCCACCACCATCAGCGGGATCGCCGACGGCCGTGTCGATCTGCCGGCGGAGTACGCCGGTGGGCAGACGGCGCGGGGTGCCCGCATCGGCGTGCTGGGCAACCAAGACATGCAAGATGTGCCTTTCGCCTTCTCCAGTTACACCTCCGAGCTGATTGAGACGCGCCAGGCGCAGACCCTGGCCGAGGTGCTGGCCAGCGATCCGGGCGTGCGTCAGTCGTTCGGCTTCGGTAACTTCTCCCAGGTGTTCGTTGTGCGCGGGTTCCAGCTGTTCAGCGACGATATTGCCTTCAACGGGCTGTACGGTATTCTGCCGCGACAGATCATCTCCACCGAGTCGGTCGAGCGGGTCGAGGTGTTCAAGGGGGCTAACGCCTTTGTGAATGGCGTGTCGCCGTCGGGCAGCGGTGTCGGCGGGGCGATCAACGTGGTCTCCAAGCGTGCCGAGGACAGCCCCACGCGCCGCGCCACCTTGGACTATGCCAGCGACAACCGAGTGGGTGGGCACCTCGACCTGGGCCAGCGCTTTGGCGAGGAAAACCGCTTCGGCGTACGGGTGAACCTGGCCCAGCGCGAGGGCGAGACAGCGGTGGACGAGGAGCACTCGCGCTTCAGTCTCGCCACCCTCGGCCTGGACTACCGCGGCGACCGTCTGCGACTGTCTGCGGATCTCGGTTACCAGAAGCAACGGGTCAACGAGGGGCGCTCGGTGGTCTATCTGACCACGACGGGGCCTACCAGCACTCTCAACGGCAAGACGCCGTCGGCACCCGACTCCGACCACAACTAC
The DNA here is from genome assembly GCF_031570495.1 of Pseudomonas sp. JL2. Taxonomy (NCBI): domain Bacteria; kingdom Pseudomonadati; phylum Pseudomonadota; class Gammaproteobacteria; order Pseudomonadales; family Pseudomonadaceae; genus Pseudomonas; species Pseudomonas sp. JL2. Next base: position 236,015 of record NZ_JAKUDH010000006.1, read on the forward strand.
GCGCAACCCTGGAGCTGGTCGCAACTCGAAGACACCTATGGCATGTTCAGCGCCGAGTACGACCTGTCGCCCACTTGGACGGCATACCTAAGTGCAGGCGGCAAATACACACGGGAGAACGGTATCTACGCCTCCAACTACGTCTACGGCGCGAACGGCGACGCACGTATCGGTCGCCTCTATTCGCCGCTGGACCAGGAGACCCTGAGTGCCGTAACGGGGCTGCGCGGCGAACTCACCACCGGGCCGGTCAGTCACCGCATCAACCTGGCCGGCAACGGCATCTGGCAGGAGAAGCGCAACGCGTTCGAGTCCACCGCGGCGGGCAGTCGCGGCTTCGGCAATCTGTATGAGGGCCAGCCCATCGCCGAGCCGCCGGCCACCAGCATCTCCGGCGATATTCACGACCCGGACACCACCGCCAAGGTGCAGAACCGCAGCCTGGCGGTGTCCGACACCCTGGGCTTGCTCGACGACCGCGTGCTGCTGACCCTGGGCGTACGCCGCCAATCCATCAGCTCCGATGCCTGGAGCGCGGCCAGCGGTGCCCGCACCTCAAACTATCAGGAAAGTATCACCACGCCGGCCTATGGCCTTGTGATCAAGCCCACCGAGTTCCTGTCGCTCTATGCCAACCGCGTCGAGTCCCTGCAGCAGGGGCCGACCGCGCCGGGCGCCGCGCTCAACAGCGGCGAGATGTTCGCGCCCTATCGCTCCAAGCAGATCGAGATGGGCGCCAAGCTTGACTGGGGCACCTTCGGCGGCAGTCTCAGCCTGTTCCGCATCGAACAGCCGCAGGGCGTGCTCGGCGGCGACGGCTATTACCGGGTGGATGCCGAGCAGCGTAATCGCGGCGTGGAGCTGAGTCTGTTCGGCGAGCCGCTGGACGGCCTGCGCCTGCTGAGCGGCGCCACCTGGACCAAAGCCGAGCTGCGCGGCACAGCCGGCGGCCGCGACGATGGCAACCAGGCGGTGGGTGTGCCGCAGTTCCAATTCAATCTGGGCGCCGACTGGGATGTGCCCGGCTTGTCCGGGTTGAGCCTGAACGGCCTGCTGCTGCGCACCGGCGGTCAGTTCGTCGACAGCGCCAACGAATACAGCATCCCTGCCTGGACCCGTGTCGACCTCGGCGCGCGCTATCGGACGCAACTGGAGGGCCGCGCACTGACCTTCAACGCGATGCTGGAGAACGTCGCCGACGAGAACTACTGGGCCTCTGCCAACGGTGGCTACCTGACTCAAGGTGCGCCGCGCACGCTCAAAGTGTCGGCCACCGTTGATTTCTGAGTTTGCCCACGATAAAGAGGGCGCCGTTGCAAGCTGTGCGAACACGCTAAAGGCGATTTCACCAGACGCTCCGAGAGGCTGCATTCGCGGCCTCTGTCGTCGTTGCTGCGATCGCACCAGAACCAGTCATGGGGTAGCGTCAAAGAGGGCGGTGAATTCGCCCTTGACGCTTTTGACCTGCTTGGCCCGTTATCGTGGTTTTTTTCAGAAAAGCCTTCACTCATGGCCACAGGCTGCTTTCGGCTAGAAGCAGGCACCCGCTCCAACCTGTGAAACCGCTGGCAATCCGAACCCCAAAATTATTCTAACCTTTCGTATTGACATATCGGTAAATCTCGATATCCTGAGTGCATGGAACTGATCGAAATATTCAAAGCCCTCTCGAACCCTACGCGTCTTCAAATCCTGAAAGGTTTGAAGGATCCCGTAAAGAACTTCCCTCCGCAGGATGAGGGTGACGTTCTCACGGTCGGCGTCTGCGTCAGTAGTATTCAAGAGGGTATCGGACTGTCGCAGTCAACGGTCTCCGGTTATCTTGCCACGTTGCAACGAGTGGGCCTGGTTGAAGTCAGGCGTATCGGTCAGTGGACCTACTACAAGCGCAATGAAGCAACCATCAGCGCGCTTGCCGAGGTCATAGGGAAAGATTTGTAATTTTTTTACCTTAACATATCGAGATATCTCGATATTCAATTTTATAGATGCGAGGATTTACCATGAAAGCGATGATACTGAAGTCATTTGGCGGTCCTGAGTCGTTCGAACTCCGCGACGTGCCCAAGCCCGTGCCGGGCGCGGGACAGGTCCTGGTCCGGGTACACGCAACCTCGATCAACCCGTTGGATTATCAGGTTCGACGTGGCGACTATGCCGACCTGGTGCCACTGCCGGCCATTACCGGACACGACGTATCGGGCGTTGTCGAAGAAGTCGGGCCGGGTGTGACCAGCTTCGCTCCGGGAGACGAAGTCTGGTACACCCCGCAAATTTTCGACGGCCCAGGCAGTTATGCCGAGTACCACGTTGCGGCCGAAGGCATCATCGGGCGTAAGCCGCAATCACTGAGCCACCTTGAGGCAGCAAGTCTGACCCTGGTTGGCGGGACGGTGTGGGAAGCACTGACCGTGCGAGCGGCGCTCAGAGTGGGGGAGAGCATTCTGATACACGGCGGCGCGGGAGGCGTAGGGCATGTCGCGATCCAGGTGGCAAAAGCCATTGGAGCGCGGGTCTTCACGACCGTGCGCGAAGCAAACTTTGAGTTCGCACGCAGCCTGGGTGCCGATGTGCTCATCGACTACGAAAAGGAGGATTACGTCGACGCCGTCATGCGCGAAACCGGTGGTCACGGCGTGGATGTGGTGTTCGACACCATCGGCGGCAACACACTGACGCGTAGCCCCGACGTGCTCGCCCAACTCGGCCGCCTAGTCTCGATTGTGGACATTGCCCAGCCGCAAAACCTTGTTCAGGCGTGGGGCAAGAACGCGAGTTATCACTTCGTTTTTACCCGACAAAACCGCGGCAAACTTGATGAGTTGAGCGCATTGGTAGAGCGCGGCCAACTGCGCCCGCACGTTGGCGCGGTCTATTCGCTGGCCGACATTGGGCTTGCCCACGCTCGACTGGAGAGCCCCAACAACGGCCTTCAGGGAAAAATCGCGATTGCAGTCGAGCCATCGCTCATCTCGTGAGTGCGTACTTTTAATCAACTGAGCTTGTTGGAGGAATGCCATGATTTATGAAATCGCTCTGCTCCCTGTTCACAAAGAACGCATTGAAGCGTTCAGACACGCATTTGCCGAGGTCGCCCCTTTGCTCACCCGCGCAAAGGGTTACGGCGGCCACTTGCTAGCGCAAGGGATTGAAACCCCCCAGCAATTCAACCTGATCGTGCGCTGGGCCTCACTTGAGGATCACACTCCGGGCTTCGAAGCGAGTGAAGACCATCGGCTGTTCATGATGGGCTTGGAGGAATATTTTTCGGAAGAGCCGACGGTCTACCATATTGAGGGGGGGAGCTTTTAGGACTGACGAACATGATGCTTCCAACAATGCCGTCGGCGCCTTGAGGGGCTTGAACTGGGACTAGGTGCCGGGTTTGAAGTCTTCTATGAAAGGCCCTAGATGTTTAGATTTAGACGTTTGAGCTGACCATCGTCCGCTTCTAGCCGAAAGCCGCCTCTCACCAATCGCCATCGGCCAATCTCGGCTATAGCTCCCGATTGTTCCAGTCAGGCAAAACTCCCACAGCATTACGAGCATCCGAAAGGGGCAGGTGACGTTACCCGTTTACATCCGGTGATGTTCCAGCAAGAAGTCCACGAATAACCGCACCCGCGCCGGCATTGCCGAACCACCTACGAACACTGCATGAATCGGCTCCCGGTCTCCGGGGTTCCAGGCTTCCAGCAGCGGTACCAGATCGCCGCGCCGCAGGTCCTCGGCTACGGTGAAATCGCCGATACGCGCGATGCCAGCGCCTACCCGTGCGAGTTGTGCCAGCGCTTCACCACTGCTGCATTCGATGTTGCCGCTGACCTTCAGGGAAAACTCATTTCCCTCGCGGATGAACGGCCAGTTGGGTTCGGCACGACGGAAGTTGAAGCGCAGGCAGTTGTGCCGTAGCAGGTCTTCCGGTTCCCGGGGGATGCCGTGGCGCTGCAGATACTCGGGCGATGCCACCACGACCTGGCCGGTGTCGCCGATCCTTCGTGCGGTCAGCGGGCTGTCGGGCAGATGGCCAAAGCGTACCGCCACGTCGGCCTGACCGCCGAGAATGTCGACCACTTCGTCGCCGAGGGTGAGGTCGACGACGATGTTCGGGTAGCGGGCGCTGAATGCTGCCACCAAGGGAACGATGGTCTGGCGCCCATGGCCGAGGGCGGCACTGACCCGCAAACGGCCCCGGGGCACGCCCTGGTCGGCGATGGCTTCTTCGACCTCGGCCATGTCGGCCAGGATACGGCGGGCGCCGCGCAGGTAAGCCTCGCCCTCGGCGGTGAAGGTGATCGCTCGGGTGGTGCGCAACAACAGGCGAGTGCCAAGACGTTGTTCAGTACGCGCGATGATCCGACTGACCGCCGAGGGGGTCAGCCCCAATGCACGCGCGGCGGCTGACAGGCTGCCTTCCTGCGCCACGGTGGCGAACACGCACATTTCACCTGATCTGCCGTTGAAGTCCATTTGTGCTCCGTACGCAAAGGTGATTGCCAGAAATGCTATCTACCGCCTGAAAAAGTTGGATCGTAGCATTGGCGGCATAGATAAGGAGCCTTCCATGCGTATCAATCCACCGCTTGTCGCACTCGCCATTGGTGCCTTTGGCATCGGCGTTACCGAGTTCGCCCCCATGGGCATGTTGCCGGGCATCGCTGCGGATCTCGGCGTATCCATTCCCGCCGCAGGTTTGTTGGTCAGTGCCTACGCCTTGGGCGTATTGCTCGGCGCGCCGCTGATGACCCTGACCACCGGCAGGATTCCCCGGCGCTATCTGCTGATCGGACTCATGGCGATTTTTACCCTGGGTAATCTGATGTCAGCCCTGGCTACCGATTACTACAGCCTCATGGTTGCCAGAGTGGTGACCTCACTGAACCACGGCGCGTTTTTTGGCGTCGGCTCCATCGTCGCCGCTAGCGTGGTCGCCCCGGAGAAACGCGCCGGGGCGGTTGCGGCCATGTTCTTGGGCCTGACCCTGGCCACCATCGGCGGTGTGCCGCTGGCCGCCTGGTTTGGCGAACTGTTCGGCTGGCGCACCGCATTCTGGGGTATTACCGGACTCGGCGTGGTAACCATGGCCGCGTTGTGGTTCGCGCTACCAAATCTGCAAGCGCCACAAAGCGTCGGTGTACTGGCCGAAATTCGGGTGCTGGGCCGTGGACCGGTGCTGGGGGCGTTGGCCCTGACCGTAGTCGGCTCGGGTGCAATGTTTACCGTCTTCACCTACATTGCGCCGATCCTCAGCAGCGAGACCCATGCATCAACCGCCTACATCACCGCCATGCTGATGCTGTTCGGTGTGGGGTTGACGCTGGGCAACATGTGGGGCGGCAAGGCCGCCGACCGCTCGATAGATCGCACCCTGATCGTTTCGCTGAGCGTGCTGATTCTGGTCTTGTTGGCATTCACCGTATTGATGCGTTGGCCGCTGCCGGCCGCCGTTGCCATCCTGATATGGGGGATCGCCAGCTTCGCCCTGGTGCCGCCGCTACAGATGCGCGTCATGGAAGCCGCCAAGGACGCACCCAATCTGGCCTCGGCGGTGAACATCGGCGCCTTCAACTTGGGTAACGCGATGGGTGCGGCGCTGGGCGGAGCGGTGATCAATACCGGGCTGGGTTATCCGGCGATTTCCCTGGCTGGAGCGGCAATGGCGGGTCTGGGGCTGTTGATGGTGTTGGCTTTTGCCTGGCGTTCCAGAACGGCTGCAACTGCGGTGGTGTGACGATGATGTGAGGGGGGCTCCCTTTAGCTGCGGGCCCTTTTAGCTGAAAGCAACTGGCGCTTGACTTAGAGCGCACTCTAACCAATAGCCTCCTTGTTGCACCGCCAAAACGGCCAGGTCCGTTGCGCGGCTTAAACAAGGAGACAGGTCATGACATTTAAAAAACTGAGCGCTGTAACCGGGCTCGTGCTTTCAGCAATCGCAATTCCGGCGTCGGCAACTGAACCGGATAGTCGACGAGTGAAAGGGGTCGAGACCCTGGAAAGAATCACCGGGACCACCGGCAACAACGTGGTCAAGTCGCTTAGCGATATCTCGCCCGAGCTGGGTGAATGGATAGTCGATTTCGCCTATGGTGATGTGTTTTCCAGGCCTGGTGTTGCTCTGTGCACACGCGAGTTGGCAACCATCGCGGCCCTCACCGCATTGGGGAACGCGCAACCTCAACTCAAGGTGCATATAGAGGGGGCGCTGAATGTGGGTTGCAAACCTGAGGAGATCGTTGAAATCATCATCCAGATGGCGGTGTATGCTGGTTTTCCAAGCGCGTTGAATGGCATCAGCGCAGCGCGGGAAGTGTTTGCCAAACGAGGCATCAAAATTGTTGCCGCACCTCCCGAGTGAGCGGGACGGGTGCATTACCGAACACCGATGGCCAAGGATTGTGCTTATGAACGCCTACCAGACGATTGACCAGGTCGCCAAGCGCACTGGCCTTACGGCCTATACCCTGCGCTACTACGAACGCATCGGCCTGTTGGCGCCGGTCGCCCGTGCGGCCGGCGGGCAACGGCTTTATGCGCCGACTGATATGGCGTGGCTGGAGTTTTTGCTGCGTTTACGCACCACTCACATGACCATCGGCAAAATGCAAACATTCGCCAAGCTGCGCAGCGCTGGGGACTCAACGATTGCCGAACGCCGCCAGATGCTGGAGAGCCATTTACAGGATGTACAGGCCGAAGTTGCTGCCATGCAAAAGGCCGTTGCTGCACTGCAAGTCAAGATTGACCACTACCGTGCGCTTGAGGCCAAGGAGGAAGGTTAGGATCTGCTCTGTTGGTCGACTCCCGCCCATCACGACAAGCAGAGTCTCGCTGAAATCCTTCATGGCCGCGAGCGAAGTGGGCACCTTGAGACTATGCTCAGTGTCACTGCAGGCAATGTACTGATTTCGGTTTTCAGCCGCCAAGGAAAGGAGTCTGTATGTCTCTGGTTCTTCGTGCCCGGTTCTATGATTGGAATGACCGAATGAGCAATCCGGTAACCGGTGCCCAGGGGCACAGCTTGATCAATGGGCAATATCTCCTCAGTTCGTGAGCGTTTGGGCGCTTCATTCACAGGGTCGACGATCTCCAATCTGAAGGCCGACTTCTCCAACCAGGTCGAGCAGTCGATCCAGACTGTCGGCAAATGCAGGTGGATTACTTTTGGTAAATCCCAAGGACATGGAGAGCCGCATGAACACTAAACCACTCCACAAAATCTTATGGCGCCTCGCCGGCTGCGTGACCGGGCTGGCGATGGTTGTCGCCAATCCAGCCCAAGCTGCCGATGGCGGCATCGCCGGCGGCCCTACCTCAAGCTATAGCATTGCCTTCAGCAACTCCTACGCGGGCAGTGATTTCCGCAAAGTGATGGTGCGCAACTGGCAGGAGGTGGCGGCCCAAGCCCAAAAGGATGGCTTGATCCGCGAGGCTCCGGTGGTCAGCGCCAATAACTCCGCAGCGGAACAGGCGGCCCATATCCAGGACATGATCGTCAAAGGCGTGAACGCCATCGTCATCCTGGCCGCGTCCGACACGGCCCTCAATGGGGTGATTCGCGATGCATGCAACGCTGGCATCGTGGTGGTCGTCATGGCCAGTCTGGTCACCGAAAGTTGCGTCTATACCGTGGACTACAACTGGTCCGCCATGGGCCGCGTGGAAATGGATTATATCGCCGAGCGTCTCAAGGGGAACGGAACACTGCTGGAGATCCGCGGCATTGCCGGCGATGCCACCGATAAAAACATCAGCGACGGCATTCGCAAGGCCGCCAGCGACTACCCGGGCCTGAAGTTCGCCAAGACCGTGTACGGGAACTGGACGGCGTCCGTCGCACGCAAGGAGGTGGCGCTGGCACTGCCGTCGCTTCCCAGCATTGATGCCGTCGCGACTCAGGGGGGCGACGGCTACGGCGCGGCCATGGCGTTCAAGGCGGCGGGGCGCCCTTTGCCGATTATTGTGATGGGGAACCGTCAGGACGAACTTGCCCTGTGGAAGCAGGAGCGCGATGCCAATGGCTACGAGACCGTCTCGGTCTCCGCCTCCCCAAGCGTCTCCCAGGTGGGGTTCTGGGTGGCCCAGCAGATTCTGGCGGGCAAGCAAGTGCCGAAGTTCGTCGAGGTGCCGCTGGTACGCATCGATGCGAAGGACCTGGACGCTTGGCTCGCCACTATGCCGGTGGGCGGCGCCGCCAATCCTATCTACAGCCAGGCTTCCGTTGCGGCGATGATCGACGCGGCCGTCAACCATACGGCGCCGCCGACGCCTTTGCCGGAGGTGACGAAGCAGTAGTGGTGGGCGGGGAGCGAGGAGGCGAGGCGCGGTGCTGACATTCAGGCCCACCACAGACAGGCCCATTGCCGTCAGGATCGGGCTGGCAGTCGCCGCACTGGTGTTTCTGATGCTGGCGGTATCGCTAGTGAATCTCTATGGCCTGCGAGGCATGGTTCGTTCGGTGGATTCGGCCAGCCATTCCGCAGAAATTCTGGCCTCGGTCAACGGGGCCACCGAGCGGGTGGAAAACTTCATCGCCACCCGCGACCAGGAAAGCCTCTCCCAAGCCGAAGGCATGGTGGCGACCGCTATTGCCGGCCTTACCGCCATTGCGGTGGCAGAGGCGCAATCGCTCAAGGGCGGTCTGGACAGGCTCGCCGCGGCGATCGCCGCTTTGCGGGCGGCGACCCTGACCATGGATGGCGAAACGGAGAACATGACAGCCCACTACGGTCGGATGCGAGAGGCGACGATCCTGGTCGAACAGGGCATCGCCGATGGGCTGAAGGGGCTTGACGCCCGCACCGCTGAGCACCAGGCGCAGGTGAGCAACATTGAAAGCGCGCATCGCATCCTGGATATCCTGCGCAACGGCGAACGGATCATCATCGCCAATGTGGCCAAGATGCTGGTGACCGGTGATGGGGCGGCCGCGGCGCACAGCGCCTGCGCGGCACTCCCGCCGGTGGTCGAGCAATTGCGCGAGGTGATGGGGGAGCCGCAGGAGAGAGAGCCCCTGGACCAGTTGGCAACAGCGGTCGTTGCTACCTGCGTGACGGTAGAGCACCTTGGCGAGGCGCCCAAGTTGCGGGGAGGCGAGGCGTTGCGGCAGCTCGCCGTCGTCGGGAATGTGGTCGAGCACCTCGAGGCAATGTTGAGTGAGGTGGATGGGCGCGTTGCTCATGATGCAAGCGACATTCAGGCAGCCACCGGCTTGCTGCACAATGCCGCCGCGTTGTCCAAGCGTTTCGCCGAGCGTGTTGCCACCCTGGAGGCGCAGACCCTGTCGTTTCGCCTGTCACCGTCAGCGGAGGTCGCCAGCTCTGTCGGCCACATCCTTGATGAACTTTCCCGTCTCGCGCGCGTTCTGCCTTCGTCCGTGGGGCTGCAAGCCAAGGCTACGCCCCTGACGGTCAGCGATCAGATTGCCGGCTACCGGGCGGCGTTCGCCAGGTTCCATCAGGCGAGCAACGCTTTGAGCGATGCACGCGATCAGGTTCGCGACGAGGCTCGCAGCGCCGGCCAGTTGGTTGCGCGCTTCGCTGGAGAGGCGCGCTCCGACGCCTTGGTCCACAATGATCGCGGTATGCATGCGACGATAATTGCAGGTACCGTCGCCATCCTGCTAGCCGGCGCCATCGCCTGGAGCACGTCGCGATTTATCGCACAGCCCATCGTGGCCCTGGCCTCGGTCATGCGCAGGCTTGCGGCCGGCGACCTGAACGCCGAGATCGCCAGTGCCGGACGCGGTGACGAGATTGGAATCATGACCCGCGCCGTACGGGTGTTCCAGGAGAATGCCCTGCGCATCCGGGTGCTGGAGGCTGAGGCTGAAGCCGAACGACAGCAAGTGCAGGCCTCCTTGGAGAGAATGGTCGCCGAACGGACCGACACGCTGCATCAACAGACCGAGGTGCTGGAGGCGCAGGCCGTCGAGCTCATTCAGGCGCGCAACCAGGCCGAGACGGCCAACCAGGCAAAGAGCGATTTCGTCGCCACGGTCAGCCACGAACTGCGCACCCCCCTGACCCTCATTCTCGCCCCCCTGGAGCAGCTCTCGGCGGCGACCATCCCGCCGGCGGACTGGCATGTGCAAATCGACCGCGCCCAACGCAACGCACTGCGCTTGATGAACCGGGTGAATGACATTCTCGATTTCTCCAAAGCCGAAGCGGGTAAGTTTGAGGTGTGTCCGGCGCCAATTGACTTGAACAAGATGGTGGGTGTGCTGGCCGAGGATGCCGCCATGGTGGCCGAGGGCAAAGGCTGCACCTTGACCAGCAGCATCGATCCTGCGCTCGGCACGGTGTTCCTGGACCCCCGACACTTCGAGAAGATTCTTCTCAACCTGGTGAGCAATGCCATCAAGTTCACGCCCGCCGGCGGTACCGTGCACCTGGCAGTGACGCTGATTGATGGCGAGCGTTTTGAACTCGCGGTGCAAGACTCGGGGATCGGCATTGCGCCTGACAAACTGCCGTTGCTGTTCCAGCGTTTTTCCCAGATCGACAATTCCGCCACGCGCCACTACAGCGGCACAGGCATCGGCCTGGCCCTGGTCAAGGATCTGGCCGAACTGATGGGGGGCGAAGTCGGCGTCAACAGTGAGCCTGGACGGGGTTCGTGCTTCTTTGTTCGACTTCCGCTGGGGGCCGAGCAAAACACCGTACCGAGCGAAGTCAGCCATATGCAGGAGCGATCGTCATCGAGCACAACAAGCACTATTGAGCAGCGCCACCTGCGTTTCGACGACGGCCACCAAGGCAGTCGCAACGATCAAGTCTCGATGCAAGGCGCAGGCGACGAGCAGCACCCGGAACTCGCCTTGCGATCCCGAGTGCTGGTGGTCGACGACAGCCCGGAAATGCTCAGCTATCTCAGAGAGCTTTTGCAAAACGATTACATCGTCGCCACCGCAGCTGATGGCGAGCAGGCCTGGGCACTCCTGCAGCGCCGACCCATCGATGTCGTCGTTTCGGATGTAATGATGCCGAAACTCGATGGCTTTGGCCTGACAGCCAGAATCAAAGCCAGCGCCGGTTTTGCCCATTTACCGGTGATCCTGGTGACCGCCCGCGGTGGTAGCGAGGCCTGCGTCTCCGGGCTGGAGAGTGGCGCCGATGACTATATCGCCAAACCCTTCTCACCGCTGGAGCTCATGGCTCGCGTGCGCGCGGCGCTACGCATGAGCCACGTGCAAACCGAACTGCATGCAAAATCCCGTCAGGCGGGCATGGCCGAAATCGCTACGACTGTGCTCCACAACGTCGGCAACGTTCTTAACAGCGTGAACGTATCGGCAGAACTGGTCAGCAGCCTGATGCGCACCTCCAAAGCCCAGGGGCTGGGCAAGGTGGCTCAGATGATGAACGAACACGTCCATGACTTGAGCGATTTTCTCACCACAGACCACAAAGGAAAGATGCTGCCCGGCTACCTGCTCAAGCTGGCGGAGGTGGTGGCGATAGAGCAACAGGGCATCATCGAAGAGCTCGGACAACTCACCAAGGGCATTGACCACATCAAAACCATTGTCGCTGCCCAGCAGTCCTATGCCGTTGCTGTCAGTATCGTCGAGACAGTACCGGTCCCGGAGTTGATCGATGATGCCTTGCGCATGAGTGCTGGATCACTGGCGCGCCAGGAGGTGACGGTGGTCAAGGACATTGCCGACTTGCCCTTGCTGCCGCTGGACCGGCACCGGATGCTGCTGATTCTGGTGAACCTGATCCGCAATGCCAAACAAGCAATGAACGGCGTGATCGATCGCAGCCCGTGCATCACGTTCAGCGCCTTCCTGGCTGACGGGCCAGCATTGCGTATCACCGTGACCGACAACGGCAATGGGATTGCACCAGAGCATCTGGCGCGGCTCTTTTCCCATGGCTTCACTACTCGCAAAGACGGTCACGGTTTCGGCCTGCACAGCTGCGCGCTGGCCGCGCAGGAAATGGGGGGCAGCTTGACCGTGCACAGCGACGGGGCTGGACAGGGCGCAACCTTCATCCTTGATGTTCCGCTCGATGGTCCGCAGACGCAGTGATGAGCACCAGATGTCAGGAAATCATTTGGAAGCGAGTCCCAGATAGACCCAGTACAGCAGGGCAGTTGCGCCGATGGCAGCTCCTGACATGCAAACGGCTATCCAGCCAAATCGCCAGATATGTGACTTAATTACAATGTGGTCACAAGTTGTCAACCGCCTTTGAGGTGAGTAAGCTGACCGCATGAACCAGCCAATATCCCCCAGCGTCCGTGGCCCAGTCGACCATGACATCCGAGACCAGATTGTCGCGGCGGCCAATGAGCATTTCAGTCAATACGGTTACGGCAAGACCACGGTGTCCGACCTGGCCAAGGCCATCGGGTTTTCCAAGGCTTACATCTACAAGTTCTTTGATTCCAAGCAGGCAATCGGCGAAGCCATTTGCAAAAATTGTCTGGCGCAAATCGTTGCCGCCGTGGAGCAGGCCATCAACGTGGAAGGCCTCTCACCTACGGAGCGCTTTAGACGCATGGTCAAAACACTGATGGTCACGGGCGCGGACCTGTTCTTCAACGACCGCAAGCTTTACGACATCGCCGCGTTCTCGGCCTCGGAGCGTTGGCCAAGCTCGCAGGTTTATAATGCCCGGATCAAAGACTTTGTTCTGCAGATCGTACGAGAGGGGCGAGAGCTCGGTGAGTTCGAGCGCAGGACGCCACTGGACGAGACGGTAGACGCGATACATCTGGCGCTCCAGCCTTTCGTCAATCCTTTGCTATTGCAGTACAACCTCGATCGCATCGAGGATGCCCCGACGCTCACCTCCAATCTCATCCTGCGTAGCCTCATGCCCTGAGCTTCGGCTGAGGGTTGCATTGCCGTTGCAACCTATTCCCGCGTGGTCCCTGCGATTTTACCTTCTGAGTGAAGGTATCTATTTGTCTGAATTGTGACTGTTGACACAAATGGTCACATGAATAAGTATGGCGCATCTGTTCTCAAGAGATCGCCATGATCCAGCGCCGCCATTCCATCCACCCGTTTCGATTGGGAGAGGGCGACGCCTGCGTGCTGCTTGGTGGGGATCACGACCGGTCAGTTCAGGGGAGCGTTGATATGACCAGCTTTGCCCAGATGCTGCAGCAATTCGATCCAGACTCACCTTTTATTGCACCACCCAACTGGCTACAGGGGCGCACTGTCTTTGGGGGCCTGTCTGCGGCGCTGTCGCTGCAAGCGGTTTTGCGTGAGTGTCCGACAGATTTCCCGCCGTTCAGGTCAGCCCAGGTGTCGTTCATTGGTCCTGTCACACAGGCCCAGACATTCGAAACCAGCGTGTTGCGTCAAGGGCGGTCAGTCACCTCGGTAGCGGTCGACTGTATGTCGGGCGATGACCTGGCACTGCGCACCACGCTGTTATTCGCTCAGCCGCGCGCGAGCAAAATCACCCACAACTCCTGGGGAAGACCGCTTGTAGAGGGGCCATCCAAATACCCCACGCTGGTTCTGGATAGCAACGTCGCACCGGCTTGCGCCCATAACTTCGAGATGCGCGTGGCGGGCGGTTCATTGCCAGTATCTGGCGCAGAAAATCCCGAACTGTTGATGTGGGTGCGCCACCTGGATGCACAGGGCGTGGACCCGGCCGTCGCCTTGGTTGCGCTCGCTGACAGTTTGCCGCCGGCCGCCATGACCTGCTTCACCGAGCCCGCCGCCATCAGCTCTGCGTCCTGGATGATTGATCTACCGCAGCCGGCCGGTGCTGGTGAATGGTTTCTCATCAGTTCTTTCAGCCAGCAGGCTCCGGAAGGTTACTCATTGCAAGATATGGAAATCTGGGACGAAAGCGGTCGACGAGTGCTTTGGGCGCGTCAGACCGTGGCAATTTTCACATAACACAACCACCCGCTTCATTCACCTCAGCTACTGCTGTAAGAGTTCTAATAATGAAAAAAATATGGCTCAAGACCCCGCTAGGTCTCGCTATTGCGCTCGCCACTTCTCATGTGCTGGCGAGCGGTTTCGCGCTTAATGAGCAAAGCATCAGTGGGATGGGATCCGGGTTTGCCGGTCGCTCGTCTTCTGCTGAAGATGCGAGCACCGTTTTTGGCAATCCGGCGGGCATGTCTCGCTTGAAGAGGGAGCAGGTCAGTCTGGGGGCGGCGACGCTTTTCGCCAAGTCCGACATCAGCCAGACTCGCAGCACCTTCGGTGGCCAGCAGGACGGCGATATGGTGCCAACGACCACAGTGCCGATGGGTTACTACGTCAAACCCATTGATGAGCACTGGGCGTTCGGTGTTGGTTTTTATGTTCCTTTCGGCCTGATTACCGACTATGGCAGCGGTTTCGCCGGGCGTTATTACGCCAACAAAAGCGAGGTCACGACCCTCACGTTCCAGCCCACTATCAGCTATGCCTTTAACGACAAAGTGTCGATCGGGTTCGGTCCTACCATCAACCGTATCAGCGGTGAGTTGTCCGGGATGGTGCCCAACCCTCTCAGTCCTGGGCGCAATGATGGAAAACTCAAAAGCACCGGCGACGACACGGCCCTGGGTTTCAACGCGGGGATCCTGGTGCAGGCTACTGACCGAACACGCTTGGGTCTGACGTACCACTCCAAAGTCAGTTACCACTTGGACGCCAAGACTAAGGTTACTGGTGGAGTCTTCAGCTTGCTGGGCGTCAGCGGCCAGAGCTATGACGCTTCGCTGGATGTGGATACACCGGAGTCGGTGGACTTTTCGGTGACTCATCAGCTCAACGATGACTGGACGCTTTATGCGGGGAGCACCTGGACACGCTGGAGTCGCTTCAAGGAGTTGGTCATCCAGAACTCGGGTTTGCCTCCTTTGCTCAGTGGCTCGCTGGGCACCGTTGCCGAAGAGCAGAACTGGCATGACACGTGGGCCCACGCCATCGGTACGGCGTACCGATTGAACAACCAGTGGGTGCTTCGCGCAGGCTTGTCAGTCGACCAGTCGCCCGCCAACAACACCGACCGCGGGCCACGTATTCCTACGGGCGACCGGACGGTGATCAGCTTCGGTGCAGGCTGGACGCCGGTGGACGATGTCACGATCGACGTTGCCTATTCTTATCTGTGGGAAGAGAGCGTGCAGGTCAATCACACCTCAGCGACCCGGGGCGCCTACAGCTCCACGTATAAGAACAGTGCCAGCGGCCTCGGTGCCTCTGTCAGCTATCGCTTCTGATTGATTGCCGCTTTACGATAACGAAAAGGCCGGGGGCACAGGTTGCCTCCGGCCTTTTTGTAGGCATTCCTTTTCCTTTGGGAAGGCCTTCACATCGCCCACTCAGACGCCCATGACGTGCGCCATGATGCCTTGGTGAAACCGGCGAGGCGTGGCCCAGGTCAAGACCGTAATCGCTTTGTTGCCAAAGCCTGGCACGACACTCATGCGTCCGGCTTGCAGCGCACGGATTCCCGCAGCGACAACGGGCTGGGGCTGCATCATCACCATTTTCAGGGCCGGTGTGAGCTTTTGCCTGGCGCTTTGTGCAAATCCGGTGTCCGACATCCCGGGGCAAAGTGCGGTCACGACGACGCCGTCGGTTTTGAGTTCACGATGAAGCGCGTCAGAGAAGCGAAGCACATAGGCCTTTGCGGCAGAGTAAACGGCGAAATTCTTCACGCCCTGGAAGGCCAGCAGGCTGGCAACCATCAGGATATGTCCGCGTTTTCGGGCCCGCATGTCAGTCGCGAAAAGGCGCGTCAATGCTGTCAGGCTGGCAATGTCCAAATCGATCATGGCCAGGGATTGTTCTACGGATTGATCCAGAAAGGGCCCTTGCAAGCCATGACCGGCATTGTTGATGAGCACATCGATCACGACACCACGCTCGCTCAGTCGCTGATGCAGTTCGATGATCGCCGGAATCGAGGACAGGTCGACTTGCTCGACGAGCACCTCAACGCCGAAGCGTTCGCGCAACTGCGCCGACAGCGCCTGAAGTTTATCCAATCGGCGTGCTACCAGGACCAGCGATTTCCCTTGTGCTGCGTACTGCCGGGCAAATTCCTCGCCAAATCCGCTCGACGCGCCCGTGATGAGCACCCAAGAGTTATCGTTCGTTTTCATATTGCTGTTCTCTGCTGGTTTTAGCTGAAGGAGGAGGGCGCGCAGGTGGTGCCACGTCACCTGGTTACGTCATCGACTTGCCACAGGCTCGGCGTGAGAAGGCTGCCAGCCACCACCCAGTGCCCTGAACGCGGCGACCGCCGCTCGTGCCGATTCGGTTCGCGCTTGCGCTCGGGAATCGGAAGCTCGCAGCAGTTTTTCGTCGGCTTGCAGGACGTCGATGAGGCTGGCGGTGCCTTTCTCATAGGCAATGAACGAGGATTGACGAGCCTGAGTCAGAGCTGTCTCTGCTGCGGTGAGGGTGGTTGCCTGGGCTTCGCGATTGACCAACGAGGAGAACGCGTTCTCGACATCCTCGCTGGCGCGCAGCGCGGACTGGCGATAAGCGGCCAGGGCCTCGGCTTCCTGCCCCTTGGCTTGATCGATCTGTGCGTTGATACGGCCAAAGTCGAAGAGCCTCCAGCGCAGTCCCAATACACCCGCCGACTGGCTGGCGCCGCCGGTAAAAAGGTTGCCGGCGGATACGGCGGTGGCGCTACCGAGCAGCGCGCTGAGGGAGAATTTTGGATAGTACTCAGCAACGGCCTCTGCGATGCGTGCATTGGAGGCCGCTAGACGGCGCTCGGCCACGATGAGATCGGGCCGGCGGCGCAGCAGATCGGCCGGCGTTCCCATGGCGGTTATCTGGGGTGCCAGAGGAATGCTCCGCGCATTGGCCAGTTGTGTGCGATGCGTGCCGGGCGGCGTGCCGAGCATGATGTCCAGTGCGTTCATCGCAGCATCCAGGCCAATTTGCAGGACCGGCACTGTCGCTTGTACCTGTGCCAAGGCGCCCTCGGTCTGGCGAACCTGATAGCTGGCGGCGAGGCCCTTGCTGTAGAGCAGTTGGACCTTCTCCAGCAGTTCCTGTTGCGTTTTGACCTGTTGGTTCGCAATGCCCAAACGGGTCTGCAATCCGCGGACAGTGATGTAGATGTCGGCGGTCTGCGCAGCGACGGCCAGGCGGGTGGCCGTGGCGCCCGCTGCGGACGCCTGGTATTCGGCCAGGGCGGCCTCGCGTGACCGGCGCAGGCTGCCAAACAAATCGACCTCCCAGCTGGCCCCGAGGTTGAGTTCGTAAGCGCTTCCATACCGATCATAGCCAGGCGTTGAATTCAGCACCTGGCCGAGTGGGGTTTCGACTGACTGATAGGCTCGCGCGGCCTGGCCGCTGATATTGCCCGAGGGCAGCAAAGCAGCATTGGCCGCACCCAGGCCGGCCCGCGCCTGCGCGACGCGCGCCGAGGCCTGCGCCAGGTCCAGGTTCTGCTCAAGTGCCTTGGCGACGAATTCGGTCAGCGCTGGGTCATCAAAGCCTTCCCACCAAGCTACGAGACTGGCCGGCATCGTCGCGGGCCGCTGTTCGACAGAGGGCTGACCGAGGAAACGGTCCGATAGCGCAGTGTCCGGACGGTGATAGTCCGGACCAACGGCGCAGCCTGCCATCAAGCTGGCACTCAGTATCAGAGCAGCGGGGTGGAGTGGCGACATGGAGATTCCTGAAGTGGAGATTGATGTGTGACCATATTATATATTGGTCACTTTCTGTCAATGAACTCCTCATGGGTGGGTGCTCTCGCTGGTGGCTATAGTCGCAATAAGTGTTGAGAGAATTGTAATTTAGTCTCTGGCCGCAATAGTTGTGACCATTGACAGTATTGGTCACGCGCCAGAGAATGTGACACCAGTTTCTATTCTTTAAGTAGGGAATCTATGCGCCGGCTTCGACCTGTCACCCTTGCCGCTTGCTTGTTGCCTCTCGTCCTGACGGCGTGTGGCGACTCTTCCACCGTCCAAGATCCGCGCACGCTCGCTCCTTTGGTGAGGGTCTCTGAAGTTCAGGATTCGTCCGGCCTCTGGCGTTCATTCACCGGAGTCGTAGCGGCTCGCGTCCAGAGTGACCTGGGTTTCCGAGTGTCGGGCAAGGTGCTTGAGCGTCTGGTCGATACCGGTCAGACCGTCAAGCGTGGTCAGCCGCTCATGCGTCTGGATCCCATCGACTTAGGCTTGCAAGCACGAGCGCAGCAAGAAGCTGTCGCTGCCGCCAAAGCCCGAGCCAAACAGACCGCAGATGACGAGGCTCGTTATCGTGAGCTGGTGGCCGCAGGCGCCATTTCCGCATCGGGCTACGATCAGATCAAAGCCGCAGCCGATACCGCGAAAGCACAACTCAGCGCCGCGCAAGCTCAGGCTGACGTGGCCCGGAATGCGTCGGGCTATGCCGTACTGCTGGCAGACGCCGATGGCGTGGTCATGGAGACGCTCGCCGAACCCGGGCAGGTGGTCAGCCCTGGGCAGCCGGTGGTTCGACTGGCACGGGCCGGTCAGCGCGAAGCCATCGTGCAATTGCCAGAAACCTTGCGTCCGGCCGCAGGGTCCACCGCGCAGGCGACGCTTTACGGCAACACCTCGGCTGCTGTCACTGCCAAGCTGAGGCTGCTGTCGGATTCGGCTGACCCTGTGACACGCACCTTTGAGGCGCGGTATGTATTGGCGGGCGGGCTGGCCAATGCGCCGCTGGGTTCGACCGTCACCCTTCGGATCGCCGAAGACGCCGCGCAAGGGCCGGTCCTGCAAGTTCCGATCGCTGCCCTCTATGACCCAGGCAAGGGAACCGGTGTGTGGGTCATTGCCGGCGAACCGGCGAAAGTCAGCTGGCGGCCTGTTCAGGTCCTGGGCTTGAGTGACGACGCTGCCCGAGTTGCAGGTGAGCTCAAGGTTGGCGAGCGCATTGTCGCGCTGGGCGCGCATCTACTGCGCGATGGCGAGGAAGTGCGACTGAGCCCACAGGGTGACGTGAAGGTTGCCGGGGGCCGTCAATGAGTCTCAATTTATCGGCACTCGCCGTTCGCGAGCGCTCCATTACCGTGTTCCTGATCTTTCTGATTGCCGTCGCGGGTACCTTGGCGTTCTTCCAGTTGGGGCGTGCCGAGGACCCGCCGTTTACGGTCAAGCAGTTGACCGTCATCACTGCATGGCCGGGCGCGACTGCCCAGGAGATGCAGGACCAAGTCGCCGAGCCGCTGGAAAAGCGCCTGCAAGAACTGAAATGGTACGACCGCACGGAAACCTACACCCGTCCAGGTCTGGCTTTCACCATGGTCTCGCTGGTCGATCGCACGCCACCCTCGCAAGTGCAGGAGGAGTTCTATCAGGCGCGCAAGAAACTCGACGATGAGGCCACTCGGCTGCCGGCGGGCGTCATTGGGCCGATGGTCAATGACGAGTATTCGGACGTTACCTTCGCGCTGTTCGCCCTGAAGGCCAAAGGCGAACCGCAGCGCCTGCTGGTGCGAGATGCCGAAGCGTTGCGCCAGCGCCTGTTGCATGTGGCGGGCGTGAAGAAGGTCAACATCATCGGTGAGCAGCCCGAGCGAATCTTTGTGTCGTTCTCCCATGATCGACTGGCGACCTTGGGCGTCTCGCCCCAGGATATCTTCGCCGCGCTGAACAGCCAGAATCTGCTCACGCCTGCCGGCTCGATCGAAACCAAAGGGCCGCAAGTCGTCCTGCGGGTGGACGGTGCCTTCGATAAATTGGCGAAAATTCGCGACACACCGCTTGCGATCCAGGGGCGCACGCTGAAGCTCTCGGACGTCGCGACAGTCGAGCGCGGATATGAAGATCCGGCCACTTTCCTGGTTCGCAATAACGGCGAAGAGGCGCTGCTGCTGGGGATCATAATGCGCGAGGGCTGGAACGGCCTGGACCTGGGCAAGGCACTGGACGCCGAGACGACCAAGATCAATGAAGGCATGCCACTGGGCATGACGTTGACCAAGGTCACCGATCAAGCCGTGAACATCGACTCGGCCGTCGGTGAGTTCATGGTCAAGTTTTTTGTCGCGCTGCTGGTTGTCATGCTCGTTTGCTTTCTCAGCATGGGCTGGCGTGTGGGCGTTGTGGTCGCAGCCGCCGTACCGTTGACACTGGCGATAGTGTTTGTGGTGATGGCGGCCACCGGAAAGAACTTCGACCGGATTACCCTGGGTTCGCTGATCCTGGCGCTTGGGCTGTTGGTGGACGACGCGATCATCGCGATCGAAATGATGGTGGTAAAAATGGAGGAGGGCTACGACCGGATCAAAGCCTCCGCGTATGCCTGGAGCCACACCGCCGCGCCGATGCTGTCCGGTACCCTGGTGACGGCGATTGGCTTCATGCCCAACGGCTTTGCGCAATCGACCGCCGGCGAATACACCAGCAACATGTTCTGGATCGTCGGCATCGCCCTGATCGCCTCCTGGGTCGTCGCGGTGGCTTTTACCCCTTATCTTGGGGTGAAGCTATTGCCGGACATCAAGCCGGTCGAGGGCGGTCACGCGGCTATCTACAACACCCGCCATTACAATCGCTTTCGCCAGGTCCTGACCCGCGTCATCGCGCGCAAATGGTGGGTGGCCGGCACCGTGGTCGCGACATTTGTCGTGGCGATTCTCGGCATGGGCCTGGTCAAGAAGCAATTCTTCCCGACCTCAGACCGTCCCGAGGTGATGGTCGAGGTGCAGATGCCCTATGGAACCTCCATCGAGCAGACCAGCGCCGCCACGGCCAAGGTCGAGGCCTGGTTGCAAAAACAGGATGAGGCGAAAATCGTCACCGCCTATATCGGTCAAGGTGCGCCGCGCTTCTACCTGGCGATGGCGCCGGAGCTTCCTGACCCGTCCTTCGCCAAGATTGTGGTGCTGACGAGCAGCCAGGAGACCCGTGAAACCCTCAAGTTCCGTCTTCGCGAAGCGGTCGCCGAAGGGCTCGCCCCGGAGGCGCGGGTGCGGGTGACTCAACTGGTGTTTGGTCCGTATTCGCCATTCCCCGTGGCCTACCGGGTCATGGGGTCCGACCCATCAACGTTGCGCGAGATCGCCGGTCGGGTACAGGACGTCATGCAGGCGAGCCCGATGATGCGGACCGTCAATACCGACTGGGGGCCACTGACGCCGACGCTGCATTTCAGTCTTGATCAAGATCGTTTGCAGGCGGTGGGCCTGACCTCGAATGCCGTCGCCCAGCAGTTGCAGTTCCTGCTCACGGGGGTGCCGATTACGGCGGTTCGCGAGGACATCCGTTCGGTGCAAGTGGTTGGTCGCGCCGCAGGTGATATTCGACTCGATCCCGCCAAGATCGAAGGTTTTACCCTGGTGGGCACGGCGGGACAGCGTATTCCGCTGTCCCAGGTCGGCGAGGTGGATGTGCGCATGGAGGACCCAATCCTGCGGCGGCGTGATCGCACGCCGACCATTACCGTGCGCGGCGACATTGCCGAAGGCTTGCAGCCACCGGACGTATCGAGCGCAATCCTCAAACAACTGCAGCCGATCATGGACACCCTTCCTGACGGGTACCGGATCGAGCAGGCGGGGGCCATCGAGGAGTCGGGCAAGGCCGGCCAGGCGATCGTGCCGCTGCTGCCGATCATGGTTGCCCTGACGCTGCTGATCATCATCCTCCAGGTACGCTCAATCTCGGCGATGGTCATGGTGTTCTTCACCGCGCCGCTGGGATTGATTGGCGTGGTGCCGACCTTGCTGATCTTCCAGCAGCCGTTTGGAATCAACGCCCTGGTCGGCCTGATCGCGCTCTCGGGTATTTTGATGCGCAATACGCTGATTTTGATTGGGCAAATCCACCACAACGCGCAAGAAGGGCTGGACCCGTTCCACGCGGTGATCGAGGCCACCGTGCAACGGGCCCGGCCGGTGCTGCTGACGGCGCTGGCGGCCATCCTGGCATTCATCCCCCTGACACACTCCGTGTTCTGGGGGACGCTGGCCTACACGCTGATCGGAGGGACCTTCGTCGGCACCATCATGACGCTGGTGTTTCTGCCGGCGATGTATTCCATCTGGTTCAAGATCCATCCTGACAAACAGGTCCAAACTGAAACAGCGAGGCTGGCGTAAGTCAGCAGACGCATGCTGTTGTCAGTGGATGTCGACTGAGAAATGAAGAGGTTTTTATGATGACTGCCGAAGGTCAAAAGCGAATCGTCGTCACAGGTATGGGCATTGTCAGCCCCCTGGGTTGTGCAGTGGAAGAAGTCTGGCAGAGGTTGCTGGCAGGACGCTCCGGTATCCGTAACCTGTCTGGCGATATCACCGAGGGTACCGGCGTTGCGGTGGGCGGCCAGGTGCCGTCTCTGCAAGAGGATGCCGTTGCGGGGTATGACCCCGAGCGCTTCATCTCGGTCAAGGATCGCAAGAAGATGGACCGTTTCATCGAGTTTGCCCTGGTCGCCGCCGATGAAGCCCTGGCGCAGGCAGGCTGGCATCCGACGCAAGCCTCAGACCAGGAACGCACCGCGACGATCATTTCATCGGGCGTCGGTGGCTTTGGCGCAATTGCCGACGCTGTACGCACCACCGATGCGCGTGGGCCGCGCCGCTTGTCGCCATTCACCGCGCCGGCCTTTCTCGCCAACATGGCGGCCGGGCACGTTTCTATCCGGCATGCGCTCAAGGGGCCTCTCGGTGCGCCTGTAACGGCTTGTGCCGCCGGGGTGCAAGCCATTGGCGATGCGGCCAGGCTCATCAGAAGCGGTGAGGCGGATATCGCCATATGTGGCGGTACCGAAGCGGCGATAGACCGTGTGACCCTGGGCTGTTTTGCCGCCGCCCGCGCACTGTCCACGGGCTTTGCCGAGCACCCTCAGGAGGCCTCGCGTCCCTTTGATCGCGACCGTGACGGTTTCGTCATGGCCGAAGGGGCCGGGCTGCTGGTGATCGAGTCGCTGGAGCATGCCCTGGCCCGTGGTGCCAAGCCCCTGGCCGAACTGGTCGGCTATGGCACCAGCGCCGATGCCTATCACCTGACCGCAGGCCCGGAAGACGGCAGCGGCGCACGGCGCGCCATGCAGCAGGCTCTGCGCCAGGCGGGGGTCAGCCCTGCGGACGTGCAGCATATCAATGCCCACGCGACCTCCACACAGGTGGGCGATAACGGCGAGTTGGCAGCGATTCGCTCGGTGTTCGGGGCTGACTCCGGCGTGGCTATCACCTCGACCAAGTCCGCCACCGGGCATCTTTTGGGGGCGGCGGGGGGCATTGAAGCGATCTTCACCGTGCTCGCGCTGCGTGATCAGGTCGTACCGCCGACGCTGAACCTGCTTCATCCCGATGAAGCCGCAGAAGGGCTCGATCTGGTCGCCCTGAATGCCCGGAAGATGTCGATCACCCATGCGCTCTCAAATGGATTCGGGTTCGGCGGCGTTAACGCCAGCGTCCTGTTTCGTCGTTGGGATGCTAAATAGAGACGGCGAACTCACACCGGTTGCTTCACCTTCCGATGCACCCACCGTGCTTCGCTTTGCAGCTCCAGGACTTGCCAATGGAAGCGCTCAAGCGAAGCATTGTGGCCGACGCTGATCAGGATCGTTTCCGGCAGCGTCTCTTTGAGCAGTTGATAGCAGCGCGCCTCGTTGGTTGAATCCAGTGCCGAACTGCTCTCGTCGAGGAACAGCACCGTCGGGCGGGCTAGCAAGGCCCTGACGAACGCACAGCGTTGCTGTTCGCCGACGCTGAGGGTCTGCGCCCAGTCCCGCTCCTGCTCCAACAGATCGCTCAGGTGTTGCAGGCCGACTTGTTCCATGGCCTGGCGCAGCGCGGCATCTTCTTCGCGACGGGGTGGGTTGGGGTACCACAGCGCTTCACGCAGACTGCCCAACGGCAGGTAGGGTTTCTGCGCAAGCGTCAGGGCACGCTCACGGTCATAACAGCTTGAGCCGCGAGCGTGATGCCAAAGTCCGGTAATCGTGCGGATCAGCGTCGATTTGCCGTAGCCGGACGGCGCGCGGATCATCAGGCTGTCACCGGGCTTGAGCGACAGATTGAAGTTTTTGAACAACGGCCGGCCGTTCGGCAGCCAGATGTCCAGGTCCTTGATATCGAGACCGTCGGCCTGTTGTTCGAGCCTGACCTGGGACTTGACTTCAACGTTATCCAGGCGCTCCTGGAAGCCGATCAAGCGGTCGATCACCGACTTCCATTCCGACAGCTCCGGGAACACGCTCACCAGGTAGGCGATGGCGGCGTGCACTTCGCCGAAGGCCGCGCTTATCTGTGTCAGGCGGCCGAGGGGAAAGGCGCCGGCAAAGAACTGTGGCGCCATGATGAACATCGGGATGACCGTCGCGCTGCGCAAGTAGAAGGTCGAGTAGCCCATGATCAGCTTCTGTTTTTTCACCAGCGCCCAGAAGTTTTCCAGCGCCGCCTCCAGGCGGTGGTTGAAGCGTTCGTTCTCTACGACTTCGCCGCGGTATTGCGCTACCGAGTCAGCGTTCTCCCGCAGGCGGATGAGCGAGAAACGAAAATCCGCTTCACGTCGCTGCTGCATGAAATTCAGGCTGGGCAGCGCGCGTCCCAGCCAGAAGGCCAGGCCGGTGCCCAGGAGCGCATACACCAGGGCGACCCACACCAGCAGTCCCGGAATGACGATGGACTGGTCGTTGAATGGCACGCTGACCAGGCTTGAGGCCTGCCAGAGGATGTGCAGGAAAGAAAACAGCGACACCACCGACGTCAACAGGCCCAGGCTCAATTTGAGCGACTTGACGATGAACAGGTCGATGTCTTCGGCGATCCGCTGATCGGGGTTGTCGACCTCGGTTTCGGTCAGCTTCAGCTTCTGGTAGCGCTGGCTGCCCAGCCATTGATCAAGCATGTTGCGGGTCGCCCAGCGCCGCCAGCGGATGGTCAGCTTCTGCTGGAAGTGGAACGCGCCCACGGTGAAGGCGGCCGTGCCGATCTGCAGCAGGATGAACTGCAGGCTGCCGATCAGGAAACCGTGGTAGTCCAGGGCCTGCAAGGCATTATAAAAATGCAGGTTCCAAAAGTTGGTGAGGATGTTGACCCCGACCAGGCACAGGGTCATCAGCACGGTGGCCAACAGCAGTAACAGGGCCGGGTACTTTTCCTCGGATGCCCAGAAAGGCCGCGCGAGACGCCAGAAATTGCGGAGTGTGTGCATGTGGTCTTGGTGAGCCTGGTCGCTAACGACGTTGAGTTTGCAGGGGAGGGAGGATAGGATCAGCCAATGCTAATCGTTTGCATTAATTAGGGAAAGCCACGGGAGCCCCGTTATCGAATTTCCAGAATGGCTTAACCAGGCCTGGCCGCCGATACAGCGGGTCATTCGGCAGGAACCTGGTGATCAGCCTGCCATCGCGTTGAGCCAGCTTGCCGACCCTGGCGTACTGCAACCCTTGCTGACCCGGTTTGCCTTGCGTTACCCAGGGGTGAACCGCGCCGCCGTGGTTTCGCAGTGGTCGATGAACTACATGAGTATCGTCCTGCCGGCCACCCTGGCCTGTGTGCTGACGCGTCGCTGCGCGATCGAGTTCTGGGGCGAGGAGGCATTGCTGTTGCACGACGACGGCCAACCTGCGGCGCTGGGCCTGGCCGCCGGACTGTCAGCCTTGGACGCGGATGGCCGTGCGGTGTACTGGTCGCGGTTGATCCACGAGCACCTGGCGCCGCTGTTCAGCACATTGGCCACCGCCGGTGGCCTGGCCCCGAAAATATTGTGGGGCAACTTCGTTGCTATCTGGGACGGTGCCTTTGCCAGGATGGACCCTGACCTGTCCAAAGACGGTTTTGCCGAGGCGCACCAGTGGCTGGAACAGGTCACGGTGAACAACGGACGCTTGAAGCTGCGAGGCCTGCAACGCATGGTCGAATCACCGGCGCCGCAGATTTGCCCGTGCTTGCCATTGCGCCGGCATTGTTGCCTGCATTACCAACTGCACGAGCCGGTCGAAGGCCAACCGCCGGTGCTCTGCGAATCCTGCCCCAAACTGCACCGTCTGCCGCTGGCGGAGCAGGTGAGCTATTTGCATTACATCTATGAGTAGGGTTGGGCGCAGGTTTTGAACAGCCGCGGCCAGAAGAGCCCCACATTGTGTGGCTTGCATGAGTTCTTGTGGCGAGGGAGCTTGCTCGCGCCCGGCTGCGCAGCAGTCGTAAAACCTGGCAACTGTTTTTCCTGACACACCGTGCTCAATGGTTTTGGGGCTGCTGCGCAGCCCAGCGGGAGCAAGCTCCCTCGCCACAGGGTTTAGGGTTTCCTCACGAAAGCATTTGCGCCAGGGGCGCGGCGTCAGCCTGGGGAGCGACTTCACTGAGCTTGCCGTGTTCGATGCGGATCAGCCGGTCGGCCAGGCCGAAGTAGGCGTCGTCGTNTTAGGGTTTCCTCACGAAAGCATTTGCGCCAGGGGCGCGGCGTCAGCCTGGGGAGCGACTTCACTGAGCTTGCCGTGTTCGATGCGGATCAGCCGGTCGGCCAGGCCGAAGTAGGCGTCGTCGTGGGAGATGACGATCAGTAGTTTGCCGCGTTCGCGCAGGTCCGGCAGGATCCGGGTGTAGAAGAAGTGCTTGAACACCGGGTCCTGGTCGGCCGCCCATTCGTCGAACAGGTAGCAGGGGCGATCATCCAGATACGCACTGAGCAGCGCCAGGCGCTTGCGTTGCCCGGTGGACAACGCCAGCGTCGTCAGTTTGCCGTCCTCGATTTGCACCTTGTGGTCCAGTTGCAGGTGCACCAGGTAGTCCTGTGCCTGTTTCACCAGGTGCGGATCGTCGCCATCGAACAGGTTTTCGAACAGGCAGAAGTCGGTGAAGATCGCTGAGAAGTGCTGTCGGTAATGGTGATTGTCATTGCTCGAGGACACTTGTTCGTCGAGCATGACGTCGCCGCTTTCCGGCCGGTACAGCCCTGTCAGCAACAGCGCCAGGGTGGTCTTGCCGCTGCCGTTGCCGCCGGTGATGAACACCACTTCGCCGGCATTGAGGGTGAGGTCGATGGGCCCCAGGGTGAAGTGACCGTCCTCGCGCTCGCGGTAGTAAGTGTGGGTGACCTGGCGGCACACCAGGCTGCGAACCTGGGTCGGCGAGATCGTCTCGACGGTTTCGTCGGCGGTTTGCATCTCGCCTTCCAGGGCGCGGATCTTGTTCAGGGCCACGCTGGCCCGACCGAGGGTCGGCAAGGCGTGCATCAACTCCGACAACGGCGTGATCATGTAGAGGATCGCCAGGATATAGCCGGTGACCAGGCTCGCGCTCAGGTCGATGAAATGCGGCGCGGCGAACAGCACCACACCGATCAGCATGTAGAACACCGCATTGCCCCAGTTCAGGACCAGGGCGTAGATGCTCATGCCCCGCACGAAATCGCGGCGGTATTGCTGGCTCACCGGTATCAGCAGGCGGGTGAAGAAGTGCTGCCGGCGCGGATGGTTGAGTTGCAGTTCCTTGCTGCCATCGGTGAGCAGGCGGTACTGATTGAACAACTGGTCCTTGAGCTCGCGAGCACGGGAGATCGAGGTCAGCGCCCGACGTTGCGGCCAGTGAAAGCTCAGGCTGCCCAGGACGATCAGCAGCAGCGTCAGGCCGAGCAATGGCATGCTGAGCCAACCCAGGTAGCCGAGGCACGCGGCGATGATCCCGACGTTGACCAGCAGGATCGGCACCAACTCCACCGCCTGGCTGATGGTCTGCGTATCGTCGGTGAGCATCGCCAGCAGGCGATGCTTGCCCAGGCGCTGCAATTGCGCGTAGGGCGTGTCGATCAGCTTGGCGCTCAGGTGCAGGCGCATGTCGTTGACCGCAGCCTGGCCCAGGCGCAACAGGCTGATGTCGGAGATGATCCGCGACACCGCGACCAACACCACCAGGCCAGCGAAGAGCAGGCCATCCACCGGGCGCAGCTTGTCGAACACCTCCAGGCTGTGGTTGATGTTGGCGATCAGGCCGGCAGCCGCGAGGCCGCAGATCAACCCCGTCAGGGTCGCCACCAGCAGTGCGCGCCAGGAGCGTTTAGCCATGAGTAACAACAGATCCATTTCAAACCGCTCCGTGTGTAGCAATGGCCGTGAGACGCGCCGCCAATTGTTCGTGCAAGGCGCGTTGCTCAAGGATGGTCAGGTGTTGCGCCGTGATGACCTCGCGGGTCAACGGCCCGCTGCTCAGGTCTTCCCAATGCGGGTCGGCGAAGTCAGCCTGGGCCAGGGTGTCGCTGGCCCACCAGACATGCACCGGGCAGCTTAGCCGGGCAGGCTTGAAGGTCGCCAGCAGATGCTGCGTGTGCTGCTGGTAGCGCAGCCGCGTTTGCAAATGCTCCCAACTGTCGCCATCGAGTTGCAGGCCTTGCTGGCGTGCCCACTGCACCAGCTCCGGCAGGCGTGCCGCTGGGGGCAGGGCGTCCAGTTGCTCCAGCAATGCGGCCATGATCGGTGGCGGCAACCGGCGCATCACGCTCTGGCTGTCCGGTGTCAGCGCTTGGGAGGCTGACTCCAGCAGCGCCTCGACACTGTCTTCTGGCGCTTGATGCTGGTACTGCGAGTCGATGATACCGAGAAACGCCACTGCTTGGCCCTGGCTTTCCAGGCGCGCGGCCGCAGCAATCGCCAGCAGACCACCGAGGGAGAAGCCCAGCAGGTGGTACGGCCCCTGGGGTTGCTGTTGGCGCAGGTGCTCGACATAGAGCGCGGCGAGGCTCTCGATATCGCCGCCCAGCGTTGTGCTGTCGTCGCTCAGGTACGCCGCCTGCAAGCCCCACAGATGCCAGGCCGACAGCGGCGCCAGCAGCGTGCGGTAATCCTGCACGTGGCCGGTGGAGGGGTGGAAGCAGAACAGGTTGGCGGCTTCGACAGCGTTTGGCGCCGACAACCGCACCAGTGGCGAGAGTTTGAGCTCGGCCTGCACCAATGCTGCAAATGCCGAGACGCTCGGGGCGTTGAACACCGCATTGACCGTCACTGGTGCCGACAGCGCGGTCTGCAGGCGACTGGCAAGCGTCACCGCCGCCAGGGAATGGCCGCCCAGCTCGAAGAAATCATCGTCGATGCCCACTCGCTCCAGGCCCAGCACCTGTGCCCAGACCTCGGCGAGCAAGGCTTCCAGCGGCGTGCGTGGCAAGGCACTGCCGACCGTGTCGAGGACTTTGTCAGCCCATTGCTGCAGGGTCTTGCGGTCGAGCTTGCCGTTGCCCATCAGGGGCAAGGCTTCGACGATCCGCAGGGTGGGCAGCATGTAGTCCGGCAAGCAATCCTGGGCCTGGCCATGCAGCCTGGCGACTGTGGTCGAATGCCCGGGCGCCAGGGTCATGAAAGCGAACAGTTGCTGGCCGAGCTCGCCGCGAGGGATGCATTCCACCGCGGCCTGGGCCACACCGGTAAGGCTGGTCAACTGCGCCTGGATCTCGTCGAGTTCCACGCGGAACCCTCGGATTTTCACCTGACGGTCGGCCCGCCCGGTGATCTCCAGGCTGCCGTCATGGCGATAGCGGGCCATGTCGCCGGTGCGATAGAGGCGTTCGCCCGGCCGATGTGCCAGCTCGATAAAACGTCCGGCGCTTTGTTGCGTGTCCAGGTACCCGCGGGCCAGTTGCGGGCCGGCGATATACAGCTCGGCGCTTTGCCCTGGGGCGGCCAACGCTTGCTGCTCGTCGAGCAGGTACAGGCGCATGCCGTCGAGGCGGTCGCTGAGGGGCAGGCGACGATAATCCACGCTCGGATCGGCTTTGTGCATCACCACCCCAACGGTGGTTTCGGTCGGGCCGTAATGGTTGAAGACCGTTAGCGCCGGAGCAAGGCTGCGAATGCTTTGCAGCAGGCGCCGCGAGCAGCTTTCGCCACCGAGTATCAATTGTTTGCGCGGCAACACGGCAGCGCTTTGGGCATGAATCAACCAGGCGTCGAGCAACGACGGCACGATCTTCAGGTGATCGATTGGGTACTGCGCCTGCCAGGCTGCCCAAGCCTGGGCGTCCATGGCCGTTTCCTTGTCCAGCAGGTGCAATTCGCCGCCGCTGAGCAGGGCCGGGAACAGCAACGTGTAGCCCAGGTCGGCCGCCAGTGAGGTGACCACTGCACTGCGTTCGCCTGCGGCCAGTTGCAAGCGCCGGGATACGCTGGCGACATAACTGGCCAGCTGTCGGTGCTCGACGATGACGCCTTTGGGTGTACCGGTGCTGCCGGAAGTGAACAGCACGTAGGCCGCGTCCTGTCCTTGGATCTCGACGTTGGTTGCAGTCGTTGGCGCTTGCTGCCAGGCCGCTTCCTCGCGCAGGTCGAGGCTGCCGATGCCCGGCAACGCAGGGGCGCTGCCGGCCGAGCCGCTGAGTATGAAGGTCGGCTGGGCTTGTTGCAGGATCGCCAGCGAGCGTTGTGCCGGCTGATGCACATCCAGGGGAACGAACGCCGCGCCGCTCTTGAGCACGGCGAGCATGGCCAGGACCATCTGTGCCGAGCGATCCAGGTACAGCGCCACGCGATCTTCGCGACCCACGCCCTGGGCGCGCAGGAAATGCGCCAGTTGGTTACTGCGGGCCTGCAGTTGGGCATAGCTCAACTGCCCATTGGGGTCGCGCAGGGCCAAATATTCGGGAAACTGCGCGGCACATTCATCGAAACTCGCCGGCACGCTGGTAAACGGCAGTGCCGTAGCGTCGGATGGCGCCTGCAGGGCGGTCAGCGTTGCGGTAAAACTCGGCGCCTGCACTGACAGTTCGGCCAGGGGCTTGCTTGGATTGGCGAGGGCATCGAGCAGCAGCGATTGGAATTGCTCCAGCAGGACCAGGGCGGCCTGTTCGCTGTAGCGGCCCGGCAGGTGGCAGAGGTTCAGGCGATAGCCGCCAGCGGTCGTTTCGGCCACCAACAGCAGCTCCATGCCCGCGGGGATGGCCTGTGCGTCCAGCACCGTGAGCGTCGACGCCATGCTGCCCAAGGTGTCGAGTCGATCGGGCAACTGCCCACCCCACTGGAAGCCGTACTGCAAAGTGTCGGCCGGCAGTGCAGCGCTGACGCCGCAGTATTCCTGCCATTCGGTGGCTTGCTCGCAGAGCACCTGCAGGTTCGCCAGCGCCTGGGCAAACTGGCTGTCCGCCGCCGCTTGCCAGCGCAGGGGCAGGGGCTTGGCGAACAATCCCCAGCAATCGGCGAGTTCTTCATAGTCGTCGCGGCAATCGTGGACCCAGTTCAAGGTCAGTGCCGGGCTGTCGCCGCTACTCAGGCGCTGCAACAGCACGCCCCAGGCCGTCATCAGCACTTGTTCGGGCGATGCGTCGTGACGTTGGCAAAAGCTGTCCAGGGCCATGCTCAACTGTGGGTTGGCGCTCAAGCGAGTGGTCACCGGGGCGTCGGAGCGGTCGCTGCGAACCTCACGGTAGAGCAACTCGCTGGCGACCGCTTCGTCCAAGGCCTGGCTGGCCCAGAAACGCCGGCCAGGCTCGGCGTCTTCATCGGCCTGCAACTCGTAGAGCCAGGCGCTGTACTGGGTATAGGTCATGGCCTCGTCATCCACCGATGGCGCCTCTATCGAGCCCAATGCCTGCGCCAGGCGCAGCAAGGTCCCGCGATCCGCGCTCAGCGCCGGCAGTTGCAGCGTGACCCGCTGCCGATCGCCGTCGAGCGCTTGCACCTCGACGCTGATGGCGTCCGTGGCCGTGACCGTGGATTCAACCACTTGCAAGGGCATCAGCAAGCCTGGCTCTGGCCGTACCCGCAGGCGCAGGGCCTCGTGGCACACGCTCAGGGCGGCGAGTCGTTGGTGCAGACGCTCCAGGGCCAACGGGCCTTTTATTTCCAGTTCCAGGCGCGCCGCCGGCAACCCCGCCAACCACTGGCTGCGTTGTTGGGGCGAGAGGGCGAAGGCTTCTTCGCGAGTTTCAAAGGCGCTCATGCCTGCACCTCCGCAGCCAGCGGCGGCTGTGCTTCGGGCAGGCAACCGGTCAATTGTTCGCGACGCATCATCTGGCCCATGGCGACACAGATCTTGCGCTCACCCTCGAAGGGATCCCGAGCGTGGGCCACCAACATATTGTCCAGCATCACCATGTCACCCTTTTGCCAACTGAAACGTACCGCGCAGTCTTCATAAGCCTCGCCGATCACTTGCATCACTGCGTCTTCAATCACGCTGCCATCGCCGTAGTACACGTTGCGTGGCAAATGTCCGGGGCCGAACAGGCTGATCAGGTTGCTGCGCACTTCCGGCTCCAGGCAGGCGGTGTGGTGCAGTTGCACCTGGTTGAAGAACGACAGTTCCAAGGTCTTGGGATGCTCGACGATGGCCGGGCAGTGCTGGGCAATCCGCAGGTTGTCGGCCCCCAGCCATTCCCAGCGCATGCCCGACGCCAGGCATTGGCGCTCGACTTCCTCACGCTGTTCGGTCTTGAAGAAGTCCTGCCAGCGCACATCCAGCTTGTTGGTGAAGTGCCGCACGTACAGCAGCCCCAGGGCCTTGAAGCGAGCGACGATGTCCTCGGGCAAGCGCGCCAGCACCTGCCGGCAATCGACGATGGGCGTGCAACCGCCACGCGGCGCCGGCGTTTCGCAATAGAACCACTGCTTGCGTGGCCACTGCGGCAGATGGGAGCTCTCGTTGTGGAAGAGAATCATGTGCTGTTCCGGGTACGGCGTGGAGTGGTAGATGTTCTTGCCGGACTTGTTTTTCGGCAGGTCACCGTAGGTCCCGTAGAGGTCGGGTTCGATGGCCTGGGCGAACTGTTCGAAAGCGCTGGCATCCGGCAGGTTGAAACCCCGGAACAGCAGGCCGCCGTGGGTCAGCAGCTGTGCATTGATCCATTCCCGCGCTTGCAGCGCCCAGTGCACCGGGTCCAGGTCGCCGAGCAACGGCTCGATCACCAACGGCAAGGCTTGCCCGGCGTTAAGGGTGCGGGTACGGACCTGCTCATGGGCCACCTGGCTCACAGCGGTTGCACGGGTCTGCTTGAGCTTGCTCAATTTGGACTGCTTGCGCGCGCTGCGTGCCGTGGCCTCGTCGAGCGACGAATCCGCCAGGGACGCTGCGCTGGCGTTGCCACCCTCAAGGCGCCACGACCAATTGTCCAGCGCTTGTCCCGGAGCCGAGACGATCTGCTCCAACAGGCTCTCGAAGCCTTGTTCGAGGCGCTGGATGGTCGGCTCGTGCAACACGCTGGTGCGATACACCCAGCGCACATTCAGGCCTTGATCTTCGTCCTCTTCGACAAACACGGCGAGGTCGAACTTGCTGCTTTCCTGGCGTGATACCAGATGCTCCACCTCAAGCTCCGGCAGGCTGGCATTGCCGCTGGGGGTGTTCTGCATGACGAACAGCACCTGGACCAGGGGATTGACCCCTGGTGTACGCGGCGGTTGCAGCTCCTCGACCAGTTTGTCGAACGGCACCTGTTGGTGCTGGAACGCCGACAGGCAATCCTCGCGCAAGCGTTGCAGGCGGGCGTCAAAGCTTTCGCCCTCGCTCAGGCGGGCACGGATCGGCAGCACGTTGACGAAGAAGCCGATGAGATGCTCCAGGGCCGGATGTTCGCGGTTGGCCAGGTCGGTGCCGACGATACAGTCGTTGGTCCCGGTGGCCCGTTGCAACAGGCTGTTGAAGGCATTGAGCAGGACCATGAACAGCGTCGCCCGCTGCTGTTGAGCATAGGCCTTGAGCATCTGGGCCTGGGCCGGTGTGAAGCGTTGCTCCAGGGCCGCCCCCTGATAGTCGGGACGCGCCGGGCGTGGCTGGTCAAGCGGTAGCGGGATCAGCGTTGGCGCGCCGTCGAGTTGGCGGCGCCAGTAGTCGATGGCCCGTGCCAGCAGGCGCTGTTGGGTCTCGCTGCGTTGCCAGTAGGCATAGTCGGCGAACTGGATCGGCAACACCGGCAGCACCGGTGTCGAACCGCTGGTACGAGCCTGGTACCCGACGATTAGCTCCTGCATGAGGATGCCCATGGACCACGCATCGGTGGCGATATGATGCAGCACCAATTGCAGCACATGATCGTCGGCGCCAAGGCGCAGCAGACTGGCGCGCAACATCGGCGCCTGTTGCAGATCGAACGGGCGTGCCGCCTGTTCATCAATCAAGCGTTGCAGGGTTTGCGCTTGTTCCTCGTGGTCGAGGTGACTCAGCTCGGTCGGCGTCAGGTCAACCCGCGGTGCCGGGCTGATGACCTGGCAAGGCTGGTCGCCGTGGAGATGGAACGCCGTGCGCAAGGACTCATGGCGTTCGAACACGGCCTGCAACGCCGCTTGCAGCGCTGCGACGTCCAGCGCACCACGCAGCCTGATGGCGGTGGTCATGTTGTAGGCGGCGCTGGGGCCTTCGAAGCGATCCAGGAACCACAACCGTTGTTGGCTGTAGGACAGCGGCAATGGCTGGTTGCGTGGCGCCAGGGCAATCTCGCTGTTGCCGTCGGCCTCGGTCTGGGCGTCGCGTTGCTGATCGACCGCTTCGGCCAATTGTTCCAGGGTGCCACGCTCGAACAGCGTGCGCAGCGGCAGGTTCACGTTCAACCGTCGGCGAATCCTCGACAACACCTGGGTGGCCAGCAGCGAGTGACCGCCGATGGCGAAGAAGTCGTCGTGCACACCGACGGTGTCCAGGCCGAGAATTTCCTGCCACAGCTCGGCCAGGACCTGCTCGGTCGGCGTGCGCGGTGCCAAGCATTGCGCCTGCGCCGTTTCGTCCTGGGGCACACCCAGGGCGGCGAGGGCGCGACGGTCGACCTTGCCATTGGCGTTCAGCGGCAATTGCGCAAGGGCCAGCCAACGGGCTGGAACCATGTAGCTTGCCAGTTGCTGGCCCAGGTAAGCGCTCAAGACCTGTTGCGCGGACTCGCCGCCCAGGTTGGCCGTGTCGTCGAGCACATACCAGGCCACCAGTTGCAACGCCCCGCGCGCGTCGGGCAGTGCCAGCACCGCCGCGCTGTCCACCGCTGGGTGTTGCATCAGGCGGTTTTCGATCTCGCCCAGTTCGATGCGGTGGCCACGAATCTTCACTTGCTGGTCGCGCCGCCCGAGGTATTCGATCACGCCATCGGCGCGCATACGGCCGATATCACCGCTGCGATACAGCCGCGCATCGGCCTGGAACGGGTGCGGAACAAAGGCTTCGCGGGTGCGTTGCGGGTCGCGCAGGTAGCCGCGACCGACGCCGACACCACCGATGCACAATTCGCCGGGTACACCGACAGGGACCAGGCGCAGCGCCGAGTCGAGAACGAACACCTGGTTATTGGCGGTCGGCTTGCCGATGGGCATGTGCAGGCAGTCGTCGGCGGGCGCTTCGGTGATGGGGTAGAAGGCAACGTCGTCCGAGCATTCGGCGGGACCGTAGGCGTTCATCAACGGGATCGCCGGGAAGCGGGCGAACCAGTCCCGCGCCAGGGCCGGCGGCAATGCCTCACCGGTGGGCAGGAGCCAGCGCAGGCTCGCCAAGGTGTGGTGCGTCTGGCTTTCCTGGAGCATGCCGCGAATCAGCGCCGGCACGGTTTCCAGCAGTGTCAGTTGCTGCTCTTGAACCGCATCGAGCAGAGCCACAGGGTCATGGGCCTGGGCATCGGGAAGAATGTGCACGGTGGCGCCGAACAGTGGCGCGGCGAGGAACTGCCACACGCTGATATCGAACGCCGCTGAAGCCGTCTGGGCAATCCGGTCGTGCTCACCCAAGCCCAGGCTCGGGACCTTGCCGAACATGTTGTTGAGCATCCCGCGTTGTTCAACCATCACGCCTTTTGGCGTGCCGGTGGAACCCGAGGTGAAGATCACGTAGGCCAATTGATCCGGGTTGTGCGCATAGGTGACCGGCGGCTGTTCGCGGCCTTGCCAGAGCGCCTGGGCGATCAGGCAGGTGGGTTGCTGGCGCATCTGCGGCAGGACGTTGTCCAGCGTCGAGCTTGCGTGCTCGCAGACCAGCAACAGCGGTGCTTCGCCCAGGTCCAGCAGCTCCGCCAGACGTGCATGGGGCTGTTGGATGTCCAGGGCCTGGAACGCCGCGCCGACCTTGAGCGTGGCGATCATCATCGTCAGCAAGGCCAGGCCTCGCTCAGCGAACAGCGCCACCAGGGTTTCCGGGCCGGCACCGGCCGCTTGCAGCGCATGGGCGATGCTGTTGGCGCGGCGGTCCAGTTCGGCGTAGGTCAGCGATTGCCCCTGGCATACGGCAGCGAGGTGTTGTGGACGGTTGCGCACTTGTTCGGCGAACAGCGCCGCATAGCCGCGCTCCAGCGGGAAGTCGACGTCGCTGCGGTTGCAGTCGATCTGCAACTGCCGGCGTTCCGCCTCGGGCAGCATGTGCAGGCTGCCCAGTGGCGCTTGCGGCGTCTCCAGCATGCCCGAAAGCAGCTGCACCAGATGGCCGAGCATGCGCTGCACGGTGTCAGTGCTGAAACGCATGCTGTCGTAGGACAGGCGAATGCCCAGGCGGTCGCCGGGGTACAGCACCACCGTCATCGGGAAGTTGGTGTGCACCCGGTCTTCATAGATGTCGATGCTGAAGGCATCCAGTTTCACGCTGCTGATATCCAGCGGCGCGTTCTCGAACACCACCAGGCTGTCGAACAACTGCTGGCCGCGCGGCACTTGGCTGCAACGCTGGATGTCCACCAGCGAAGCGCTTTCGTGTTCGCGCAATTGCGCGTTGTGGGACAGCAGCGCCTGCAACCAGTCGGCCACTGGCACCTCGGGGTCGACATCGATGCGCAGTGGCAGGCTGTTGATGAACAGCCCGACCATTTCTTCTACGCCGGCAAGGTCAGTCGGGCGGCCGGCGACGGTCACGCCGAACAGCACATCGCGGTTGCCGCTGTAGCGCGACAGCAACAGCGCCCAGGCGCCCTGGATCCAGGTGTTGGGGGTCAGTTGGTATTGCTGGCACAGCTGCTGCAGCCGCTGGGTCTGGGCGATGCTCAGGGTCTGGTCGAAATCGCCAACCTGTTCCGGTGCCTGCTCCGGACGCGCCACGGGGCTGTCCACATGCAGCGGTGTCGGTTCGCTGAAACCGGCCATTTCGGCCTGCCAGAACGCATGGGCGGCGGCCATGTCATGGCGTTCCAACCAGCTCATGTAGCCGCGGAAGGAGCGCAGGCGTGGACGGGCCACCGGCTCCTGGCGCACGATGGCCTGATAGATCGCCAGCAGGTCTTCCATCAGCAGGCCGAAGCACCAGGCGTCGGTCAGGATGTGGTGGAAACTGCGCACCACGGCGAAGCGTCGCTCATCGAGTTGGAACACTCGCAAGTGGGTCAGCGGCGCACAGGCCATGTCGAAACCTTGCAGGCGCTGTGCTTCGAGGGCCTGGTCCATCGCCAGGCGCTGCTGTTCTTCATCGAGGTGGCGCAGGTCCTGCCAGTCGAACGCCCGATGGGTTTGGCGGTATACGCATTGCAGCGGCTCATGATCGTCCTGCCACCAGAAGGCAGTGCGCATCATGGGGTGGCGCTCAAGAAACAACTGCCAGGCCGCTTCCATCGCCGGGCGCTGCAGTACCCCGTCCCAGCTGTAGCGTTGTTGCATCAGGTAGATGCCGCTGTGGGGTTGCAGCAGGGTGTGCAACAGCATGCCCTGTTGCATGGACGACAGCGGGTAGACGTCTTCGATGTTCGACCAGTCCAGCGGTTCGGATGCCAGGGTTTTCGCTTGCTTGTGGCACAGCGCAAATGCCTGGCTGGCGGGGCGCAGGTCGGCTGCGCTGGCCAATCCGGCGAGTTCGTTCAAGCGTTGTGCAAGGCGCGGTGCCCAGTCGGCGGCGAGGGCGCCGTGGCTGCGCAGGTGCAGGCAATCGTCCTGCCACCAGGCGTCCAGGGTCAGCGGGCAAGTCGAAGCTGTCGCGGGGCTTGCGGCTTCGACCTGGGCCAGGATGCCACGCTCTTCGCGATGGCTGTCGAGGTTGCCGAGCCAGCGAATGGCCACCGATGCCGCCGGCAGATCACGCAGCGGTTCTTGCAGGTAGGTGTTGTCCGACAGGTAGCGCAGGGCGCCATAGTCGACGCCGTGCTGCGGGTAGGCGCGCATTTGCGCGGTCAGGGCCTGCAAGCGTTGCAGCAGGCTGTCGCCTTCGGGCTGGAGGAAGTACGGCACCGCCAGGGCCAATGGTCCCATGATGCGTGCCGGGTCGAGGTCGGCCACGGCAATCGGCGTATTTACCGGCAGGCGCTCGGCGCTTGGACGGGCATCGTGCACGCTCAGCGCAACCAGGCCATTGCCGCACAGTTCACGGCACTGTTCGACCACGGCAGCGGCCAACAGGCTGTTCCAATCCAGTTGCAGCACTTCGCCCAAACGCTTGAGCTCACCTGAGGTGGCGGCCGGCAGGGTCTGCTCGACCACGCTGGCCGGCTGCTGGCTGTCCGGCAGTTGCAGCGTTTCCGTGCCGGCGTATTGCAGCCAGTGTTCCCAGGCGTCGTCCAGGGCATCGCCCTGTGCATGGGCCTGCTGGTGCCGCGTCCACTGGGTGAAATCGCCACCGGTGTAGGACAGGCGCACCGGCCGCTGATAGCGCAGTTGCGCCAAGGCCAGGTTGAGGTCGGTCAGCAGCAGCGCCCAGGATGCCTCGTCCAGACACAGCGGATGAGCGGCCAGCAGCAGGGCGTGTTTGCCGTCCACCTCCAGCAGGCGGGCATGCAGGGTTTGGCCGGCGTCCAGTGCCAGCGCGTCGACACCGGCCTGGGCCAGGGCTTGCAGTTGCGCCGGGGCGCAGGTCTCCAGTTTCTCGGTGGCGATGACCGGGGCCTTGGCCGCGACCAGTACCCGTTGCTGCCACTGACCCTCCGGCAGGGCCTTGAGCGCCAGGCGCAAGGCCTGGTGGTGTTGCTGCAAGGCGCAGATGGCCTGGGTCAGCAGCTCGCTATCGAGCGTCTGGCTCAGCGCCACGCAACGCCAGGTGGCGTGCAACGGCCCTTGTTGCAGGCGCGCCAGTTGCCCGGCGGCCAGCGGCAGGTCATAGCCATCGGCAATCTCGTGTGCCACGCCATGGCTGGCATCGGCGCCCAGCACCCGGGCGATATCGGCGATGGTGCGGTTCTCGAAGAGCTGGCGGGGCGTGAGTTTCAGCCCTTGCTGGTTGGCGCGGGCGATGATCTGCAAGTTGATGATCGAATCGCCGCCCAGGGCGAAGAAGTTGTCGTGCACGCCGACACGTTCCAGCTTCAGGACTTCCTGCCAGATGGCGGCCAGCTGCGCTTCGACTTCATTGCGCGGCGCGACATGGGTGGCGCTGTCGTCCGTGGGTTTTTGCGGGAGCGGCAAGCGCTGGACATCGACCTTGCCGTTGCGGGTCAGGGGCAGTTCGTCGAGGGTGATGAAGTGCGCCGGCACCATGTAGTCCGGCACCCGCGCACCCAGGTCGTTACGCAGTTTCGTGGCGGACAGCGACTGGCTGGCGACCAGGTAGGCCACCAGGCGCAAACTGCCGTCCAGTTCCACGGTACGGACCAGCGCCTGTTCGATCAGCGGCGACAGGCGCTTGAGTTGCGCTTCGACTTCGCCCAGCTCCAGGCGGTTGCCGCGGATCTTGACCTGACTGTCGACCCGACCGAGGAACGCCAGTTGGCCGTCCACTTGCCAGCGCACGCGGTCGCCAGTGCGATACCAGCGTTGCTGATCGGCGTCGAGATGGAAGCGTTCGGCGGTCAGGTCCGGGCGGTGCAGGTAACCCCGGGCCAGGGCGCCGTTGATCAGCAGTTCGCCGGATACCCCGGTGGGCACCAGGCGGCCGTTGGCATCGACCACTTGCAGTTGACGGTTCGGCAGTGGCCGGCCGAGGGCGATGCTGCGAAGGCCCGCCGGCAACTCGGTGGCAATCGCCCCGACTGTCGCTTCGCTCGGCCCATAGTGGTTGAACACCCTGAGCCCTGGCGCCAGGCGGTTGACCTGTTCCAGCAGCGCCGGGCTGAGGGCGTCGCCGCCGAAGACCAGCAGGGCGCGGGGCAGCAGGCGGGCATCGGGCAACGCCTGCAACAGGCCGGCCAGATGACTTGGGGTGATCTTCAGCACATCCACCGGGTGTTGGTCGAAGAGTTCGGCCAGTGCCAGGGGGCTGAAACCGCTGTCTTCATCCACCAGCAACAAGCTGGCGCCGCTGCACAGGGCGCCGAACAGTTGGGTGTGGCCCAGGTCGGCGGCGATGCTGGACAGCAAGCCGTAGCGAGCCGCCGGTGGCGGGTTGAGCACTGCGTGCACCGCCGTCAGGTAATCGACGATGGACTGGTGCTCGACCACCACGCCCTTGGGGGTGCCGGTGGAGCCCGAGGTGTAGATCACGTAGGCAGCATCGGTCGGGCTGTGGACCACGACCGGTGGCGTGTCTGGCTGGGAGGCGATGGCGTCGGTCTGTTCCGCCAACCACAGCGTCGGCGTGTGCTCGGCCAGGTCTTTGAGCAGGGGTGAAGCGGCGGCACCGATCAGCAGTGCGGCGCGGCTGTCCACCAACACGTCGGCCAGGCGCCCGGCAGGCTGCTTGAGGTCCAGCGGCAGATAGGCGGCGCCGGCCTTGAGGGTGGCCAGCAGGGCGATCACGAACTCGGCGCTGCGTTCCAGGGCCAGTGCCACCACGCTGTCGTGGCCGATGCCCTGGGCACGCAAATACTGGCTGAGGCGGTTGGCCTGCTGATCCAGTTCACGGTAAGTCAGGGCGCTCTGGCGGTCGCGCACCGCCAGCTGTTGCGGGTGGGCGGCCACCTGTTGTTCGAAGCGCTGGTGCAGGCACGTAGCGGCTACCGGCAGTTGTACACCACGGCCCTGCACGAGCAATTGCTGGCGTTCTTCAGGGCTCAGCCATTCAAGCTCGCTGACCCGGCACTGCGCGTGCGCCGTCATCGCCAACAGGATCGCGCGCAATTGGGCCGACAACACCGCGACCTCGGCATCGCTGAAGCGACTGCGGTCGTAGCTGATCAGGTAGTGCAGTTGTTTGTCCGGCACCACGATCAGCGACAACGGGAAGTGGTTGCGGCCTTGGGTGTGGGTGATGCCATCGACCTGCTGGTCGCTGCTCGGGGCACTGAAACTCAAGCCACCGGTGTCCTGGTTAAGTGCGTCGGTGACCGGGAAGTTCTCGAACACCAGGATCGAGTCGAACAGCGCCTGTTCAGCGGCGATGCGGGTCATCGACTTGAGTTTGCCCAGGGGCAGGTAGGCGTGGTGGCGCAGATCGCTGTTGGCTTGCTGCAAGTGTTGCAGCCAGTCCACCAGGGTCGGCTCGTCGGCCCATTGCACGCGCAGCGGCAAGGTATTGATGAACAGCCCGACGGTGCTGTCTACCGCCGCCAGGTTCTCCGGACGCCCGGCGACGGTGACGCCATAGACCACGTCGTCACGCCCGGCGTGTTGACCCAGCAGCAGTGCCCAGGCGCCCTGGATCAGCGTGTTGATGGTCAGGTCATGCTGACGGGCGAAGTGCGCCAATTGCTCGGTTTCGCTGGCGGCCAGCAGGCTTTCCCGTTCGGCGAACGGTGCCCCCGCAGGCGCTGGCTGGCGTACGGCGAAGCTGGGCAGTGGGGTCGGCTCGCTCACGTCCTGCAACTGTTCGCGCCAGAAGCTTTCGGTGGCGGCCATGTCCTGTTCCGCCAGCCAGGCGATGTAGTCTCGATAAGGGCGGGTTGGCGCCAAGTGGGCGGGGCGGCCATGGGCTTGTTCGTAGTACAGCGCCAGCCATTCCTGCACGGCGATGCCGACGCTCCAGCCGTCCATGAGGATGTGATGGAAGGTCCAGATCAGGTGCCAGCGCTCGGGGGCCAGGCGCACCAGGCACACGCGCATCAGCGGTGAGTCATTCAGCTCCAGGGGTTGCGCCCGCTGTTCCAGTGCCAACTGTTCGAGCGCGGCCTGCGGCTCGGCGCGGTCCTGCCAGTCCAGTTCAGTCAAGGGCAACTCAACGTCCTGTTGCACCACCTGATAGGCATCGTCCAGTTCTTCCCAGAGAAACGCACTGCGCAGCACCGCGTGACGCTGCATCAGCGCCTGCCAGGCACCACGAAAAGCGCTCAATTGCAGCGGGCCGTTCATGTCCAGGCTCAACTGCTGGTAATACACCCGCGAATCCGGTTCGTAGACGCTGTGGAACAACAGGCCGTGCTGGGTCGGCGAAAGGGAGTAGATGTCTTCGATGTTGTTCATGCTTGTTTGGTCCATTTCAAAGTCTTGAAAACTCAAGTGAGTCGATCAGGGCGCCGCGCCGGTCCGAGACCTGCGCGGGCGCGGCGTCGCTCGCTAGCTTTGGGAATTGGGTTTGGTCTTGAGTTTGCCCAGCAGCTTGTCCAGGGACTTCTGGTTCAGCGCCTTGGCCAGCGGGAAATCCGCTGGCATCAGCGAACCGGCCTGCGGGTCGAGGCAGTGCTCGACCAGCGCCTGCAAGTGTTCCAGCAGACGAGCGGGCAAACGGCTGTCGGCGTTCGGCGTGACGCTGTGCCATTCGACACGCAACACGCCGTCCTCCAGCCAGGCCACTACTTCACGGGCATGGGTCACTCGGTTCACCGGGGCCACCTCCGGCGGCGGGGTCAGGCTGCTGGCGCGCAACCAGCCCTCTGGCGTTTGCTCATGCCCCAGGTAGTTGAACAGCACATCACCGTGGCTGGCCGGCAACTCGCCGCGCTGGCGCAGCAAGCCGTAGCCAAGGCCTTGGCCGGGTACGTCACGCAAGGCTTGCTTGGCGTTGCGCACCTGCTCGCCCGCGGCACCGCGGGCATTCACCCGCAGTGGGTACAGCGTGGTGAACCAGCCGACGGTGCGGCCGACGTCCAGCCCGGCAAACGGTGCGTCACGTCCGTGGCGCTCAAGGTCCACCACGATATCGCTGCGCTGTTCGACTTCGGCCAGGGTCGCGGCGAGGGCGGCGATCAGCAGTTCTTCCGGTTGCGTGCGGTACGCCGCGTGGGACTCGGTCAGCCATTGCTGCGTGCGGCTGGCATCCCAGCGGGCCGCCAGTGTCTGGCGCTCGGCGACCGTGGCCATGGGCGGCCGGTTCGTGCCGACCTGGGCACTCCAGTAGCGATGCTCGGTAGCAGCCTTCGCGGCATGGGCTTGCAGGTGCTCGGCCCATTGACGATACGAGGTGGTTTTTGCCGGCAACGCCAGGCTTTCGCCACGTTCCAGGGCGGGGTACAGCTGTTGGAAGTCTTCCAGCAGCGGCGTCCAGGACACCGCATCGACCACCAGGTGATGGGCCACCAGGTACAGGCGCTGCGGCGTGCCCTCCAACAGGGCTGCGGCAAACAACGGGCCGTGTTGCAGGTCCAGGCTCTGCGCGACGTGCAGCAGTTGTTCCGGGTGTTCGCAGCGGGTCAGTTGGGCCGGGGCCACCGGCGCGATGTGCGCCTGCCATTGCCCGTCGATGTTGCTGAAACGCAAGCGCAGGGCGTCGTGGTGGGCCACCAGCCGGTCCAGCGTGGCTTGCACGATGGCCGGTTCCAGGCGACGGTCGCTGTCGGCCAGCACCGATTGGTTCCAGTGGGCGGCCTGGACCTGCTGCTGGTCGAAGAACCACTGGTGCAACGGCATCAGCGGCATTGGCCCGCTCACGTCGCCTTGCTCGGCCTGGGTCAACAGTGTCGTGGTCACGTGGGCCAGCGCCGCCGGGGTCGGCGAGCGGAACAGGTCCCGTGGCGTGAGCGAATAGCCCTGTTCACGCAGGCGCGAGATCAGTTTCAGGCCGAGGATCGAGTCACCACCCAGGGCAAAGAAACTGTCCGAGGTGCCGACTTCACGGCCGCCGGTCAAGGTGTCGCCGAGCAGTTCGCCGAACAACTGGCAGAGCAGGCGTTCCAGCTCGTTGCGCGGTGCCGCGTAGTCTTTCTGGGTGCTTGGCAGGGGCAGGGCAGCCAGGGCCTTGCGGTCGATCTTGCCGTTGGTGCTCAGGGGCAGGGCCGGGATTTGCACCCACACTGCCGGCACCATGTACGCCGGCAGTTCGGCCGCGAGCTGGGTGTCGAGATCCGACTGCGCGGTGCTACTGCTGTAGAACGCTACCAGGCGGTTGTCGATGACCAGGGTGCAGGCGCCGGTGATGGCCGGTAGGTTCAGCAGCGCTGAGTCGATTTCCCCCAGCTCGATGCGCTGGCCGCGCAACTTCACCTGATGGTCGAGACGCCCCAGGTACTCGATGTTGCC
>NZ_JAKUDH010000060.1:0-1109 GCF_031570495.1 Pseudomonas sp. JL2
TACCACCACGCCCGGGGCGGCGCGCTGACGGCCATCGACCTGAACGGCTCACGCCTCACCGAACACCAGCTCAGTGGCGGGCGCGAACGCCAGCGCCGCCAAGGCCTGCTGCTCAGCCAGTA
This sequence comes from Pseudomonas sp. JL2, assembly GCF_031570495.1. Lineage (NCBI taxonomy): Bacteria > Pseudomonadati > Pseudomonadota > Gammaproteobacteria > Pseudomonadales > Pseudomonadaceae > Pseudomonas > Pseudomonas sp. JL2. The sequence goes on from NZ_JAKUDH010000060.1 coordinate 123, forward strand.
CGACTACGACGAACAGGGCCGGCTCAAGGCCCAGACGGTGTGGCAGAACCAGCAGCAACTGTTCTGGCGCGATTACGCCTACAGCGCCAATGGCAACCTGCAGTCCATTTCCGACAAGCGCAACCGCCGCCATTACCAATACGACCCGCTGGATCGCCTGATCGGCATCGACTATTCCCACAGCGAGCCGCCGGAACACTTCGCCCACGACCCGGCCGGCAACCTGCTGATGCAGGACCGCCCCGGCCCGACGACCCTCAAGGGCAACCGCCTGCTGATGGAGGGCGATCGCCACTACGACTACGACGCCTTCGGCAACCTGATCCGCGAACGGCGCGGCAAGGCCCAGTGCCTCGTCAGCGAATACCGCTACGACAGCCAACACCGACTGATCGGCGTCACCACGGCGCACNCCACCTCAAGGGCAACCGCCTGCTGATGGAGGGCGACCGGCACTACGACTACGACGCCTTCGGCAACCTGATCCGCGAACGGCGCGGCCAGGCCCAGTGCCTCGTCCGCGAATACCGCTACGACAGCCAACACCGACTGATCGGCGTCACCACGGCGCACGGGCGCGAAACGTCCTACCGCTACGACGCCTTCGGCAACCTGATCCGCGAACGGCGCGGCAAGGCCCAGTGCCTCGTCAGCGAATACCGCTACGACAGCCAACACCGACTGATCGGCGTCACCACGGCGCACGGGCGCGAAACGTCCTACCGCTACGACGCCTTCGGCCGACGCATCAGCAAGACCGTGGACGGCCTGACCACGGAATTTTTCTGGCAGGGTGACCAGGTCGTCGCCGAAAGCAGCCCGCGCCACCACCGCAGCTACGTCTACGAACCGGGCACCTTCCGCCCACTGGCCCTGCTCGACGGCAAAGGCCCGAACGCCTGCCCGTTCTACTACCACCTCGATCACCTGGGCACACCCCAGGAACTGACCAACTACGGCGGCACCATCGTCTGGTCGGCACGCTAC
>NZ_JAKUDH010000060.1:1116-1614 GCF_031570495.1 Pseudomonas sp. JL2
GAAAGCAGCCCGCGCCACCACCGCAGCTACGTCTACGAACCGGGCACCTTCCGCCCACTGGCCCTGCTCGACGGCAAAGGCCCGAACGCCTGCCCGTTCTACTACCACCTCGACCACCTGGGCACACCCCAGGAACTGACCAACTACGGCGGCACCATCGTCTGGTCGGCACGCTACCGCGGCTACGGCAAAACCACCGAACTGGTCCACGGCGGCGGCGAACAGCTGGAACAACCGTTGCGCTTCCAGGGCCAATACTTCGACCCCGAAAGCGGCCTGCACTACAACCGGCACCGCTACTACAATCCGGAAACCGGCCGCTACCTGACGCCTGACCCGAGCAAACTGGCGGGCGGCCTCAACGGGTATCGCTACACCCTGAACCCGACGGGGTGGGTGGATCCGTTGGGATTGGTGGATTGTCCGGGGAAGGGTGGGTGCCGGTCGGCGGTTGGTAGTCAGGATCCGGCGGCTAAGGTTGGGGTGGATGAGGGTGAA
>NZ_JAKUDH010000061.1:0-1574 GCF_031570495.1 Pseudomonas sp. JL2
AGCATCGATAACGCCACCGGCGGTAACTTCGAAAACCTGGTACCAAGCACCACGCCAGCCGTCACCGACGTAACCGACACCATTGATACCAGCACGGTTTCGCTCACTGCGACCGCGAATGTAGCTGAAGGCGGCACTGTCGTTTACACCGCCTCGGTCAACGCTCCCGTGACCGGCGCTCCGCTGGTCGTAACCTTGAGCAACGGCCAGAGCATCACCATCCCGGTCGGCTCCAGCAGCGGTTCGGTCAACTTCGTGACCCAGAACGATGCCCTTGCCGGCGGCGACAACCTGAGCGTCAAGATTGATGATGCTCAGGGCGGCAACTACGAAAAACTGGACATCGATGCCACTCCGGCTGACACCACCGTTACCGATGTGCAGGACACGACTGGCCTGACACTCTCGGCCACTGACACCGTTGCCGAAGGCGGTTCGATTGTTTACACCGCAACCCTGACCAACCCCGCTGGTTCACCAGTGACCGTGACTCTGAGCAACGGCGCTGTAATCAACATCGCTGCCGGCGCCACCACTGGCACAGTAACTGTCGATGCACCAAAAGACGACGTCTACAAAGACGCCGGCAAGGTTGAAGTCAGCATCGATAACGCCACTGGCGGTAGCTTCGAGAACCTCGTTCCGAGCACGACTCCGGCAGTGACTGATGTCACCGATACCATCGACACGTCGACTGTCAGCCTGACCGCGACCTCCTCCGTGGCCGAAGGCGGCACCGTGGTTTACACCGCTTCGGTCAACGCTCCGGTCACCGGCGCTCCGCTGGTAATCGCCCTGTCGAACGGCCAGAGCATCACCATCCCGGTCGGTTCGAGCAGCGGTTCGATCAATTTCGTGACCCAGAACGACGCCCTTGCCGGCGGCGACAACCTGAGCGTCAAAATCGACGACGCCCAGGGCGGTAACTACGAAAAACTGGACATCGATGCCACTCCAGCGGACACGACTGTCACTGACGTGCAGGACACGACCGGTCTGACCTTGAGCGCTACCGACTCGGTTGCCGAAGGTGGTTCGATCGTTTACACCGCAACCCTGACCAACGCCGCTGGTTCACCAGTGACCGTGACTCTGAGCAACGGCGCAGTGATCAACATCGCTGCCGGCGCTACCACCGGCACTGTGACCGTCGATGCGCCAAAGGACGACGTCTACAAAGACGCCGGCAAAGTCGAAGTCAGCATTGATAACGCCACCGGCGGCAACTTCGAGAATTTGGTGCCAAGCACCACGCCAGCCGTCACCGATGTCACTGACACCATTGATACGTCGACCGTCAGCCTCACCGCGACCTCCTCCGTGGCTGAAGGCGGCACCGTGGTTTACACCGCTTCGGTCAACGCCCCGGTCACCGGCGCTCCGCTGGTGATCACCCTATCGAACGGCCAGAGCATCACTATCCCGGTTGGCTCCAGCAGCGGCTCGGTCAACTTCGTGACCCAGAACGACGCCCTTGCTGGCGGCGATAACCTGAGCGTCAAAATCGACGACGCCCAGGGCGGTAACTACGAAAAACTGGACATCGACGCCACTCCGGCTGACACCACCGTTAC
>NZ_JAKUDH010000062.1:0-1423 GCF_031570495.1 Pseudomonas sp. JL2
GCATGGCGCCACGATTGTCCCCTATCCAATCGACCGCTACCTTCCAACTGTCGCTGCCAACTCAGCGACCGGGCGTAAGAAACCCGAAGTACATCAAGGCGTATCAGCTGCGCCTCGCTTACTAATGCTGGCGTTTTTTGTGTCTGCGATATGCGTTATGGCGGCTTTGCGCGGGACGCCTTCGAGTGTGCGGGAGCCTTGATTCCCGGTTTTCCTACCCGTGCATGGCCGCCACCCAATCCCGGACAAATTCGGGGACAGGCCACGATTCCTAGCTGAAATGAATATGCAGACGCCAAATTAAGCGTGATCTGTCCCCGTTTTACCTTCCTGGGGCGCCTGCGCTGCCAATGCAGGGATTCCGCGAGGCAGGCTGCGTGGGCAGCCTAGAGGGTTGCGACGAGAGGACTGAGTGAACCTGCTTCCTACCTTGACGTTTTATCAACAGATGATAAGGTTTGTGACATGCAAAGGGACTATGGGCTCGACACATTACTGAGCCTGCACCAAGAAATTTTGGCTCAGGAGGGTGGCTACTGGGCCAAGATTGAGGCCTACCAGGTTGAGCCTTCTGAGCATATCCCGCATGGGATTAAATACTCGCTCACCCTGCATGATCGAGGTGGAACCAGGGTGCTTGGTTATGACAATGCCCACTTGGTGAAGCCCGCCAAGTTCAAATATGCGGGCCAGGTCCTACCCTACGACCATAAGCATCGGTCGAGCACGGATAAGGGCTTGCCCTATGAATTCAAAGACGCTCAGCAGTTGCTACGGGATTTTTTCGCAGACGTTGACCGTGTGTTGGAGCAGGTGAAGAAATGAAAACATTAAAGATTGGCATCATGTCGCAAGCGCAGATGCGTGCCCGTGTATTGGCGATTGCCTGTGGCGAGTACAAGCTCAAGGCAACCGAGCCCAAAATTTGGTTCCCGTCCATGAAGTCGCTGGCCGAGGTGCTGAGTGACGAAAACCGGGCGCTGCTCAAGCTCATCAAAGAAACTCAGCCAGAATCTCTGACCTCGTTGGCCGAGGCTACTGGGCGAAAGGTAAGCAACCTGTCGCGGACGCTAAAAACCATGTCTGGTTACGGGCTTGTTGAAATGAAGCGCGAGAATAATCACGTCAGGCCGATTGCCAAGGCCACGGAATTTCATATCATCGCGGCCTGAGTTTCCAGGCAGACGCCCCTCGCACGACGGGGGGGCCAAGTACCTATTTGAGTACCTTCTTTATATTCTGAACACGCTTGATCCTTTATTTTAAAGGGTTCTGCGCATTGTGTTTTACTCCTGGTGCCGCACCATACAAATACGAAGCCCTCGCAGAAATGCGAGGGCTTTGTTGTTTCTGCACGTCCACTTTCTGTCCAGATACTGAACTCTGTGGGAGCGAGCCTGCTCGCGATGAGGCCATCACCGCC
>NZ_JAKUDH010000063.1:0-1372 GCF_031570495.1 Pseudomonas sp. JL2
GGGAGTGTCAGATTTTTTGTGTGCGGGCCGGTAACGGCCTGCCGTTAGGCAGACCTTCATTTACCACGTCGGCCTGATGAACCGATCCCCGTACAGGATCGCGAACTGATTCATCGCACTTTTCCAATCATGGGCCGCACTGCCCCAGTTTGCTGTGATATTGCGCAAGCCCAGCCAGATCAGCTTCGTGGCAGCATCATCGGTTGGAAAGTGTCCCCTCGTTTTGATGATCTTTCGCAGTTGAGCGTTGATGCTCTCGATTGCGTTGGTCGTGTAAATCACTTTCCGGATGGCGGGTGGGAAGACAAAAAACGGGATAACTCGATCCCAGGCGCGTCGCCAGGCAGCCACGACGGTCGGGTACTGCTTGCCCCACGGCCCGGTTTCGAATGAGTCCAGAGCCACTTCGGCGGCCTCGGCGTTGATCGCTTGATAGATCGGCTTGAGAGCCTTGGCCAGCTCCCGACGTTTGTCCCAGGCTGCATAGTCGAGGCTGTTGCGGATCAGATGCACGATGCAGGTTTGCAACGTCGTCTCAGGAAACACCGCGCTCAGGGCTTCTGGCATGCCTTTGAGGCCATCGGTCACAGCAATCAACACGTCTTCGACGCCGCGTGTCTTGAGGTCATTGAAGACCTTCATCCAGAACTTGGCGCCTTCCGTTGTCTCGATCCAGATGCCCAAGATATCGCGGGTTCCGTCCGGTAGTACGCCCAAGGCCAAGTAGATTGCCTTATTGCGGACCAGACCTTCTTCCCTGATTTTGACCCGCAGCGCGTCGAAGAAGATGACCGGGTACATCGGCTCAAGCGGTCGTTGCTGCCAAGCGCCGATCTCTTCCATCACCGCGTCGGTGACTGAGCTGATGAAGTCGTGCGAGACATCCGTACCGTACTGTTCCAAGAGAAATGCGCGAATCTCGCGAACCGTCATGCCCCGAGCGTACATGGCGATGATCTTGTCATCGAAACCGGTAAAGCGCCGCTCATGCTTGGGAATCAGAATCGGCGCAAAGCTGCCATCGCGATCTCGGGGAATCTCCAGACGAAGCGGACCGTCGTCTGTCAAAACGGTCTTGCCACTTTTACCGTTGCGCTGGTTATTAGACTCCTCAGGGCGCTCCGCGCCCTGAGGATAGCCAAGATGGTGGCCCAGCTCTGCGCCAAGGGCTCGCTCGATAAGCGCCTTCTTGAAGGCCATCGACGCATCCTGAATCGCCTCGGCAGTCATTGGGCCTTTGACGAACTGATCAATCAGCTCCTTCGGGATCGAAGGAAGCTCGGTTTTGGCCTCCAAGGCCGTCTTCTTTTTGGTTGGCATACATGCACCTCTTCAGCATGTTATGCCCGAACACAAAATTTCTGACAGTCCC
>NZ_JAKUDH010000064.1:0-1367 GCF_031570495.1 Pseudomonas sp. JL2
AAAAATCTATGGTCACCCCCATTTTTGCAATACTGATTAATGGGTGAAGTGGTTGGCTTGCTTAAATCTATCCGGCGTCGATCCAGGGCATGCCCCGCGCCACGATGAGAGTCGCGCCTGACGATCCTGAAAAATGCCGCGGCTTCTGAAGCCGATTTTTATGTCAGGTTCTTCGTCAGGCCGGTGGGCCGTTCACGTCATCCGTTGTTCAGCTATCGCAAAACCTGAAGGGTGATTCGTGGTACTGCAACAACCGCAGGGTCAGGCGTTCAGCGCGTCTGGCCCTGCTTCATATTGCGTATGGTGAGCCGCTAGCGCCCACGCGATCCGCGCCAGCTTGTTAGCCAGGGCGCAGGCCACCACGTTCGAGTGTCGTCGCCCAAGCAATGAGCGCACCCAGTCGGCCAGAGCCCCTTTCTGGTGTTCTAGCCTCTGCATATAGACCCGAGCACATTGAACCAGCAACTGCCTGAGGTGCTTGTCGCCGCGCTTGCTGATACCCAGCAAATTAGCCCTGCCGCCGGTGCTGTACTGCCTGGGCACCAAGCCCACGGAGGCGGCGAAGTCACGGCTGCATCGGTACTGCCTGCCGTCCCCCATCTCTACAGCCAGCAGGCTGGCGGTGATCGGCCCGACACACGGCAAGCTCAGCAAGCGGCTGCCGAGATCATCGTCGGCCAGTTGGCTTGCCAGCTCTTTATCCAGCGCCTTGATCTGTTCATCCAGATAACAGAAATGCTCATGCAAGCGCTGTAACAGCACTGTCAACCGAACGGGCAACTCATGCTCAGCCAAAATACTCGCCAACCGCTTCATGATCGCCAGGCCCTTGGGCAGGCTGATGCCGAACTCCAGTAGGAAACCATGCATTTGATTGGCGGTTTTGGTGCGATCGCGTACCAGCGACTCGCGCAGGCGATGCAGAACGGAAAGCGTCTGCTGTGCCTCGGTTTTAGGCGAAACGAAGCGCATCGATGGACGCGAAGCCGCCTCGCAAATGGCTTCGGCATCCACGAAGTCATTTTTGTTGCCTTTGACGAAGGGGCGGACGAATTGCGGGGAAATCAGTTTGGCTTCATGCCCCATGGCCATCAGCTGGCGAGCGACGAAATGCGCCCCGGCACAAGCTTCCATCACCACGGTACAGGCCGGCAGATTGCCGAAGAGCGTCATCATCTGTTGACGCGAGAACTTCTTGCGAAACACCTCTCGGCCCAATTTGTCTTGGCCGTGCAGGTGGAAACTGTGTTTACCGAGATCGATCCCGATCAGCGCTGACTCGCTCATAATGATGGCCTCCGAAAACAAAACACCCTGCGAAAGCGTAGCCCTCGCAGGGTGTGGGGGTGACCATCTCATTAATGCCC
>NZ_JAKUDH010000065.1:0-1344 GCF_031570495.1 Pseudomonas sp. JL2
TACAGGCTCAGGCCGTTGATCTCGGTGGAGGTGACCTGACCACCGCGGAAAGTCTGCGGCAGGGACCGGCCATCGTCAGAGCGCAGGATCGGCAGCACCGGCATCCATTCGCCCACTTTCAGCTCGGTTTTCGACACCTTGGCTTTGAGTGCGACACCCAGGCGACCGAAGTCATCGGCCGGGTGGCCCCCGTCATGCACCGGCAACAATCCGGTATTGGCGGTGCCGCGACCACCGTCGAGCTTGAGCGAGTACATGCCCTGCACGTCTACACCGAAACCGACTGTGCCCTGGGTGAAGCCGGACTTGGCGTCGAGAATGAAACTCTGGGTCCATTCCTCGGCTTTGCCTTGGGCGTTAGCCGGGTTGGTGAAGTTGCGGTTGATGTAGAAGTTGCGCAGGTTGAGATTGACCTTGGCGTCCTCGACAAAACCCGACTCTGCGGCCAGGACGGGCAGGGTGGCGCCAGACAGGGCGATAGCGATAAGACTGGGGAATAAATGCTGTGTAGGTTTCATGGGCATGTCTCTAGTTTTTGTGGGCAAAGCGGGTCGCTGCCGCAACCTTGGGTTGCAGTCGGCACTGTGGAGCTGGACGGTAAGGCGATCGAAGGATCAGCCGGATGAGGCGGGGTCTATGGGCATGGCATCGAACCTGTTGTTATTGGTTTTGTGCTAGGGATGGTGAAGGGCCGGCTGGGATCGGTTCAATTGTCGTTTGCGGGTTTTGGGCGATTATCGAACGGCAAAAACTGATTGGATCTTTGTGGGAGTGAGCCTGATCGCGATGGCGGAGGGACAGTTTGCGGTGGTGTTGGATGTGCTGGCGTCATCGCGAACAAGCTCGCTCCCACAGGTTTTTGTATCGTGTGCGAATGTTGTGAACACCCGCAAACCTATGTGGGAGCGAGCCTGCTCGCGATAGCGTAGGGTCAGTTTGCGGCGATGTTGGATGTGCTGGCCTCTTCGCGAGCAAGCTCGCTCCCACAGGAGGAACGCGATCACCAAAAAATCAGGTCGGCTATAAGGCCGCCTCGCGGTGGGCGTTGATCTCGGCGCCCCGTTAACCACGCTGGCCGAACGCAGGCATTGCGCAGTGGGCACCTCGGCATGGATGCCGAGGTAGCCGCGCTGGGCCATGGATGGCCCTTCGCGGCGGCCCACGGAGCAATGCCGGAGTGAGGGCATGCCGAGCCTAGGCGAGGCTCCGAGTGGTGGGGCAGAAGCGCTTTGGTTACTTTCGCCTGGGCCGGCTTCCGGATTTTCGAAAGTGACCCGCCGTAAGGGCGGAACCCTAAGTGGCCGGGACTGTCAGAAATTTTGTGTTCGGGCATAACATGCTGAA
>NZ_JAKUDH010000066.1:0-1314 GCF_031570495.1 Pseudomonas sp. JL2
GTGTCTCGTCCTGAATAAGGTTTACACCTTCTGACCTATCCTCAGGAGGAACCAATGGATTCAGGAAGAAGGCGTAGTCAGCGTGATTACACGCTGGGCTTTAAATTGGCGGTTGTCGATCAGGTTGAGAAGGGCGAACTGAGTTATAAAGAGGCTCAACGGCGTTATGGGATTCAGGGCCGGTCGACTGTGTTGGTATGGTTACGCAAGCATGGGCGGCAGGACTGGAGCCAAGGCGCCTCCATTCGTGCCCAGAGGAACCGACCGATGGCCGAGCCAAATTTGCCGCTGACACCAGAGCAGCGAATCAAGGAGCTGGAAGAAAAGCTGGCCCTTGCCAACCAGAAAGCCCAATTTTTTGAAGCTGTCGTTGACGTGCTGAAAAACGATTACGGTGTTTCTGTCGTAAAAAAGCGATCCGGCAAGTCCTCAGCCAAGGGCAAATCGAAGGCCTGAGTGTCACCAGGGCTTGCCAGTTTCTGGGCATCTCACGGCAGGCGTATTACAAGCGCAATCGAGCTTACGACGCGCAAGCTAGCCATGCGCAAAAGGTGCTGGGGTTTGTGCTGGAGGCACGCCTTGAAATGCCTCGGTTGGGCACCCGTAAGCTGCATGGGCTAATGCAAGCCGAACCTGAACTAACGCAAACGGTAGGCCGAGATCGATTGTTCGATATTCTGCGAGACCAGCGACAACTGGTCCCACGCAAACGCGCTTATCACAAGACTACCGACAGTCATCATCGCTTCCGTCGACATCCGAATCGGCTCAAGCCCGGCCCTGACCAAGTCACTGCCACCGGCCCGGAACAGGTGTGGGTGGCGGATATAACCTATTTACCGACCGAGCAAAGCGTCGCTTACGTAAGTCTGGTCACTGATGCGTTCTCGCGCAAAATAGTCGGCCATCATGTGCATGAAAGCCTGCATACCGAGTCAGTCATCCGGGCGATGACGAAAGCTCTTCGACACCGAAGAACCAATCAGCCACTGGTACATCACTCCGATCGGGGCTCGCAATACTGCTCTGATCTCTACCAAAAGCTGCACGCCAAGCATGGCGTCAGGTGTTCGATGACGGATGGCTACGACTGCTACCAGAATGCCCTAGCGGAACGAGTGAATGGGATTCTGAAAACAGAATTTCTTTTACACCGTCCCAAAGACCTCGCCCAAGCCAAGCGCATGGTTGAGGAATCGATAGAAATCTATAACCGTAAGCGACCTCATTTGGCCCTGAAATACAAAACGCCCGATGCGGTGCATCGGGCGTTTTGAGACTGAAACAGGTGTAAACCTATTTCAGGACTAGACA
>NZ_JAKUDH010000067.1:0-1303 GCF_031570495.1 Pseudomonas sp. JL2
GGTATGACTCACCCACATGGGTTACAAATCAGTTCACGCACATAGGTAACAGTTTTTAACTGGCAGGGTCGATTTCGCGAGGATCTGACCATGCCCTGGAGAGAGCTGAAACCTATGGACCTCAAAGTGATGTTCATCGCTGAGTATCTGTCTGAAAAGCACAGCTTTAGCCAGCTGTGCCAGGACTATCAGATCAGCCGAAAGACTGGCTACAAATGGGTCGAGCGCTATGAACTGGAGGGTCCCAGTGGGCTCGACGAACGTAGCCGCCGACGGCACAACCAAACCTATGTGGTGCCATTGGTTGTGAGGCAGGCAATCATTGAGTTTCGCTCTACTGGCGAAACGGTTCCGGGTCCTAAAAAGATCCAGAACGACCTGATGAAACGCTTTCCGGGGCAGGATCCGCCGTCGAAAACGACCATCTACAACATCCTTAAGGCAGCGGACTTGATTCTGTCTCGACCGTTACGCCAGCGTGTTGCTGTCTACCCCAAGCCTTTGCGTAAGGCAGAAACGCCTAATCAGCTCTTCAGCGCAGATTACAAAGGCCAATTTCTCACCGGGGCGGGCGTTTGGTGCTATCCACTGACGATCATGGATCATGCCAGTCGCTTCTTGCTTGCCTGCGAGAGCATGGCCAATACCAATCTCAAGGAGACCCAGCAAACCTTCGAGCGCGTTTTTCGTGAATACGGGATGCCTGAACGAATTCGCACCGATAACGGCGTGCCGTTTGCCAGTACGGGTCGTGCAGGGTTATCGCAGTTGTCGATCTGGTGGTTGCGCCTTGGGATTATTCCTGAGCGAATTGAGCCCGGTCGGCCAGATCAAAATGGGCGTCATGAGCGCATGCACCGAACATTGAAAAGTACTTTTCCCAAACCGCCAGCCATTGCCTGGGAGGCTCAGCAAAAACACTTTGATCGATTTATGCAGCACTACAATCACGAGCGGGGACACGAGGCGCTCGGTCAGAAAACCCCGGCCTCCTGCTATACACCCTCAACCCGAGCTTACCCGGAAAAACTACCGGAAATGGGCTATGCGAGCCACGTTGAGTGTTACCTGGCTGATAGTTGCGGAATCATTAATCGAGCGGGTCTGCGGATATACGTGGGGAATCTGCTCAGGCATCAAAACATTGGAATGGAGATGATCAAAGATGGGGTATGGAATGTGATCTTCGGTCCGGTGATCCTAGGTCACGTCAACGCTAGGGACGCAAAGAATGGCTATGTTTCAATCAAAGTGTCACCTATGTGAATGCACTTTTTTGTAACCCATGTGGTTGTCCCGTACA
>NZ_JAKUDH010000068.1:0-1244 GCF_031570495.1 Pseudomonas sp. JL2
TGAACTGGTCAAGTAATTCTGGACACCAGTTAAGGTTTCACGCCGCCAGTTTCTCCATGGCTACCGGCGACCGGTAGTCGTTGTAGCTATGGAGCCTGACGTTGTTGTATCGCATCACATAACGTTGCACATCCACGCGGGCTTCATGCTCCGAGCTGTAGCCATCGTCTGGCACCCACTCTGATTTCAGGCTCCCAAAGAAACGCTCCATCGGGGCGTTGTCCCAGCACTCACCTTTACGACTCATGCTGTGCAGGAGTCCATGCTTGCGCATCTCATTCCTGAATTTGTGGCTGGTGTATTGGCAACCTTGGTCAGAATGAAACAGCACCTCTTTTGGACAGCCTCGCAATTGAACCGCCATTCGCAACGCTTCGCAGGTCAGCGTGGCATCGGAAATCATTGAAAACGACCACCCCACGATCCGGCGAGCAAACAAATCCAACACTGCCGCGAAATACATCCAGCGCTTACCCACCTTGATGTACGTCACATCTCCACACCACACCTGGTTGATCGCCGTGACATCAAACTTGCGCTTGAGCACATGCGGCGCTACCAGCGCTTCCACGCCGGAAGATTTGTACTTGTGCCGCCGCCGCTGATGACTGGCAACACCGGCTTCGCGCATCAAACTGCGAGCCAGATGTCGCCCGACACGATGCCCCTTTGCTTGCAGTTCCTTGGAAAGGGTGCGAGACCCGGCGGATGCTCTGGATTCCTTGTGATGCTCGACCAGCACGGCTTTGAGTTTCTCCCGCTCAGGCTTCACCTTGCCTTGGCGCTGACGCCAGGCGTAAAAGCTGCTGCGGTTGACCCCAAACGCCCGACAGCAATTGTTAACGCCGTACTGCTCGTCCAGCTCGTTGATCAACGAGAATGATCTTTGGAGTCCAAAAGCAGGAGAGCACTGGCCTTTTTTAGGATTTCAATGTCCAGGTCTTTTTGCCTGAGCAACGCTTTGAGCTGCTGAATCTCTCGCTGATCGGCGGTAATCGCCTTAGCCCCCTCGGGGGTCGAACCCAAGCGCTCTTTGCGAACCTGGTCGACCCAACGGCGCAAGGCGGTAGGGCCAATATCCAGGCTGGCACAGACTTCGGGAACGGACTGGCCCTCGTCCAGCACCATGCTGGCAGCCTTGAGCTTGAACTCACTGGAATAAGATTTGCGCATATCCAAACACCTCAGATTTGGGCGCCATCATAGCGCCCGATTGAAGTGTCCAAAATCATTAGGCCAGTTCA
>NZ_JAKUDH010000069.1:0-1236 GCF_031570495.1 Pseudomonas sp. JL2
TGTAGTGGTCAACTAATCCCGGACACGACGTTAAGTTTTTCTTCGGCCCGAGCTGGCGCCAGCCCACCGTTGAATTGATGGGGGCGAATCCAGTTGTACCGATGCATTAAGAATTGGCTGATATCGCGCTGGGCTTCTTGAGCCGTTCGGTAACCCGTGGTCGGTATCCACTCCGTTTTCAAGCTGCGGAACACGCGCTCCATTGGCGCATTGTCCCAGCAATTTCCCCGGCGACTCATGCTCTGGCGCATGCGATAACGCCACAGCCGCTGGCGAAATAAACGACTCGCATACTGCGACCCTTGATCCGAGTGAAACAGCAGACCCTGAGGTCTTCCTCGTTGCTCGTAAGCCATATCCAGCGCCTTGATAACCAGATCGGCGTCCGGCTTTTCCGACAACGCCCAGCCCACCACCCGGCGCGTGCAAAGATCCAGCACGACAGCCAGGTAATGCCATTTCCCCTGGGCCCAGATGTAGGTGATGTCGCCGCACCACACCTGGTTGGGTGCTGGAGCATCGAACTCCCGATTCAATATGTTCGGGATATCCAACCGTTCAACCGTCGCTCGTTTGTAGGCATGTGATCCGGGTTGTTTACTGACTAAATCAAGCTCGCGCATCAGGCTGCGCACTTTGAACCGACCGAGCTGTTCACCGTCTTCACGCATCAGCGACAAGATGCTACGGCTGCCCGCAGCACTGCGACTTTGCGAGAACAGCTCGCTCACCCGGCTGCGTAACCGAAGTCGTTCGACATCAGGCGTTCGACGCCTAAGACGCTGGGCGTAGTAGCACGAACGGGGGACTTCAAACACCTTGCACAGCCAATCAATCGGCTCATGGACGCTCAGCTGATTGATCAGCGCGTACGCTCGTGATCTTCCGACATCAAGAGCGCGGTAGCCTTTTTTAATATCGATTTTTCCCGTTCAAGGCGGGCAATCCGGGCTTCCAGCTCCTGAATTTTCTGCTGTTCCGGGGTCAATGCTTTGCTCTGCGGAGTGACGCCTTGGCGTTCCTGCTGAACCTGATCAACCCAGCGGCGCAGGGCTGACTCGCCGACGCCGAGTGAACGGCTGGCTTCGATGTAGCTGTAGTTTTGCTTGAGCACGAGGTCGGCAGCCTCGCGTTTGAATTCAGCAGAAAAGGAACGGCGTTGTTTGGTCATCTGACACCTCGATCTGGCGAGCATTCTCGCCTAAATGGGTGTCCGGTTTCATTAGACCACTACAC